>CANPZW010000030.1 GCA_947589385.1 uncultured Clostridia bacterium | reverse complement strand
TCGTGATATGTATTGCATGCCGAACACATTGCCGTTGCCGTTGCGCATAGCGCGGCGGCAACAATGTTTAAAATCTTTTTTGTTTTCGTTTTCATGTCAGTGACCTCCATAAAATTTCAAAATTTTTACAATGATTTAAATAATCATTGAAGTTTACATATGAATTTTATCACAAACAATTCTTTCAAGTCAAGAAAACAACGCAAAAATTACTATAATAAAGTATTTAAATATAAAGATTTGCCCACAAATTTCCAAAGTACGCAAAAATTATTCTATGAATATTTAAATCATAGAATTTTTTTACCGCTTCATTTATTGAATTTTTCACGGTTTTAGCTGTAACATTTTACCAAGCTTATTCATCATTGCGGACTTGTGTTCGGGCATGCTGTGAGTGTAACAATTCAAGGTGATTGCGGCATTTTTATGCCCTAAAATTTCCGAAAGGGTTTTAACGTCCATACCACATTCAAGCGCCCTTGTCGCGAAAGTGTGCCGTAAACAATGGAAGCCGGTATAAGGCAAATCCAGCCTTTGCATTACTACCTTAAAGGTATTCTCATATGAACGCACGGAAATCGCCTTACCGCCCTTGCCCTCTATCAAAAAGCCGCTTACGTTTGATTTTTTTAATGCTTTGAGATATGGAACGAGTTGCTTCGGCAGCGGAATTTTACGCTTTGACGACGGAGTTTTAGGGGAATCGATATATTTTACGTATTTGCCGTCAGAATAAGTGTCGTGACAGCTTTTGGTGACGGACAAAATATCGTTGGTGAAATCGATATCCTCCCATTTCAGCGCAAGCAATTCGCCTATGCGCAGCCCCGAGTACAGCGAAAGCAGTATGCCGAAAAGTTTATGTTCGTTCCGGGCAAAGATATAATCTTCAAGCTTTCTTTGATCGCCCAGCGAAAGGCACCGTATCTCCCTTGCGGAAACAGCTTTGAAACGGATTCCGTCGCCATACTGACGGCGGACGACGTTCATCTGCTGTGCGCTTTTCAAAGAACGTTTTATAAGCAAGACTATGCATTTTACGGTATTTGCGGCGTATTTTTCGGATATTTCCGTGGCGAACCGCTGTAAAACGGGGGCGCTCAGCGCGGATAATTCGAACCCGCCGAGCTTGGGAATAATTTGATTATCGATAAATTTTGCGTATCTTTCGAACGTTCGAACTTTCAACAAAGGTTTCGAAAACATAAGCCATTGTTGAAGCCAATCTTTGTACTTCATACCTTCCCTCCTTTTTAAAGGTATTTAATTCTAATATAAAGATTGTGCCGACTTTAAAATTTTATTTTAAATGAACTAAGCCTTTATGCCTCGCCTCCTTTTCGATTTGCAGACTTTGAATAATTTTATATTTATTCGCGTTTGAATAATTTAATAATTATTCGCGGAAGTCGTTCATATAATAAATCGATAAAATTTTAAAAAGTTTCCGTAAATTTAAAAAAATTTTTCTAATTTTAAGATTTTTTATGAAATAAGCAAAAAAACCCCGCTTTGCCGAAGCAAAGCGGGGTTTTTGGGTTATAAAATTTTAAAGTTACAGTTTGGCGACGCCCGTACGGCGCGCGGCTTCGGCGACCGCCTGAGCGACCTTTTTATGCGCGGATTTGTCGTAGGCATAAGGAAGTATGTAATCTGCGGAAAGCTGTTCGTCCGTCACGCAGGAAGCAATGCCCTGCGCCGCGGCAATCATCATTTCGCGGTTTACGGTAGTTGCGCGAACGTCCAGCGCGCCGCGGAAAAGTCCGGGGAAAACGAGGACGTTGTTTATCTGGTTGGGATGTTCGGAAGAGCCCGTTCCCACAATTTTCGCGCCTGCGGCAAGGGCTTCTTCGCGGGGAATTTCGGGAACGGGATTGGCGCAGGTGAACACGATGGCGTCTTTCGCCATAGAGCCGACCATTTCGCGGCTTACGCAATTTGCGGCGGAAACGCCTATAAACACGTCCGCCCCCTTCATTGCGTCGGCAAGTTTTCCGCGCAGCATACGGCGGTTGGTAATCTTTGCCATTTCCTGTTGGGCGGGATTGGCTTTTTCGTCGCCCTTGCAGATAATTCCGAATTTATCGCAGAGAGTAATATCTTTGACGCCCATACCCAAAAGGAATTTTGCAATCGAAATACCCGCCGCGCCCGCGCCGTTTATAACGATTTTCAAGTCCCCGAGGTTCTTTTTGACTATTCTCAAAGAGTTTATAAGAGCTGCCGCCATAACTATCGCCGTGCCGTGCTGGTCGTCGTGGAAAACGGGAATATCCAGCTCGGCTTTAAGGCGCTGCTCGATTTCGAAGCAACGGGGCGCGGAGATGTCTTCGAGATTGATTCCCCCGAACGAGCCCGCAAGCAGCTTAATTGTCCTGATAATTTCTTCGGTATCCTTGGAACGGATGCAAAGAGGAAAGGCGTCAACTCCGCCGAACGCCTTGAACAGCGCGCACTTGCCCTCCATAACGGGCATGCCCGCCTCGGGACCTATATCTCCGAGCCCGAGCACCGCGGTGCCGTCCGTTATTACGGGCACGGTATTCCAGCGGCGGGTAAGGGTAAAGGATTTTTCGATATCGTCGCGGATAGCAAGGCAGGGCTCGGCTACGCCCGGCGTATAAGCAAGCGAAAGCTCCTCCCGCGAACCGACGGGAACGCGCACCTTAGTTTCTATTTTCCCCTGCCATTCGGCATGTTTTTTAAGGGATTCTTCTCTGTAATTCATAATCCTGCTCCTTTTCGTAATCATAGGTTATTATAGCACACAAAAAGGGGAATGGCAAAGGTTTTGCCGTTCCCTTAAAATAAAAAGCGGATTTTGATTGGTTCGGGGTGCGAAACAATCAAAATCCGCCTGTGCCGTGATATGAAAAAGTTTTAACCCGCTTCTCGCAGGTGGGTGCGTCGAAACGGAACATCGGACTTTCCGAAACCAGACCTTGCCTATTTCCGCGAACAGCCGCTCCCTTTTACATATTGTGGATTACGATTTCTCCATACCACGAACACCGCAGACCGTATTTTGCGCCGGAGAAGATTCCTCCCCGACGTCGTTTACAATATTATTTTACCACGTTAAATACGAAAGTGCAATGGTAATTTAAGACATTAACGTAAAATTATTTTAATGCGCTTTTTAATTTACTTGATTTTTAGGTAAGTTTGCCGTAAAATTATAAAAAAGCTTAACGAGGCAACATTATGGACGAAATTACGGGAATAATTCCCTGCTCAACCACTCCCTATTCGGAATTTAAAAATCACATAGGCGAAGAAGTAACAATCAAAGGCGCTATCCATAACATAAGGCTTATGACGGATTTTGCCTTTATTCTTATACGCACCGCGCGCGAGGTTATCCAGTGCGTGTATTCCCCCGAATTTTCCGACTACCGCCTTGCCGACAATGTCGTTGAACAGGCGGCGGTAAAAATTACGGGTAAAGTAGTTAAAAGCGAAACCCGCGACGGCAGTGAGAGATATGAATTGCAAATCCATAATATTGATATTCTGTCCGTACCCGCTGATATTCCGCCAGTGGTTATTTCCAAAAAGGAAGTCGTCTGCGATTTATCGGTTGACCTCGACTACCGTCCCGTCACTTTAAGAAACCCCAAAGAGCGCGCCGTCTTTAAATTACAGGAAGGCATTCAGAGGGGATTTAGGGAATACCTGCAAAGCCAGGGATTTACCGAAATCCATTCGCCCAAAATCAACTTTGCCGGCGCGGAGGGCGGAACAAACGTGTTTAAACTGGATTACTTCGGCAAGACGGTTTTCCTTGCGCAGAGCCCACAGCTTTATAAACAGGCGCTTGTGCCCGTTTATGAACGCGTATTCGAAATAGCTCCCGTATTCCGCGCGGAACACCACGACACAAGCCGCCATTTGAACGAATACATTTCAATGGATTTCGAAATGGGCTATATCGACAGCTTCACCGACATTATGAACATGGAAACGGGCGCTTTGAAGTACATTATGGAACTTCTTAAAAAGGAATACGCGCCCGAAGTCGAACTGTTAAAAGCCGATATTCCCCAAATAACTACCATCCCCTGCATTAAATTCAAGGACGCAAAAGCGCTTTGCGTTAAAAAACTTAAAAATATCACGGATATGAAGGACTTCGAACCCGAGGAAGAAATGTTCCTTGGCAAGTGGGCGAAGCAGCAGTTCAATTCCGATTTTCTTTTCGTCACCCACTACCTTTCCAAAAAACGTCCTTTCTATACTATGGACGACCCCGACGACCCCGAAGTTACCCTTTCATTCGACCTTCTTTTCCGCGGCATCGAGATTACGAGCGGCGGACAACGTATCCACGACTATAATATGCAAGTCGAGAAAATGAAGAAACTCGGAATGGACCCTGCGCAGTTTGAAACATATCTTATGCTTCACAAATACGGCGCGCCTCCCCACGGCGGGCTCGGTTTGGGGCTTGAAAGGCTTACCATGCACCTTTTAGGCTTCAAAAACGTGCGCTACGCTGCGATGTTCCCCAGGGATATCAACAGGGTTACCCCGTAAATTCATTGAAGGAAATTGGGCGTTTTTAAAGATATTACGTTTGCATAAATATAAATTTATAAATGAGTTCGGCAACGCCGAACTCATTTTTTTTATTCCGGGTGAATTATCATATCAAGTGCAACGGAAGAGGGCAAAAAAGTAGTTCATATAAATCAACTGTGTTAGAATAGATTT
>CANPZW010000029.1 GCA_947589385.1 uncultured Clostridia bacterium | reverse complement strand
TGGGAGAAGGGATTTCCGCGGGATTGGAAAGCGGCTATTGCATAGCTCATGCTATCTGCGAATACTTTGATAATTATGACTTGATTTACGATAACTATAAAATGTTTACAGACGATTTAAAAAGCTATATGCAACGACAATGGCATCTCGTTGGCAGTATGGCAAATACTTTTTCTGAAATGAAAATTTTAATTTAGAGGAGGAAAACATGAGCTTTTCGATAGACGCCACAAATTTTAAGTGGATAGACGGAATTGACGAAAGGGAAGACCTGTGTTTGCATGGTCACGCTGTAGCCTATATCGGCCAAAAGAAACTTGAATATGACGCCACTGTCAGCGCAACGGCGCTTTATCTGTTAAAAACATTAACTGAAAATCATATTATCAATACCGATAATCAGCTATTGCCTTGCTGTGGGTTTTCGATATTCGCAAACGAAGCCCTTGATAATGTGTTCATCTCTGGGTGTGACAACGGAATCGATTGGTCGGTTATACATGACAGGGATAGGGTCATTTTAGAGTTGGAAGACGGTACTAGAGATGAGGTTCCGATCGACGAGTATAAAAGAGTTGTTTTTGCTTTCGCAGATAAAGTTGAAGCGTTTTATAAATCTTGCGCACAAAAAAAATTGCCAAACGACAAAATTGACCGAGATGGTTATATCGCTTTCTGGAATGAATGGCACAGACGAAGAAATCAATAAATTTTAAATTACCTGAACAGCCGACAGGCGCTATACCATAGGGAAGAAAGAGTCAAAATCAAGCGAATTGGATTTTTTTGATATATAAGTAACCTCATTATTGTGGCTTTAAGGTGAAAATCCGTAGAGCTGGGCAATGTGAAAAATAGTGTCGTGACTTTTCGTACTTTACGTTATACAATAAAGGCGTTAAAGGAGGCAGAAAAATGACTTTCGGCGAAAAACTAAAAAAACTCAGAAAGGACAATGGTTTAACTCAAGAGCAACTTGCAGAAAAGCTGTTCGTAACCCGCACGGCGGTTTCCAAATGGGAAACGGGCAACGGCTATCCCGCAATCGACAGTCTTAAAATGATTTCGGAACTTTTCGGAATAAGCATAGACGAACTGATTTCCGACGGCGACGTGGAAAACAAGCGGTTACTTGAAAAGCGGATATCCGGCAGATTTTACGCGGCGGCGGTGGTGTGTTTATCGCTTTCAACGTTGTTCTCTCTGCTTGCGTATTTTCTGAAAAACGAATATCTTACGATAGGTGCGGGCGCCGCGGCGGTGGGCTACGTGATATGCGCCTATTTCACAAAGCCGAGATACAAGCGTTTTGCCGCGAAAAAACTTGTTGTCGCGTATGTGGTTTCGCGGATAGTCGTTTTGGCGTTTATTGTGGGAATTATGGTGTTTACGATTGTGCAGTTGAAGTAAGTTTTAAGCCTTTGAATAGGTCGTTTGTTTAAAAGTGCAGAACCGCGATATAAGGTTCAATTAAAATTTTCAAAAGACAAATGTTAACAATCAATTATTTTATGCGGGCGCGGCTTTTTATAAAGCCGCGCCCGCGTTTTAATATAGAGTTCTCGGCTGGCTGTCTTGCGATAAATTTTTTTCCGAAAAGTTAATAAAGCCCAAATTGTTTCGCAAACTTGAAATTTTAAGTTTAAGCGTCCGCCTTTTACACATATTATCATTGGTGACAATAAAGGAGATAAAATGCAATTTTGTAGAACATACGAAGTCTGCGACAGCGCGGAGGGGCTTGAACGCCTGATAGCCCGCGTGAGGAAAGCGCAAGAAGAATTTTCGGTCTTTTCACAGGAAAAGGTCGATGAAATTTTCCGAGCCTGCGCGCTTGCCGCAAACAGGGAAAGAATACCGCTTGCAAAGCTTGCCGTGGAAGAAACGGGTATGGGCGTCGTTGAGGACAAGGTAATAAAAAATCACTACGCTTCCGAATACATCTACAATAAATACAAAAACGTAAAAACTTGCGGAATTATAGCCGAGGACGTCGCATACGGCGTAAAGACTATTGCAGACCCGGTGGGCGTTGTCGGCGCGGTTGTGCCCACTACAAACCCGACTTCGACGGCGATTTTCAAAACGCTGATTTGCCTGAAAACTCGCAACGGCTGTATAATCAGTCCGCACCCGCGCGCAAAAAATTCTACTATTGCGGCGGCAAAAGTCGTGTATGAAGCGGCGGTCGCCGCAGGCGCGCCGGAAGGAATTATAGGCTGGATAGACATCCCCGCGCTTGAATTGACAAATCTTCTGATGAAAGAGGTCGATTTGATTCTTGCGACGGGCGGTTCGGGAATGGTTCGCGCGGCGTATTCCAGCGGAAAGCCCGCAATCGGCGTCGGCGCGGGCAACACGCCCGCGGTTTTCGAGGAAAGTTGCGATATCCGCCTTGCCGTAAACTCTGTGATACATTCCAAGACGTTTGATAACGGCATGATTTGCGCGTCCGAACAGTCTGTGATTATCGACGACAAAATTTACGACGAGGTAAAGGCTGAGTTTAAAAAGCGGGGCTGTTATTTTCTGAACGGCGGCGAAAGGGAAAAGGTCAGAAAAACCATTATAATCAACGGCTCGCTCAATGCAAAAACGGTCGGGCAAAGCGCGGTGAAGATAGCCGAGCTTGCGGGAATTTCAGTTCCGTGCGATACAAAAATTTTGATAGGAGAGGTTGAAAAGTGCGACCTTTCCGAAGAATTTGCGCACGAAAAATTATCTCCCGTGCTCGCCATGTACCGCGCAAAAGATTTTGACGACGCCGTTGATAAAGCCGAACAGCTTATCCAAAGCGGAGGATTGGGACACACTTCGTCGCTTTATATCGACCCCGTATCCGGCAAGGAAAAGATAGAGCGGTTTGCGCTTCGCTTAAAGACATGCCGCGTTCTTGTAAATACTCCGTCCTCGCACGGTGGGATAGGGGATATCTATAACTTTAAACTTGCCCCGTCGCTTACGCTCGGCTGCGGCAGCTGGGGCGGGAACTCCACGTCCGCAAACGTCGGCGTAAATCATCTTCTTAACACCAAGACCGTCGCAGAAAGGAGAGAAAATATGCTGTGGTTACGCACACCCGAAAAAATCTATATGAAAAGGGGCTGCCTGCCTGTCGCGCTTGAAGAATTAAAGACGGTTTTAAATAAACATAGGGCGTTTATTGTTACCGATAAATTTCTTGACGAAAACGGTTTTGCCCTTCAAATTACGCGTAAATTAGAGGAATTTGGTATTATTCATAGTACTTTCTCTGACATAATACCCGACCCTACGCTATCAAGCGCGCAAATAGGGGCGTCTTTGATGAGGACTTTCAAGCCCGACGTAATTATTGCGCTGGGCGGCGGCAGTGCAATGGACGCCGCAAAAATCATGTGGGTTTTATATGAGCACCCGGAAGTAAATTTCAGCGATATGGCAATGCGCTTTTCGGATATAAGGAAAAGGATTTATTCTTTCCCGAAGATGGGGGAGAAGGCGTATTTTGTTGCAATACCCACTTCGGCGGGCACGGGCTCGGAAGTTACTCCTTTTGCGGTAATAACCGACGACGAAACCAAAGTAAAATATCCGCTTGCCGATTACGAGCTTTTGCCCGACATGGCGGTTATTGACGCCGACCTGCATATGTCTGCGCCGCAAAGTCTTACCGCCGCGTCCGGCATAGACGCCGCGTCGCACGCGCTTGAAGCGTACGTATCTGTAATGGCGACTGACTTTACCGACGGGCTTGCTTTGCAGGCGCTTAAAATTATATTCGAGTATCTACCGAAGGCGTATGCGGACGGCGCGGACGAAGTGGCGCGCGAAAAAATGGCGAACGCCGCCACTATCGCAGGTTTGGCGTTTGCCAATGCCTTTTTGGGAGTGTGTCACTCTATGGCGCATAAACTCGGTTCTTTTTTTCATCTGCCCCACGGAATAGCCAACGCGCTTTTGATAGACGAAGTGATAAGGTTCAACTCATCCGAAGCGCCCGCAAAAATGGGAACGTTCAGCCAATACGTTTATCCCAACGCGAAACGCAGATATGCCGAAATAGCCGAAGCGCTTTCGCTGGGCGGCAAAACCGACGATGAAAAGGTGGAAAACCTGATAGGCGCAATAGATAAACTTAAAGAACAGATTGGCGTTAAAAAATCGATACGCGATTACGGTATTACCGAAAGCGATTTTCTTTTCGCGCTCGACAATATGTCGGAACAGGCGTTTGACGACCAGTGCACGGGGGCGAATCCCCGTTATCCGCTGATAAGCGAAATAAAGCAGATGTATCTGAACGCGTTTTTCGGAGAGGAGGCATAAGGGGGATATAAAATGGATAAAATTCAAATTTTTTCGCGCGAACACAAGCGGATTTTCCGCGATGGCGACAGCCTTATAAAGGAGTTCGACCCCGAATTTTCAAAGGCAGATATTTTAAACGAGGCGCTGAATCACGCCCGAGTGGAGGAAACGGGTCTGCACATTCCCAAAATCCGCTCGATACAGGTCGTTGACGGCAGGTGGTCGATAATTCTGGATTTTATCGAAGGAGCAACGCTGCAATCGCATATGGATTCACATCCCGAAAAAGAGGACGAATATCTGAACTTCTTCGTCGATTTGCAGCTTGACGTAATGAAGCGCAAAGTCCCGCTTCTTAATAAAATGCGGGAAAAATTCAACGGCAAAATTTCGGCTGCCGCCCTCGACGCGACGACACGTTACGAGCTTCACAGCCGACTTGATTCCATGCCTCGGCACAACAATCTTTGTCACGGCGATTTCAACCCGACAAATATAATAATAGCCGCCGACGGCACGCCCTTTATAATCGACTGGGCGCACGCAACGCAGGGCAATTCGTCTGCGGACGTCGCCAACAGCTATATGCTGTTTTATCTTAGCGGAAAAGCGGAGCTTGCCGAAAAATATCTGCGGCTGTATTGCAAGAAAAGCGACACGGCGATGCAATATATCCAGCGCTGGCTGCCAATAGTCGCGGCAGTACGCCTTGTCAAGGCGCAGGCGGAAGAGTCTGAACTTCTTCGTCGCTGGACAAACGTCGTCGATTACGAATAGAGAGCGGGATAGAATAAGATATTTCTTAAACCGGATAAAGTGCGCAAGCATATTGTACGGATATGAATGGCGCGGGCGCATAAAATGCGCCCGCGCCACTTCGTGCTTGGGTGAATTATCATATCAAGTGCAACGTTTGCGGGCAAAAAAGTAGTTCATATAAATCAACTGTGTTAGAATAGATTT
>CANPZW010000028.1 GCA_947589385.1 uncultured Clostridia bacterium | reverse complement strand
AAGTTCTGAATGACGAAGAATTGACTTCCTACCTCGTGGACAAGATATATTCTCTGCAATCGGAAGATAATCCGAGGTTGCCGAGGCTGAAAGAGCAATTAGCGGAAACCGAAAAGAAGATAGAGAATATCTTGAACGTCATAGAGCAAGGCGCGGTGCTGCCGTCCGTTCAGAAACGGCTATCCGAACTCGAAGAACGGAAAAGCGATGTCGAACTTGCGATTTTGCAGGAAGAAATCAAAAAGCCGTTCCTTACGAAAGAGCAAATCGCCTATGCTTTTGAGAAGTTCAAGAAGCTGGATATATCCACGAGGGAAAGCAAGCAGAAACTCATCGACTGCTTTATCAATGCGATTTACCTCTATGATGACAAAGTAACTTTCATTTTCAACTATAAAAACGGAACGCAAACGGTCAGCCTTGACGAGCTTTTGTGTTCGGATTATAATTGCCTCGGTGCACCAAGTTTGCATAGCTTGAACTTAATGTTCAAGCTATTTTGCTATTGACCTCTTGACAAAGGAGAAAAAATGTTGAAGTTGCTTGATGTTTTAAAAATTCCCGAAAGTGAGTTAAAGAATTATAAAGTTCATTTTGCAATCGGAGCAAAAGATAAATCCAAACCATATAAAAAATTTCTCATTGGCGAGTTCAAAGAATGGCAAGAGCAACAGACGAATAAAAATTTTCCTCGACCTTATGTTTTGTCCTTGATTTATTACAACAAAGATATGTGGATTTTCGGTGGAATCTATAAAGTGACGGGAAAACCTGTCCCTATCGAGAAGCCAGATGAAAATTGGAAGGGGTGGAAATATAACTCTGAGCTAATGGATTGCCAAACAGACTTAATTGGCAGGATAGTTGTTTCTTACAAAAAAGAATACCGTCAATCCTATCCGAATTTGGAAATGATACCTGAAAACGGCATACGCCCACAGGATATGGTTATATCGTCTATCCTAGATAAACGGGTTTCAATTAGCGATTTCGGAGGTTTTGACGAAGTAAATATCGATTATGAAATATTGGAAGTAATCGTAAGGGATAATATTTACTCGTGGCGTTCGGCACTTTCAAATGTAAAGGGCATTTATTTGATTGCCGATAAACTTACAGGAAAACAATATGTCGGAAGCGCATATGGCGACGAGTGTATCTGGCAAAGATGGTCGGCATATGCAAAGGACGGACACGGCGGCAATCAGGAATTAAAAGCGCTATTATCGGAACAAGGAGCAAACTACAAATACAATTTTAAATATTCCATTCTAGAAGTCTGCAATATGAACCTTGGAAACGAATATATCATTGGGCGAGAAAACTATTGGAAAGAAGTGTTGCAAACCAGAAAATTCGGTTTGAATAAAAATTGACTTTCATATAACGCATAGCATACTATGCTTATTGCTATACTTATTTCGCTTCACTCCATAAGTTCCGTGTGCCCCGCGGGACTATTTGTTATCAGTTTACCGATAACTCCAAAAAATATAAAAACTGCGCGGACTTGAAAAAAGTCCGCGCAGTTTTTATAATTTTATAAATTTAATGAAACTTTATTTCTTTCAACAATTCCAAGACATTATGCCGCAAAATGCTTAAATCACCATTATTATGAATGACATAATACTTCGTAAAATTAAAATTATCGTAATTAAATTGCCTGTTTATACGGGAAATCACCTGCTCACGGGTAATCTTATCGCGACGCATTACTGACGCTATCCTCTTTTCCAAATCGCGCAAAACTACTATAACACCGTCAAACTGAGCTTCAAATCCGTTTTCGAAAAGCAACGGAACTTCAAGAAAGCTTTTCTCGTATGCGTCCATTTTCTTAAATGCCACAGATAAAATTTTTTCATGGGTCAGCGCGTTTAATTTCTGTAATTGTTCTTCGTTTTTGAAAACAATTTCAGACAGCTTTTGTCTGTCAAGTTTGCCATCTTTGCCGATAATCCCTTCAAAAACAGCACTAAGTTCGTCTAAAAATGCCTTTTCGGTCAAAAGTTCGGAATAAATTTTATCGCAGGAAAAAACAGGATAGCCCTCCCCCGCTATAATCTCAGCTACTGACGACTTCCCGCTGCCTATTCCTCCCGTTATTGCAATTTTAAAGCTACTTTGCGTCATACCAATTTTTGCCCGTATGCAACTCAACTGTAAGCGGAACGTTCAGTTTTACGGCATTTTCCATTTCATATTTCAAAATTTCGGATGCCTTTTCAACCTCATTTTCGGGAGCTTCCAGAACAAGTTCGTCATGTACCTGCAAGATAAGTTTGGCTTTAAGCCCATTTTTTTTCAGCGCGTTGCATACGTTTATCATGGCGATTTTTATTATATCCGCGCTGGAACCCTGCAAAGGCATATTCATTGCCGCACGCTCGCCAAAGGAACGCAAATTAAAGTTTGCAGATTTCAACTCAGGAATCATTCGTTTTCTGCCCGTCAACGTCGAAACATAGCCATGCTCTTTGGCAAATTCGACGTTCTTATTCATATAATCTTTGACGGCGCTATACCTTTCGAAATACTTTTCAATATATTCTTTCGCGGTCGAAATAGGAATGTTAAGATTTTTAGAAAGTCCAAATTCGCTTATGCCGTAAATTATGCCGAAGTTTACCGCTTTGGCTTCACGACGCATTTTAGGGGTTACTTCGTCCAAAGAAACTCCGAATACCTGCGACGCGGTCACCGCGTGAACGTCAACGCCGTTATTGTACGCCTCCACAAGTTCCTTGCAGCCCGAAAAATGAGCTAATAGTCTTAATTCAATCTGCGAATAATCCGCGTCGATAAACACGTTTCCCTCGCGAGGGACAAACATTCTTCTCAATTCCCTGCCTTCATCCTCGCGGATTGGGATGTTTTGCAGATTAGGGTCAGAACTTGAAAGCCTGCCCGTAGTCGTCAAAGTCTGGTGATACGTTGTGTGAATTAGGTTGGTTTTTTTGTCAATCAAAGCGCGCAAGCCGTCGCAGTAGGTCGAAACAAGCTTCTGATACTGCCGATATTTAAGAATATCGCCAACAACGGGTGCTTTATCCACCAACTTTTCAAGGATATCCGCGCTTGTGGAGAATTTGCCCGTCTTTTTGTTCTTTACCTCGGTCAAGCCGAATTTAGTGTACAAAATTTCCGCAAGCTTGGCGGGAGAATTCAAATTGAATTGGTCGTCACATTCCTTGTATATCTTCATTCGATAATCATCCGCCAGCTCAACAAATTTCTTCGTGAGCGCATTCAGCTGCTCGGCGCTGACCATCACGCCCTCCCGCTCCATATCGTACAAAATTAAGAGCAGGGGCTTCTCGATATCGCGGTACAACTGCAAGACGCCCTCGCTTTCAAGTTTAGCAAAAAAACTGTCGCATAACTGCCTGAGAGCAAACGCACCGAATGAATAATCGTACAGATAATATGCGCAAAGCGCTTTTAAATCGAAGCCCGCCGAACTGTTGTCGCAAAGATATTTAATCAACGCAACATCCTCGAAATCGCAATGTGCTTCCACGCCGAGCCCTTCAAGGCGGTGCAAAACGTCTTTATAATTATGCGTTATAACTTTATGCGCGGGATTTGAAAATACTCCTTGCATCAAAAGAACAAAATCACCGTAGCTTATAGCTTCGTCCTGCAAATTCGTTTGCAAAGCGACCGAAAATTCTTTCTCGCCCGCATAAATTTCAGCCGAATTTTGTTCTAAAATAACTGTAAATTCGCTGTTTTGGGCGATTGTACCTTCGATTTCTGCAAAAGAACGGCAGTAAATTTTTTCGGGATAAGATATCGCCTTTACGCTCTCCGACGGCGCTCCGTCAAAGATATCCAAACTCAAAAAGCTTCTGAATTCAAGTTCCCCGAAAATTTCCCTTACATTGTTGTCGAATTTCTTCGGAGCAGCACAGTCGCTGAGTTCCAAATCGATTTCGCAGTCGCGGTCAATTTTGGCAAGCTTATATGAAAGATAGGCAATCTCTCTGTTGTTTTCGAATTTACTGCGCATCGCAAATTTCATTTCGTCGATTTTTTCGTAAATTCCGTCGAGAGAGCCGTACTTTTCAAGCAAATCGAGCGCGGTTTTTTCGCCTATGCCTGCAACGCCCGGAATATTATCCGACTTGTCGCCCATAAGCGCCTTTAAATCCACGACCTGCGAAGGCTCTATACCTATCTCCGCCTTGAAATTCTCAGCCGAAAGGTGAAGAATATCGCTGACGCCTTTACGCGTAAAACATACGTCCGTATGTTCATCAACAAGCTGGTAGCTGTCCCTGTCGCCCGTATATATGTAACTGTGCGCGGCAAACTTCTTGGATAAAGTGCCCAAAATATCGTCCGCCTCTATGCCCTCAACGCCGCAGACGGCGATTTTCATAGCCTTTAAAAGGTTTTTAAGGGGTTCTACCTGCACGCCGAGCTCGTCGGGCATGGGCTTGCGGGTAGATTTATAGCCGTCGTACATCTTGTGTCTGAATGTGGGCGATTTCATATCGAATGCCACCGCTATATATTCGGGCTTTATATCGTCGAGAATTTTAAATAAAAGCTTTGTAAACCCGAAAATTGCGTTCGTCGGCATTCCGTTTTGAGTAGTGAACACGGGCGTTGCATAAAACGCCCTGTTAAGAAGACTGTTTCCGTCGATTAAAACTATTTTATCCATAATTTAAGTTTATCACTTTCGGCTTTCAAAAGCAATAAATATCGCCCGAATGTCAAGCGAAAATTCATTGCCCCATACGAACGCCCGCCCACTTGCAACGGCAAGCGGGCGGGCTTAAAATTGCCCCATACGAACGCCCGCCCGCTTGCAGCAGCAAGCGGGCGGGCTTAAAATTGCCCCATACGAACGCCCGCCCGCTTGCAGCAGCAAGCGGGCGGGCTTAAAATTTTTAAGATAATTTTTCGATATTATAATTTACGCGCGTTCATAGAAGTACATCGTGCCGGAAACAGTAAGTTCTGCCGTTTTAATGTCCCTTCCGGAAGAAGGCGAAAGCGTCAGATTGCTCATAAGGCTGAGGTATTTTGTAGTGGTAAGTTGGGTGAGAATTGACTTTGCCTGCGTATAATCTTTGGCTCTGAAAGAAAAGCTTATACGTCTTTCGATTATCCCGTCATTCGGAGCGCCAACGCTGTACGAAATCTGCGGTTCTACTTCCGCAAAAATCCTGTTAAATTCTATCATAAGCGTTTCGATATTATCGTAGTCGGGAATTAAACCGCGGTGCTCGCCCAACTTATCCAACTCCGCCTGCATATCGTCGTAAATGTCTTTGCGAATCTCCTGAATATCGATTTGCCCTTCCACTTCCTCCTGCTTCGCTTTGATTTCTTCAAGGTCTTGCTTCGTGGGATAAAATACAAGGAAGAAGTAAAGTCCTATAAGCAAAATAACCAAAAAGACTAAAAGAAGAATAATTTCACGCGTGGTAAAACGGCGTTTCATAAAATTCGACATTTCACTTACCTCCTTTGCTTGCGTCGGCAAGCGTAACGGTCATATTCACCGTAGGCTCGCTACCTTCGCCGCCCGTATAGCCCGTCATTGTGACAGCCACGCTTTCAACAAGAGGTTCTGCGTTAAGATTTTTAATCAATTCCGAAACCTGTTCAAGCGTAAGCCCCGTAAGGCTGGTTGAAATAGTTTTGCCGGATATGGAAAGAGAACGCATACTGCTGACGGGGAAGATACGCCTTTCAAGCAATTCCAAAACGTCTAATTTATCTGCGATAGATGTATCGTAATCCTCGTAATAATAGCGGTTGTATTCCTTTTTCAGTTCGTCATAGGTGGGGTCGGACATACTGTCCAAAACCTGTTGAAGCCTTGCCTCAGTCGCGTCAAGCTTCGCCTGCGCTTCGTTTACAGCCTCGAAACGCTTATACACGCCGAAGTAGCCTATAACCGCCGCAAGGACAAGAATTATAACAAGTATCGGCACAAACAGCATGGGAGAAATCAAAGACTTCTCTTTCATGCAAAGGTTCAAAGTTTTTTTGGTGGGAATATTCTTGGGCTTAACCGTGCGCTTTTCCTTTTCGGGAGGATTTTCGGTCACTTCCGATTTTTCCGCCTCACGGTACGCCGCCACGGGATTTTCGGGCTTGGGTTGAAGCTTAGGCTCTTCCTCCGCCGTTACTTTATCTTTTTCCTTCGCCGCGTCGTTTTCCTTTACGGGCTCAACTTTTTTGTCGGCTTCCGCGGGCTTAACTTCGGGCGCGGCAGGGGAAATTTTATCCTTTTCAACGCCGCTTTCTTCGGACGCCGCGTTTCTTCCTTTCTTAGATACAGGCATATGTAGTCCTCCTTACTGCAACGCTGCGCCTGCGGCGGCAGCAATTAACGGATAATCTATTTTTTCCTCTTCGTCGTCCTCGTCCTCAGCAGTCAAATCCCCGAGACATTCGCTTAAATCGGTCAAATCGAGGGGCAGACTGTTGCGAAGTGTTTCCATAAGCGCTTCGTTTTTTACTCCGCCGCCGCAGCAATGAAGATGTTTAAGCATAGACCCGCCGTTAAAACGATAGAAATTTACCGCTTTCAGCACTTCGAACGCCATTGCACTGTAAATCCTGCGGCAGCCTTCCAGCTCGTTCGCACCCTCGAAATTGCTTTCACGATAGGTAGCGGCAAGATAACGGTCCGCAATGCCGAAATGGTCGCACACAACGTTGTCAAGCGCGTTGCAACCGTAGTCGATTACGCGCACGCTTTCAAATTTGTCGCCGTTGTAAAGGAACATTCTGACGGCGTTGTGCCCGATATCGAGAATACCGTGGCTGTGTGCGTTGTCGCCGCCCGCACGGAGAAGATTTATATATGCAAGCTCCTCGGGAAGTACGGTTTTAAGCTTAAATCCCGCCTTTACGAACATTTTTTTATAGTCCTCAATCACGTCCTTTCGGGTCGCGGCGGCAATAATATCGTACTCCTTGGGCGCTCCGTTTTCGTCCTTGATAATATCCACCACCGCATAGTCGAAAAAGTAATTCCTTTTGTCGTCGGTGATGAAGTCGCGGAATTCATAGGGCAGGTTGAATACAAGCTGCTCCTTATTCATAGCCGCAGTGTTAAAGCGGCGGCAATAGCACAACCCCGCGGGGAGCACAAGCGAAGCCGCCCTTACAGATAGCTTATTCTTACGGCGCAGGTCTTTCAGAAAGTCGCCCATAGCCTCTAACGAGGTTATGCGCCCTCCCTGCACAAGCCCTTCCGGAAGTCGCACCGAAACGCCGCGGACGATTTTACCGCCCTTTTTAAGCGCAACGTGCACCTCGTGGTTGCCGATATCGAATCCAGCGCAATTTTTCATATATTTTCCTCTTTATGGGATTATTGACAGATATAAGTCTATTATCTCCTGCCCCACAAGCGCGGTGACCCACGCCGCTATACATATGGCAGGTCCGAACGGAAATTCATTTTTCTGCCGCGCCAAAACGTACAGCAAAATTCCCGTAAGACAGGATAATATCAAATGAAACAGCCCCCGCCATACTCCGTTGAAAAGTCCGAGTACGGCAAAAAGCTTTATGTCGCCGCCGCCCAATGAATCGCGCTTTAAAATTGCGTCCATTATAAGCGATACAGCCAACATTCCCCCGCCGAACACAAGCGCACCCAACAAGCCTTCCATAAGCCTTTCCTGCGGGGACGGATAGGCGGGCAGAAATACAAGAAATACGAAAATCCCGAAAAGATGTATTCCGTCCGGAATTTCCATTGTGTCGAAGTCAATCAGCGCCACGGCGAATAAAGCCGCAAAAAGCAGACAGTATTCCAACGTTTGAAAACTTACGCCGAAACGCATTGCGGCAGTAAGAAACAACAGTCCGCCGCATAACTCGGTTATAAGACACCTGACGGGTATTTTTGCGCCGCAATGGCGGCACTTACCCCTTAAAAATATATAGCTGAATATAGGGAACAGGTCTAATATTCCCAACGTATGCCCGCAAACGGGGCAATGTGACCTGCCGCGGAAAATAGATTGTTTTGCGGCGTAACGGTCGGCGGCGCAGTTTACGAAGCTACCGGCGCAAGCGCCGCATAAAAACGCAAGTACAAGGACGTAAATCCAAAGCGCCGTTTCAATAGGCATGCGCGCCTCCTTATTGCCGTTTTAACTTAAATTTTTTCGCTTGGCATTTTATAGCATTTTATATAATCGGCGTATTGCCGAATAAAAATGTTGTCGGTATGATTTGTTGTGTAAAATTATTTAAAGAAATTTATAGAATTTGGCTTTGCGGAGCAAGCGGTTAAATTCTTGCAACCGCCCGCTCCGCGCCGCCCCCGTTTCCTTACATCCCAAAAAAATTCAGTCGCGGGTATTCTTTTGTTTAAGAGTAGGCTTTTTACCTTACACCTTTAAATCTTTTCAGCCAATCGGTTATCCCGTTTGACTTTAATAAGCGATTAATTATTAACCACCTAAACCACCTGCACCTGCCGCAGCCGCATCCGTACCCGCAACTTCGGAAGACGAAACTATAACTTGTACATGATAACCACCTTTATCATTCTTTACAGCTGTACTATTTTTCCAATTACTAGTTTGCGCTTCATACTTAATATTGGTTATATCGCCTGTTGAAGAAACATCTGCTGATACATAAATATTCTCTTGAAGAACATAAGCACCTGTATCATCAGTTTTATAGACATTTTTAGCGGTAGAAGGGTCTTCTATATTAAGAATTGCAACTACTGCTACCGAACGTACAGCACGGATATTAGCATCCTGAACAGACTTTTCAGCTTTATTAAGCTGACCTACAAAAAGAGGTACAGCGATTGCGGTAAGAACTGCGATTATCGCAACAACGATAAGCAATTCGGCAAGGGTGAAGCCCTTTTTACCGGACTTCTTCAAATTTTGAATCATGTTTTTTACTCCTTTAATTTATAAAATCTAGATTTTATGTATTTCTAACGCCGGCGGGATGCTTCCGTCGTTGAAATCTGACAGGGATTGGTTGGACATTGTGGGATACACTCGGGCTTGCGCCCTCGGTATGACCATTTACTATGCTGTCATTTCGAGCCGCTTGCGGCGAGGAAATCCCATTGTCGGGGGGATACACTCGCTACGCTCGGTATGACCGTTTACTATGCTGTCATTTCGAGCCGCTTGCGGCGAGGAAATCCCATTGTCGGGGGGATACGCTCGGGCTTGCGCCCTCGGTATGACACCGTGTTTATTGGGGGATACACTCGGGCTTGCGCCCTCGGTATGACCGTTTACTATGCTGTCATTTCGAGCCGCTTGCGGCGAGGAAATCCCATTGTCGGGGGGATACACTCGGGCTTGCGCCCTCGGTATGACACAGTGGTTATTATGAGTATCCGCCGCTGGACATACTGAACATCGGGATATAGATACCGATTACGATAAAGCCTACAACTACGCCGAGGACTATGGTTATCGTAGGCTCTAACAGGGCAAGCGCGGCGTCCGAAGCTGCGGTTGCCTCCTCCGAATAATACAGACCTATCGTTTGGAGAGTGTCTTCAAGCGAGCCCGAAGCTTCTCCGACGGATATCATTTCAAGTAGCATGGGGGGCAGATATTTGGAATCGGACAGAGCCTCACCGAGGCTCATGCCGTTTTCAAGCTTTACAACGGCTTTATTCAGTTCCTCCCCCACGCAACGCTGGTCAAGCACGCGGCTGACAATGTCAAGCGCCTTTGTTACGGGCAAGCCTGCGGCAAGCAGGGTTGCAAGCGTGTTGGCGGTTTGCGCCGCGGCGTTGTATTTGGCGATTTTGCCGAGGACGGGAAGTTTCATACGAATCTTGGAATAAACAAGTTTGCCCTTTTCGGTTTTGCCGTAGGAGAACAACGCAATGCCTATTACCGCGATTGCAATCAGCAGATAGTACCAACTGCTTGAAAAGAATTTTGAAATGGCAATTAAAATTCTTGTAACAAGCGGAAGTTCCGTGCCGAAAGATTGAAGGGTTTCCGTCATTCGCGGCACAAGCACCACCATTACGACGGCAATTACCACAACCGCGAGAATCAAGACTATTATGGGGTAAGTTAAAGCGGATTTAACCTTCTTTTTGGTTTTATTCGCGCGGGAGTAGTAATTTTCGAGGCTTTTGAAAGAGGTTTCGAGAGTACCCGATTCCTCGCCCGCGCGGACAGTTTCGATAAAAACCGCGGGGATTTTTTTGCCGTTCTTTTCAAGGCTGTTTGCAAGCGAGTAACCTGCCGCTACGTCCGCGGCGCAGGCAAGCAAAATGCGTTTCATAAGCTTGTCTGCCGTCTGACCTGCGATAAGTTCTATTACTCGCGACATCGGCAAGCCTGCTTTCAACATTATGAAAAACTGGTTTGACGTAAGCGCAAGCGTTTTATCGCTTACCCAAAGCGGTTCGTTCAGGTTAATGTTGAATTTTCGGTCTTTTCTGACCGGTGCGATTTTTTCGACTACGGGGTATGTCTGACGGATTTGGTCGATTGCTTCGTATTCGTCATACGCTTCGATAACCCCGTTTACCGTGGAGCCGTCTTCGGCTTTTGCACGATATTTATAGGTCGTCATAAATCCTCCTGTTGGGATAATTTACAAAGTATTCACCGCGGGCGAGCCCCGATTAGGGGATTTACTCGCCGCTAAGCGGCTCGAAATGACTGTATTAGTAAACGCCTGTCATACGAGAGCGTAAGCCCGAGCCCCCGACAAAGGGGATTTACTCGCCGCTAAGCGGCTCGAAATGACTGTATTAGTAAACGCCGT
>CANPZW010000027.1 GCA_947589385.1 uncultured Clostridia bacterium | reverse complement strand
AGTAGTAGCTATCATCGCCGTACTTACCGCCATTGCGGTTCCCCTTTTCGTGGGCTCGCTTAACAAAGCCGAGGAAAATGTTAAAAACGCGAATATCCGTAACGTCCGCTCGATAGCAGTCGTTGCAATTTTAAACGCCAAACCTATTACAGACACATCGACGAAAGACGATACTTTGTTTAATACTACAACAGGTGAGCTTAAAAGTAAAATCTACGCGCAGGCATATGTAACAAAAACCGGTAACGTAGTAGGTTTAAAGTTTTTACCTGAATCTGAAAAATTTGATAAGGACTCCTGCGAAAAGGTAAATGAAGAAGGCATTAAAGTTACAGTTGGTGATAGTCAAGTTGATATAAAAAAAGGCGAAGATTATAAGGTTCAAGTTATAATAACGCCTTCGGATGTAACCGGCGAACATGAAGTAAATAAACCAACGCCGTAAATTAAGACACGCGAGAAAATAATAATTTTCGCGCCGACTAATCAATTAAGCAATAAGCGGTATCTGGCAAGGGTATGCCGCATTGCCCGTATCCGACAGGGATGTAAAGATACGGTTGGACATCGTGGCGGGGGCTGATTTTATCAGCCCCTGCTTTTGTCATTCTTAATGTCATACCGAGGGCGTAGCCCGAGTGTATCCCCATGGGCGTTGCGGTAAACGAGGGGATTCCCTCGCCGTAAAGCGGCTCGGAATGACGGTTAAAAGGCGCGGCTCGGTATGAATAAGGGAAAGGGAATGCCCTCGGTATTGCAAAAGCCGCCCTTTATTTTTCAACCGAGCGTTAATAAATTGACAATTCCGCTAAGTATGATATAATAATTTTATGTCTTTACTCGAAAACATAAACTCTCCCGCGGACTTGAAGTCGCTTAAAAAAGCCGAACTTTCGGAACTCTGTGGGGAAATACGCCGCACCGTTTTAAAAACCGTTTCGGAAAACGGCGGGCACCTTGCTTCCAACCTCGGCATTGTCGAGGCTACGGTTGCTTTGCACAAGGTTTTCGATACCCCGAAAGACAGAATAATTTTCGACGTATCCCACCAATGCTACGCCCACAAAATAGTCACGGGCAGATATAAAAACTTTTCCACATTAAGGCAGTCGGGCGGAATTTCGGGCTTTTCCAATCCCAAAGAGAGCGAGTACGACCCCCTGTACGAGGGGCATTGCGGCACAAGCATTTCGCAAGCGCTTGCTTTCGCTTACGCGGACGCCCTCGACGGCAAAGACAACTATACCGTGGCGGTAGTGGGCGACGGCGCTTTTACCAACGGTATGATTTACGAGGCGCTGAATAATTGTTCGGACAGAAATCTGCGCCTTGTAATTCTTCTGAACGACAACGAGATGTGCATTTCGGAAAATATCGGGGGGATGAACCGACTTTTCCGCCGTATGCGTTCGAGTTCGGGATATTTCCGTTTCAAGCACGGAACGCAGAAAGTTCTGCGCAAGATTCCCATTCTCGGCAAGGCGTTGATACTTCTCGGCAGAAAAATCAAAAATTTCGTAAAAAATATACTTTTGAACAAAAATATCTTCGAAAACCTCGGGCTGGATTATATAGGACCCGTCAACGGCAATGATTTGAAGCAGACTTGTTCCGCGCTTGCCGAAGCTAAGCGGAGAGAGAGGTGCTGTGTAGTCCACATGTACACGAAAAAAGGGCTGGGCTACGCCCCCGCCGAAGCCGAGCCCGAAAGATATCATTCGGTAGGACCTTTCGATTTGGAAAAAGGCATACCTGCGGCGGAAAAGGACTGTTTTTCCACACGTTTCGGCAATTATTTGTGCAAACGCGCGGAGGAGGACGGGCGTATCTGCGCTATTACGGCGGCAATGAGCGCGGGCACGGGGCTTTCGAAGTTCGGAAAGGAGTACCCGCCGCGCTTTTTCGACGTGGGCATTGCCGAGGAGCACGCTGTAACCTTTGGCGCGGGGCTTGCCGCCGCGGGGAAAATCCCCGTCTGCGCCTTGTATTCCACCTTTTCGCAAAGAGTTTTCGACCAGATTTTTCAGGACGTTTCTTTGGGCAATCTGCACTTCGTGCTCGCGTTGGACAGATGCGGTTTTGTAGAGGGCGACGGCGTTACGCACCAGGGCGTATTCGATTATTCCCTGTTTTCTTCACTGCCGCGCACAGTTATTTACTCGCCCGCGACCTATGCCGAGCTTGAAGATTGCCTCGGTAAGGCATTGAATGGCGGCGGATTGCAGATTGTGCGCTATCCCAAGGGTAGAGAAATCAGAGCCGTCGGCTGGGAATACACGGACGACGGAAACATGGCTTTCACTAAGGGCATAGAAGATTGCAAAACCGTTATAATCACCTACGGCAGAATCGCCGCAAACGCCCTGGCGTGCGCAGGTGAAAACATAGGTATCTTGCGGCTTATCAAGGCGTTCCCTCTCGATTTCGCGCAAATAGAAGAACTAATTTCCTCGGCGGAAAATATCCTGCTTCTCGAAGAGGGGATATACGAGGGCGGAATGGCGCAAAAGCTTTGGGCGCATTTTGACGGCGGGAACAAAAAGGTGCGTGCCGTCGCCGTGAACGATTTTGTTTCGCACGGAAGCCTTAAAGACCTTTTCTCAGCTCACGGTTTCTCGCCCGAGCAGATTAAGAAAGAGATTGAAAAATTCGGTCAATAAACGCATATTAAGTTGGTTTTATATTGAATTTAAGCCGCGGAGCGCTTTTGGCGCTCCGCGGCGTTTGAAATTTCGGATATTCGAGACTTATGCGGCAAAAACAAACGGCGGGCGCGGCAAGATTGCCGCGCCCGCCAGAGCGTCATTTGAAATTTAAAGGTCGAAAGCTACCGCGGTAATGTCGTCGTTTAGGGGCGAGGGGGCGAAGTTTCTGAGCGCGGCTTCGAGGTTTTTGATAAAATCGTCCGCGGTTTTCGAATAGCTTAAAGTCTTTATCGCGCCGTCAACGCCGAACATTTCGCCGTTAATGCCACGTCTTTCCGTAACGCCGTCCGTAAGCAGAACAAGTATATCTCCGCTTTTGTAGGGAATGGCGTCGTCGAAGTAATTGGCGCGTTCAAACCAGTTTGAAACGGGCGGACTATTAAGCATTATACGCGTTACGCCGCCCGCGGTTTTTAAAAGTATGGGCACGTTATGCCCCGCCATGGAATAGGTAATGCTTTCCGCGCCTATTCTCACCGCCGCAACGGTAACGTAATTTCTGTCGTCGAGGTTAAGTTCTTTGAATTTCAGGTTCAGGTTGGAAATCGCCTGCGCGGGAGAGGAGGCGGATTTATCGAAAGCCGCTTTTACGAACGCCGAAAGCATACCCGCGGCAACGCCTTTGCCCGAAACGTCGGCAACCATGCCGCACGCGTCGCCGTCAACGGTATAGACGTCGGGCAGGTCGCCCCCTATTTCGCGGCAGGGGATGTACAGGTAGGAATAACGCTTTCCGCCCGCCCATTTTCCCGCGGGCAGAAGCCGCTGCTGGATAGACTTCGCCGTTTGCAGTTCACGCGCTATTTCAAGCTCCATTGCGTCGTCAACCGTGCCCATGCAGTAGCCGCCGCCTATGGGCGATACCGTAATGGTGTAGGATACTTCGCGCAATTCGTCGCCGCTTTTTACGCGCTGGTAAATTCTTCGCGATACTTCGCGGTTGGATAAAAAGGCGTCCTCAAACGCGGCGGCAAGCCCGCAGCCGCGGCACTCCCCCGAGCCGAGGCAACCCGCAGAACATTCCGCGCATCCCGTAAGTTTGCCCAAACAGCCTCTGCGGCTTGCGGAAGAAAACAGCGTTACAAAAGCGGGGTTGGCGTAAGCCGCCGTCAAGTTTTGGTCGGCGGCGACGACCGCGACTTTTACGCCGTCGAGCATCCGCCTTAAATATTTCTGCGTCATAGATAGAATTTCAGCCTGCCGGAAATAACTTCCGCGTCTATGGGTATGTTTTCGTACAGCTCGCCCTCGGCTTGAAGGGTAAAGTTTTTGTCAACGGGCAGGATTTTCGCCTTTTTCACGCGCATAAACTTCGCCTCTTTTACGGAATTGACTTTTCCGCGCATAAGCTTAGCCAGGGCGAAAATAAGCTTGCGGCGGGGGATATTATCGACAATAATCATATCCATATATCCGTCGTCGATTTTCGCTTCCGGGAACAGCTTGATGCCGCCGCCGATTTGCACGCCATTGCCGAGCGCGGCGATAAGCCCGCGGCGCTTTATTGATTCGCCGTCGTATTCCGCTTCGAAGTCGAAGCATTTGAATTTACAAAGGCTTGCAAGCAGCGCCCTGAAATATTTGGAACTGCGCCTGCCCTTGCCCGCAAATACGCGTTTTAAAACGTCAACGTCAATGCCCATTCCGACGGCGTTGACGGAGCGCAGACCCGAAGAAAGCTGTATGAAATCTATGTGCGAAGGGTCGCGGAAGGCGATGATTTCGGCGGCTTCCTTAACATCTAGGGGTATTCCCGCGGCGTGCGCGAAGTCGTTGCCCGTGCCAAAGGGTATAAGCCCCAAAGAATTTTTTCCGAAATCCACGAATCCGTTCAAAATCTCGTGCAGAGTGCCGTCGCCGCCCATTGCGACGACCGTGTTTTCGTTTCCGTCCGAGGTAATACGCCGCGCATATTCTGCGGCATGCCCCGCGTGCTCGGTCAAAAGTATTTCGTATTTTATGCCCGCCCTGTCGAAAACGGATTTTACCGTTTCAAGCTTTTCGGCTTTTTTGCCTTTCAGATGTAGGCTGTTGGCTATTATATAATACATACGGTATCCATGCCGCAAAGGCGGCGAAAGGAAAACTTTTTTCAATATTATATATCATACCCGATTAAATTGCAAATAAATTAAAATGTTGTTATAATAGTTTTCGGACGGGCGGAAACTGTTTTTTCGTCCGTAAAGGCAAATATGTACGAAGTTTTATCAGACAACTTAAAAAAACTTGCTGAAAATTGTCCGTTCCCCTTGTATGTGGTGGGAGGCAGAGTGCGCGATTATCTGGCTGGGCTCGGATGTGAAAGTCCCGACACGGATATATGCGCCCCCGCTTCGGCGGAGGATTTTCTCGCCCGTGCAAAAGAATGTGGATTTACGGCTTCGGCTGTTTATAAACATACGGGCACGGTGAAGATAGAAAAGGACGGCGAGGAATACGAATTTACTTCATTCCGCTCGGACGAATACGTCCGCGGGGAGCACGTGCCCGTCGGCATATATTTTACCGACGACATTGAAAAGGACGCCCGCCGCCGCGATTTTAAATGCAACGCCGTGTATTACGAGATAAAAGCGCGGCGTTTTGCCGACCCGCTCGGCGGTATCGCGGATATAGACAATAAACGCCTTGACGCGGTAGCCCCGCCCGCAAAGGTTTTCGGAGAGGACGGTTTAAGGCTTATGCGGCTTGCCCGAATATCCGCGCAGACGGGCTTTATTCCCACGGCGGCTTGTTTGGAAGCGGCGCGTTTCCACCGCGAGCTTATCCGCGACGTATCCGCCGAACGGATATGGGGAGAACTGAAACTTATTCTGAACGCGGACGAAAAATACGGCTTGAATCTCGCACAATATACGGGGCTGAAAATTCTTAAAAACACGGGTATCCTTCAAATAATTCTGCCCGAACTCTGCGAGGGCGAAAATATGGTGCAGAGGAAGGACTTCCATAAATACGACGTTTTGGAACATTCGTTGCGGTGCGCGGCTTACGCCGACCCTTCCATACGCCTTGCCGCGCTTTTGCACGACGTGGGCAAGCCTTATTGCCTTAAAAATCTGAAAACCTTTGCGGGGCACGACGAGGAGGGCGCGCGTATTGCCGCGGATATATGCGAAAGGCTTAAAGTTCCCAAAAAACAGAAAGAAGAGACGGTACGCCTTATCGAAACGCATATGTATGACTTCCGCTGTGATGCAAAAGAGAACAAAATACGCAAATTCATCATAGAAAACATAGGAATTTTCGACAAGATACTGCTTTTAAAGCAAGCCGATTATTCCGCCTGCCGCGACGACTTCAAAACCGCGCCTGCCGTCGCGAAATTCAGGGGCATTTACGATAAAATGGTCGAAGAAAATCTGCCTTTTACATTAAAAGGGCTCGATATAAAAGGCGACGACCTGCTATCCATGGGTTTCCCGCCCGAAGAAGTGGGCAGAACGCTGGAAAGGCTTCTCCTCGACTGCGGAATGAAGCTTGTCGCCAACGAAAAGGAAAAACTTTCTTCGCGGGCTTACAAAGTCTATCTTGCGCCCATAATAAAGGCGGGGGAAAAGAAAGGGTCAAACGGTTGATTTTTGCGGCGGCAAACCGTATAATAAAAATTGTGGTTTTTAATAAATATCAATAAGAATACATATGTATTCGAAGGAAGGTAATATGGGTAGAAAAAACAATGCCGACGGAACGGTAAGGCGCAAACGCTTTTCCTTTCTGTCATTTTTCCTGGGGATTTTTATCGGCATAATCCTCGTGCTCGGAATTATTTTCGGCACGGTGATGTTCGCGCTGACAAGCAAGCTTGACAATGTTATGAAGCTCGCCGGCGTTGATAACAGCGTTCAGGAAGACGGAAGAAACAAGTATATAAACACAGATAAGGACAGCGGCGGCGCGGAAAACGTATTGCAGCTTATAAGCAAAATTTCCTCTCTGGCTTCCAACTGGCAGGGGCTTACCCTCGCAGAAGTTGACGCTCTTGTGCCGGCGGCGGGCGGACTTGTGGAGCAGGTGCGCGCTTCTCTCGAACAATACATCGAAATAAACGTCGATGAGCTTAAAGCTGTGCAATTCTCCGATTTCGGTAACTATGTGCAGGATAAAGTTCTGGATATACAGCCCGCGGGAATAGTCGAAAACATGAACGGCGGCGAGACAAATAAGCTTATGCAGCTTATCCTTTACGGCGTGGAGGCGGACTGCGTTACCGTAAACGGCGTTGTATATCCGCTTTATAACGATACTTCGGCAAACGCGTATATTTACAATATCGGCGGCAGTTGGTATTCCGCGGAGATGCGCGACGGCGTTTTCGTCGCTACGGGCGCGGCTTACAATTCTTATAACGAAAGCAAAACCGAGCCTACCGGCAATTATTATTTTAAGAACGGGGAGCGGGAATTTATAGACCCCATTACAATCCGTTCCTATATGGATTCGGATGGTTTGGGCGCGCTCGGCAAGGTTACAATAGCCGAACTCGTAGGGGAAATGAGCGATGACGACAGCGGCGAGCTTATTGAAAAAATCCTCGGCGGAGTAACGCTAAACAATCTGATAAACGGCGAAACAGACCTCGAAAACGTTATAAATTCGCTTGAAATAAGCGACCTTGTCGAAGTCGGCACGGACGACGACATTATGCTTTTCTTCGTATATGGCATAACCGATTTGAAGAGAACGGAAGACGGATATACCGCAACCTATAAGCTCGGTGAAGATGACGAAAATGTGCGCGTGGAAGTTTCCGGCGGCAAAGTCACGGGAATTTATTCGCTGGACGGCGAAAAGCTTAAAGGCGCGACCGTCGGTTCCATTGCGGATATAACCGACAAGATAGACGTGTCAGTATTCGTTGACGTCGAGGCGGACAACAAAATTTTCGCATATCTTGCGTACGGCATTACAGATATCCGCATGGAAGGGAACGACTATAAAGCAAATCTCGGCGGCGACGTCTGCACGCTTACCGTCGAGGACGGCATAATTACCGCCGTTTATAACGAAACCGACCGCAGTTACGTTTCCGCCGCAAGCATAGACCAATTAAGCCAAAGGATAAACGGCGTCACGGACGAGCTGAAAATTAAGGATATAGTTGACGTAGGCGACAATAAACTTCTCAACGCCATCAAAGATTCTACGATAAACGATTTGCCCTCCGCGATAAACGGTCTGGGGCTGGCGGACGTGGTGGATATTTCCGCCGACAACGCGATTATGGCATATATCGGCTACGGAATTACTAAGGTCGATACGGGCGCAAAAACCGCGCGGCTCGGCGGCGAAACCGTTAATCTGGAAATAGAGGGCGGCGCAATAACGGAAGTGACCCGCGCTGGTGGCGAAAAGGTTACGGGCACGACCATAAACGGAATAAACGACAGAATTTCGGGACTTATGGAAGAACTTTCTCTGGGCGAACTTCTGGGCGATATTTCCGCCGACAATAAAATCCTGAACGCTCTCAAAGACTCTACCATAAATAATTTGTCCTCTGCGATAGACGGGCTTACCATAAACGAGCTGTATTCGGATAACATATATTCGGGCGGATTGAAGCAAGCCGTAAATTCCGACACTGACGAAAATAAGATAAAATTCGATTCGTCTTATCTCTATTACGAGCAGAAAGACGGCGTTTATAAACTTGTTGACGAGGGGCTTGGAAAGGGCAGACTTAATTCCCTTCCTTCGGATAAAACGGTATATACCTACGGCGCGCCCGAAACGGTATGGCAGCTTCTTTTGGTGGAACGCCCCGCCGACGGAAACCCTGCGGAAAAGGCGTACTCCGTCAACAATCTCGGTGAAATGATTGAAAATATTTCTTCAAACCTGCAAAAATTTACTTTGAAACAGTTGAACGACGCGGGTATTTTAAGCCTTAGCGCGGATGACCTCGATAAATCTGTCGGGAACAAAAAGCTTGGCGAACTTACGATTGCCGAAACGGTGGCAATGTTAAGCACGGTAAGCTCGCTCATTCATTAAATGAAAGCTTAAAATCGCGCGTAAAAAAGTTGACAACCTTAAAAAAATAATGTATGCTGTATAAGCACAAAATTTGTGCGTTGCCTTGCATACCGCAAGTGGTATGCCGATTAAGTCCGGGAGGTGAAATTATGAAAACTTACGAAATGCTCTACGTTCTGGATACTTCCGCAGCCGACGAGGTAAAGGATGCCGTTCAGAAAAAGTTCGAGGACGTCGTTACGTCCTTCGGCGGCAATGTCGTTTCGGTTGAAAAGCTCGGCGTCAAAAAGCTGGCGTATCCCATAAGCGATAAAACCGATGGAAACTATGTAGCGTTTACTTTCGAAGCCGTCGGCTCCGCCATAAAGGAGCTGGACCGCGTTGCTGGTCTGACGGCAGAAGTTTTGAGAAGAATGATAACCGTAAAAGCGTAAACTAAGGGTAAAACGATGAACAAAGTATTTTTAATAGGGAATTTGACCCGCGACCCCGAACTTACCGAAACTGCGGGCGGCATAAAAATCTGCCGTTTTTCGATTGCGGTAAACAGAAATTATTCGGGCGCGGACGGCGAAAGAAAGACCGACTTTTTCAACGTTGTCGCCTGGCGCGGTCTGGGCGAAACGGTCGCAAGGTTTGCCAAAAAGGGCAATAAAGTGGCTGTTTCGGGCTCTATTGAGCTGAGAAATTACGAGGACAGCCAGGGCGTACGCCGTACGGGCGTGGATATCGTGGCGCAGGACGTTGAATTTCTTACGCCCCGCGGACAGTCGGGCGACGACGGGGACGACGGTTTCCCCGCACAGGGCGGGAGCGGCGCTTCACAGGGCGCAAAGAAGCCTTCCTTGCAGATGTTCGACGACGACGGGGACATTCCCTTCTAAATTTTAAGGAGTAAAAATTATGGAAGAAAATAAAAATGTAACAGAGGCTACGCCTGCGGCACCCGCGGCTGCGGCTTCCGTCAAAAAGAGCTTTAAAAGAACTCCCCGCAGAAAAGTTTGCGTTTTCTGCCAGGAAAAGGTTGCGGTTATCGATTACAAGGACGTTACGCGTCTGCGTAAGTTCATTACCGAAAGCGGCAAGATGCTGCCCCGCAGGATGAGCGGCACTTGCGCTAAGCACCAGCGTGAGCTTTCAAAGGCTATCAAGCGCGCAAGAGTTGCAGCGCTTCTTCCCTTCAAAGCCGACTAAAAAACATCGTACGTCCGCCGCGGTTTGCCGCGGCGGACGTTTTCGGATATCGGTTTATATATCGTTGCGGATACATATGGATTTCAGCACACACGTCAGACTTTTGGGCTGAATTTTTACGGAATGTTTTCCGCGCTTGATTTATCCGTCGGGCGATGATATAATTTTTGTCGAGGTGCAAAAGAATGTTGTTCCCCGTAATCAAAAGCGAAAAACAGCTTGAACAGCTTGTGGAGGAGGCGGGCTTTTTGCCCTTTTTCCGTAACGCAATAGAAGGATTTTCGGTGGAAGAATGTATTCTTCCCGAGCTGTGGTTTTCGGAAAAGGTTGACGGTCCGTGGGAGTGGAAAGGACCTGTAATCCGCGGCACACGCTGCGCTTACGGCAAATTTTATCGCGGCAAAGCTGTGTTTATTGCAAGGCGGTTTTTCCCCGATTTCGCAAATTTCCGCCGCGACGGATACGATTATGACGCGCGTATGGACGACGGGCTTGCCCGCAACCGCGATATTCCGCTTATGCAGGAGCTGTGGAAGTCACAGTCTATCCTTTCGAAGGAATTAAAGGCGCGTATATGCTTCACAAAACAGCGCAAAGCCTCCTTCGAAGGTTCGCTTACGCGCCTGCAAATGCTCGGTTATATCAACATCGCAGATTTCGAGTATGCGGTAGATAAGTACGGCAAGCCTTACGGCTGGGGACTTGCGCGCTACACGACGCCAGAAGCGTTTTTCGGCGCGGAATTTTCGGAAAGAGTTTATTCGTCGAAGCCGAAGGAATCTTACGAAAAATTAAGCGAATACCTTCGTAAACTTCTTCCGCACGCCTCCCTTTCCCAAATCGAAAGCTTCCTCGGCGGAAATTCCGAATAAACAAAAATATTAAAGGCAAGTTTTAATATGGATAGAAAATTAAAGGAAAAGACGCCCGTTCTTGCGGTCTGTTACGACTTCGACAGAACGCTTTCGCCCGATGAAATGCAGGCGCAGGGCTACATACAATCGGTAGGCTACGACGTAAAACAATTCTGGCGGGAAGCCAACGAGCTTGCAAAATCCAACGATATGGACGGAAACCTCGCCTATATGTATAAAATGGTTGAAGAGGCGGAAGGGCATTTCGTTCTGAACAGAAAAGCGCTCGGGGAATACGGTTCGCGCGTGCGGCTGTTCGAAGGGGTGAAAGAGTGGTTCGCCCGCGTGAATGCGTACGGCAAAGAGCGCGGAGTGACCGTGGAACACTACATAATTTCTTCGGGTTTGAAGGAGATGATTTTAGGCACTGAAATTGCGGACGAATTTACGGAAATTTACGCCTCATCATTCTATTTCAACGCCCGCGGAGTGGCTAAATGGCCCGCGCAGGCGGTCAATTATACCAATAAAACTCAATTTTTATTCAGAATAGAAAAGGGCGTCCACGATATAAACGACAACGCGGTAAACGATTATTTCCCGCCCGAAAAACTTCGCGTGCCTTTCCGCAATATGGTTTATTTCGGGGACAGCGAAACCGATATTCCCTGCATGAAGCTGGTTACCGTCAACGGCGGGCACGCCGTGGGCGTATATGACCCGTCTGCGGGCAAAGAAAAAGTGGAAAAATTGCTGCAAGAGAACCGTATCCGGTATATCGTGCCGGCGGATTACCGCGAGGGTAGCGATGCGGACAGGCTTATAAAGGCTATAATAGACAAGACGGCGGCGTATGAGGCGCTGGAAAACAAGCATGTATCCGATTTGTCATGTTTGTACAAAAAGCGGGACGTGCGTTGATTGAATTTCTGAATTTGCTAATATATAACCGCGGCGGGGCGATAAACTATCGCCCCGCCGCGGTTTTTGTATAGCGAAAACCCCCAGATAGTCTGGGGGTTCAGTAAAGGCTAATGCCGTTAAAGATGATAAAAACACTC
>CANPZW010000026.1 GCA_947589385.1 uncultured Clostridia bacterium | reverse complement strand
AGCGTTGCTCGCGGCTAGTAAACAAGGGCTATGCCCGAAAATGAAGAACCGCCGGCTATGCCGGCGGGTATCTTTTCTATGTTTTTAACCGAACTTTAATTATCGTTATCTTCGTCTTTCTTTCTGCCCAAAAGCTTTTTCCCCAAAACTTTGTTGGAAGTCTTGTTCGCAAATTTTATAATCTGCTGGGTGTTGCCGAATATTACCATGTGCTCACCATCACCGAAAACGTAGTCCGCGCCGGGAGGGGGGAGTACTTTGTTGCCCTTTTTGATGGTAAGAATGTTCAGCCCGAACTGCCTCGGATTGACGTCAACCATGCTGTGCCCTATCCAGGGAGAGGGCACGGCAAGCTCGAATATGGAGTGGTCTGCGTCTATTTCGAAATAGTCGTAAACCTTATCGATGTTGAGTTTCATCGCAAGCTTTTCGGCAATATCCCTGTTGGGGTAAACCACTTCGTCCGCGCCGACGCGCAAAAGGAATTTTCGCTGGATAGCCGTTTCCGCGCGGGAAACTACGTATTTCGCCCCCAAATCCTTTAAAAGAGAAGTGATTTCAAGCGAAGCCTGAAAATCTTCCGCTATGGTAACCACGCAAACCGCAAAAGAGGGAATGTCCAGCGCTTTCAGGTTGTCCGCGTTCATACAGTTGGCTATAAGCGACCCCGAATATTTGGGCGCAAGCGCGTTTATAATGGCTTCGTTACGGTCTGCTATCATAACTTCGTCGCCCATTGCAAGCAGATTTTCACCGAGAAGCTGACCGAATTTTCCCATTCCTATTAACAATATCGACCTCATATTTTCCTCCGAAAACGCAATACGTATCGCGTTTTCTTGTCTATCCTATAATTAAAGTATCCACGGGGTAACGTATTTCCGGGTCTTTTTCGTTTTTTGAAAGCGCGAGCGCAAGCGTAAGAATCCCCACTCTTCCCGCGTACATAAGAATTATTAAAATTATTTTGGAAAACGCGGCAAGATGGGGGGTAAGGTTTATCGAAAGCCCTACCGTGCATACCGCCGAAACACATTCGTAAAGCACTGTTTCGAAGCTGGCTATTTCCGAGCGCTCAATCGCACAGATTGAAAGCGTGGAAATTATTATAATCATGAGCATCGCCGCAAATATGGCAAGCGACTGCGAAACAAGCGAATATTCTATGCGCCGCTTGCCTATGTTCAAATCCCGTTTGCCGCGGAAAACGCCTATCATACCCATTATGATTACGCTGAACGTACCCACTTTCAAGCCGCCCGCAGTCGAGCCCGAACTGCCGCCTATAAACATTAGCACCACTGTGAGCAGATATCCGCTTTCGGACATGGAGGAGGGGTCTGTCGTGAAGAAGCCCGCCGTCCTCGGCGTAACCGAATTGAAAAAGGATACCAAAAGTTTCTGCCCGAAATTATAGTCCGCATAAGTGGGATTTTCCCATTCGAAAAGCATAAACAAAAACGTGGATACGGTGATAAGTATAAAGCTTACGGTAAGCACGACTTTTGTATTCAACTGATACTTTTTGTAACGGAAACGGCAATCCAGCACGTCCCCCCAAACGCAGAAACCGAGCCCGCCCATTATGATAAGAATACATATGGTAACGGAAACGACGGGGTCTGTCGCGTAATACGATAGCGAACCGAAACCTTCGTACGAAAGCAAATCGAATCCGGCGTTGCAGAACGCCGAAACGGAGTGGAATACGGAATAATAAATTCCCCTTGCCCAGCCGAAATCGGGTACGAAACGGAAACACAGTGCCGCCGCGCCCGCAAATTCGAAAATCGCAGTGCCTATGACTATGCGCTTTACAAGCGTGGAAAGCCCCGCAAGTTTCTCGCTGCCCGCGCTTGCCATAAGAAGCCGCCTGTTCCCCAAGCCTATGCCGCGCTTGAAAAATAACAAAATACTCGACACAAAAGTCATAAATCCCAGCCCGCCGAGCTGGATAAGCATAAGGATTACGATTTGACCGAAAAGCGACCAGTGCGTGCCCGTCTGGTAGGGGGTCAGCCCCGTTACGCAAGTCGCGCTCGTCGAGGTGAACAGCGCGCCCAAGTAGCTTGTGCTTTCCCCTTTCGCCGTGGCAAAAGGCAGGATAAGCAGGGCGCTGCCTATTAAAATCACGAACAAATAACCGAGGGCAAGCGTTTGCCATACGGTATTTTTTGTCTTTCTTTTCTTCATAAAATCCCGATAATTTTACCACCGCTTACAGTAATTGTCAAGCATAAGCGCGTTCACGCCGAAAAAGGTTTGAAGCGCGTTTTTTATTTAACAAATTTTTTTTCGGCGGCATATGGTTTAGTATTCGCATTTTGAAGGAGGGGAAAGTGGACGGCGTTTACGTATCTTGCGACAGCGTTGTCGAGGACGGCGCTGAAATATATGCGCCAGCGCACATATCCGGCGGCTCGCATATATGCCGCGGCGCGGTTATCATGCCTTTCTGTACTTTAATCGGCGCGCACGTGGGTGAAAACACGATTGTGATTTCAAGCACTTTAATCAAAGCACATGTGTGTGAAAACTGCAACGTAGGTCCTTACGCCTATTTGCGCGAAGGCGCATATGTGGGCAAGAACTCGCGTATAGGCGACTTTGTGGAAGTCAAGGCGTCCTCCCTCGGCGAGGGCGTAAAGGCGGCTCATCTCGCCTATATAGGGGACGCGGAAGTAGGCAGCAACGTCAATATCGGTTGCGGCGCGGTGTTCTGCAACTACGACGGGCGGAAAAAGTCGAAAACTGTCGTCGGGGACGACGTGTTTATAGGCGCCAACTGCAACCTCGTAGCTCCCCTTTCGATAGGCCGCGGCGCTTTTATTGCCGCGGGCACTACCGTTTGCGGCGACGTCGAAGAAAAGGCTTTCTGCATAGGCAGAGCGCGCGAATCGGTGAAGCGCGGCGGCGCTTCGGGGAGGTACAGAAACGGGTAAATATTTCGGTACGGACGGCTTCCGCGGCGAGGCGGGCGTAACCATTACGGCGGAGCACGCCTTTAAATGCGGGCGGGTACTCGGCTGGTATTTCGGCGTGAATATGGGCAAAAAATGCCGAATTGTGATAGGCAAGGATACAAGGCTGAGTTCCTATATGCTTGAATACGCGCTTGCGGCGGGAATTACCGCTTCGGGCGGGGACGCATATATTCTGCACGTCACCACCACCCCGTCCGTTTCGTATGTGACGAGGTGCGACGGCTTTGACTGCGGCGCAATGATTTCCGCAAGCCATAACGGCTACCGCGACAACGGCATAAAGCTGATAAATTCTCAGGGGGAAAAGCTGAAAGGCGGGGTAATCTCGCTTATAGAGCGCTGTCTTGACGGCGATTTATCCCCGTTCGGTGGCGAAATTCCGTTTGCAAGCGGCAGGGACGTGGGGCGCACGGTTGACTATATTTCGGGCAGAAACCGCTATGTGGGACACCTTATATCCCTTTCAACCTGTTCCTATAAGGGCATGAAAGTCGGGCTTGACGGCGCAAACGGCAGCGCCTTCGCCATAGCGCGCAGCGTTTTCAACGCGCTCGGCGCAAGGACGTACGTCATAGGTGACGAGCCCGACGGCACGAACGTGAACGAGGGCGTTGGCTCTACCCATATCGAGGCGTTGCAAAAGCTTGTCACGGAAAATTCTCTGGATATAGGCTTTGCTTTCGACGGCGACGCTGACAGATGTATTGCGGTGGATTCCCGCGGGCGGGTGCTTACCGGAGATGAAATTCTATACATCTGCGCCGACTTTTTAAAGAGCCGCGGCGAACTGTCCGAAAACAAGATAGTGTGCACCACTCTCAGCAACGGCGGACTAATCGAAAGCCTGAAAAACAAGGGGATATCCTGCGAAATCTGCGATGTCGGCGACAGCGCCGTTTTGAAAGCCATGCAGCTTTCGGGCGCAGTTTTGGGCGGCGAGCGCAGCGGGCACGTGGTCTTTTCAAAGTACGAATCCACGGGCGACGGGCTTGTCACCGCCATTATGCTCATGGAAGTGATTTCTGCGCAAAAATGCAATACGTATGAGCTTTTGAAGGGCTATAAGCCGCTTGCGCAGAAAAATTGCAGCTTCCCCGCCGAAGATAAAATTTCGGCTATGCAAGGAGTTTCCGAGCTCGCCGCAAGTCTTGCCGCCCGAACGGGTCTGCGCATAGTCGTGCGGCCGTCGGGCACGGAGCGCGTCATTCGCGCCATGGCGGAGGGCGAAAGTCTTTCGGATTGCGACGCAGCGCTTAAAATCATAGGCGAAAAAATCCTTTCGAATTGCAGAAAATACTGAATTTGTCGGAATTTGCAAGTTCCACGTAGAACGGAGATAATATGTGCGGAATAATCGGTTATGCGGGCGGCGGCAACGCCGCCGCGGCAATTTACAAAGGGCTTTTGAATCTGGAATACCGCGGATACGATTCCGCGGGGCTTGCCGTCATGGAAAACGGCAAATGCAGGGTGGTTAAAAGTTGCGGAAGGGTGGAAAAACTCAACGCGTCCCTGCAATTTTTAAGCGGAAACACGGGTATCGGACATACGCGCTGGGCTACGCACGGCAAGCCTTCGAACTCCAACGCCCACCCGCATACTTACGGCAAAGTGACGATAGTTCACAACGGGATTATCGAAAATTACGCGGAATTGAAGTCTAAACTTCTTGCCGAGGGTGATGTGTTTTCGTCCGACACCGACAGCGAAGTATTGGCACACCTTATCGATAAGTTTTACGACGGCAACCTGCTTTCGGCGGTCGTTAAGTGCGCGGATATGCTTAAAGGTTCATATGCGCTTTTGTGTATGCGTGAGGGAAAGGACGAGATAGTTGCGGCAAAATACCGTTCGCCCGTTATATTGGGCTACGGCGAAGGCTGTAACTACTGTTCAAGCGACTTGCCCGCCCTCGCCGGGAATTGCGGCAGGGTATGCGTTTTGGAGGACGGCGATTTTGCCGAAGTGACCGCCTCTTATATCAGGATTTGCGACCGTACGGGAAAGGAAATAAGCCGTGAAATTCTTCCCAACCTCGCAGAACCTGCGGAACTTTCGGCGGGCGGCTTTCCGCACTATATGCTGAAAGAATTATGGGAAGCCCCCGCCACGGTAAAGAACACCGTGAAACTTTTCGAAAGCTGTAAGACTTCGGCGCTTGCCGCTCTTTCCGGCGCGGAAAGGATAATTCTTACGGGCTGCGGCACGGCTTACCACGCGGCGCTTGCGGGGAAACGGTATATAGAGGAATTTTGCGGGATACCGTGCGAAGCCGAATATGCGGGGGAATTGAGATATAAAACCACTCCCGAATGCGGAAAGACCGCTCTTATAGCTGTAACCCAAAGCGGGGAAACGGCGGACACCGTCGAGGCGGCAAGGCTTTTTAAGTCTTTGGGGGCAAAGGTGACGGCAGTCACTAATTCGCCACATTCCGCAATAACGCGGCTTTCGGACGCCGTTGTGCGCGTCGCCGCGGGCACGGAAGTGTGCGTCGCCGCCACGAAAAGCTATTCGGGGCAGATTGCCGCGCTCTACCTTATCGCCGCGCTTTTGAAGGGCGACGACGGGGAAATGACAAAAAAGGTAGAAAAAGCTCCCGATTTGATTCTTAACGCATTGCAACAGGTGGATATTTACACTCTTGCCGAGATGTGCTCAAACAGCCGAGGGGTATATTTCCTTGGTCGGGATATAGATTACGCCGTCGCTCTCGAAGGCAGTCTTAAACTGAAAGAGGTCAGCTATCTTCCGGGTAGCGGTTATCCCGCAGGCGAATTGAAGCACGGCACGCTTGCGCTTATCGACGAAAAAACGCTGTCCGTATTCATTATTACGGACGAAAAGCTGGCGGCGAAGTCCTCCGGCGCGGTAGAACAAGTGCTTGCCCGCCGAGGGAAAGTAGCGGTTCTTACAAATATAGATGGCGTGCGCGGCGCATTCGAAAACCGCGCGGAAATAATCACCCTTCCCGAATGTGACAAATTTCTATCGCCCCTTGTTTCCGCGGCGGCTTTACAGCTTCTCGCTTACCGTACGGCGGTTATTATGGGGCGCGACCCCGATAAACCGAGAAATCTCGCAAAGAGCGTAACCGTCGAATGAAGCGTAACCGTCAAATGAATTGAATTGCACGTTTGAGTATTTGCAAATATGCATATATGAGCACGCTCGGACGAGACATAAAATCCTTAAATAAAGTGCCGCGCGGGCTTCACAGCCCGCGCGGCTTATCTTTAAACGCGATATGTCCTGCGTTTTTTTATTCGAGATATTTATTTTTTAAAATTTCCATTTCTTCTGCCGTAACTTCGAGTACGGTTTCCACATAGCCCGCAACAGAGCCGTAACGCCGCTCTATTTCTTCCATAAGGCGGATTATGTATTGCGGCCGCGGCAGCATCATCGCGAACAGCAGTTTTTTGAAGCACAGTCTGACGGGCGCGGGCACAAGGAATATTCTCTGTAAAGTTCTGCGGCGTAATTGGATGCGGCGGCTTGCCATATAATCTTCCACAATGGTTTCCTTATCTACGCCGAGCGCCGATTCAAGCAGCATTGACACTATCCCCGTCCTGTCAGTGCCCGAGTTGCAGTGAAACAGTATGCAGTTTTCCTCTTCGATGAAAAGCCTGAAAATTTTTTTCAGCTTTTCCTGCGAGGCGGGGTCGAACACGATGATTTTGTACATCTCGTTCATATAATTTTCCGCCGTGCCGAATTCGTTTTTAATGCGTTTGCTCTGCGCGAACTGTATCTTCGCCATGCTTTTGCCCGTAAGGATTTCGCTTGTGGCGGTTGTGGTAAGCGGAAAATAATGGTAAACCGCGCCGTCCAGCAAAGTGGGCGGGTGTTCCTCGATTTCTTTGGGAGTGCGCATATCTATAACGGTGTCTATACGCATATTTTCAAGGGCGGTTTTCGCGCTTTCGGGAAGCCTGCAAATCCTGCCGCTTCTTATTAGTTTGCCAGACTTTATCTTTCGCCCGTCCGCGGCGGGTATTCCGCCCATATCGCGCATATTCTTCGTGTTTTTCAGTTTAAGTGCTTCTATACGCATATATACATTTTATCACAATTCGGGTTGCAAGTCAAGAGAGACGGATATTTTCTTTGGGATTGCCGCGCCGCCGAATTAAAGTGCAAACTTTGCTTTTATGTTGACAAATGCTGAATCGCGTAGTATAATACATTTTGTAATCACATTTTTGTGGAGAAAACTGTGCGTAATCCTTTCGGTCAATTAAAGGGTAAAAGTATAAAAGACGTGCTTCGGATAATTTTGTCCTCTCACGTCTTTCCTTTTTTTACCGCCGCCGTGGTAATGCTGTGTTATTATCTCGGGTGGGATATGGTTTCCATATATTATCTTGCGGCGGTGTCGGTGGCGATGCTGTTGCTTTTGGACGATTTGACGCCTTTTGTTTCCCATCTTTTCTTTTTCAGCGTGTTTGTGTCGGTTAAACATACGCCGTCGGAAATGATAGCGGCGCCCGACCCGGGCTATTTTATGCGGGCGGCTAATCTCGCGCAGATAGGCGTGGCGCTATCTTTGGTTATAGCCGCGATTATTGCAAGATTTTTTATGCTTTATAAGACGAAAACCTTCAAACCGACGCCCGTATTTTGGGGGCTTTGTGTCCTTGCGGGAGCTTTCCTTTTAAACGGTTTGGGGAAGGCAAATTATTCGGGTTTCGACTTTATATACGGGCTTGTCATGGCTGCGGTGTATCTGGCGATTTTCGTGTTGATTTCGGCAAATATAAACCTGACTTCCGAAAATTACAAAAAAATCTGCTTTGGTTTTCTCGCCCTGTCCGCCGTTCTCGTAACGGAACTTGCCGTACTGTACATAAGCAACGGCAGGGGTATGTTGGACGCGGACGGCGAAATAAACAAAGAAATGGTGGTATTTGGCTGGGGAGTATGGAATACCATAGGCATGCTGTTTGTTCTGTGCGTGCCTGCGGTCATGATGCTTTCCACTCAATATAAGTACGGCTTCGGATTTATAATTTACGCGACCGTTCTTGCGGTTTGCGTTTTCCTTACTACCAGCCGCCAATCCATGATAGGTATCGCGGTTGTCTATCCCGTTTCGCTTTTGCTTTCGCTTATAAACAAAAAATCCCGCAGGGCAAACGCAATTACGGCGGGCATACTGATTCTTGCGGGCGCAATTACGGTAATAGTCAAATGGAATGCGATTATAAAGCTTCTGGGCAGTATATTCGATAATCTTTTCGACGAGAACGGAATGTTTTTCGGCAACGGCAGAATCAAACTTCTGAACACCGCAATGCGTTTCTTTGTAGAGCACCCTATATTCGGCGCGGGCTTCAATCTGAATTATCACGAAAACGACTTCACGGGGCTTGCTTTTGTGCCCGAATTTGCCTGCAACACTTTTGCAGAACTTCTGGCGGCGTGCGGGATAGTCGGTTTTACGGCATATCTTGTCCACAGAGTGCAGACTTTTATCGCTTTCGCCAAAAAGCCGACTGTAAAGAAGGCGTTTTTCGCGGCTTCGGTAGTCGGGCTTTTGGTAATTTCGCTGTTCGACAACCATATGTTCAATATTTTGCCCAATCTTATGTACAGCGCGCTTTTGCCCTTTGTTCTGGGCGAGGCTACGCAGTCAAAGGCGGTGCTTAAATGAACCACGCGGGGCACAGGCAGCGGCTTTATGAAAGGCTTAATTCCGACGGCTTTCTGCACGACCACGAGCTTTTGGAAATGCTGCTTTTCAACGCGTTCCCGCGGAAGAACACAAACCCGATTGCGCACGCACTTTTGGACGCCTTCGGTTCTTTGAAAGGCGTACTCGAAGCGGAAGCGTCGCAGCTTAAAGCCGTTGAGGGCGTGGGCGAAAGCGTGGCTAATTATCTTAAAGTAGTGGGCTCGGTCGCAGCGGCGGCATATTCTTCCGACCGCCGCGAAGTTTTGTTGAAAAATTACGGCGATTTCAAGACTTTTACTTCCGAGCGGCTTAAAAATCGCTCCGATGAAGTGCTTGAAATTTATTTTTGCGAGAAAAACGGAAAGGTAAAGCATATTTTTTCCCGCACGAACAACGAAGTGCACGGCGTGACCGTAGAACGAGAAGAGCTAAGCGCGCTTATCGCCACGCAGAAGCCCTATGGTTTACTTATAGCCCACAATCACCTTTCGGGCGATTCCCAGCCGTCCGAAAAGGACGACGAATTCACAGCCGAAGTGCAGATGCTGTGCAGTCTTAACAACGTGGCGCTGTACGACCACTGCATTTATTCCGCGGACGGAATTTACAGCTATTTCAACGCGGGCAGGATAGATAAAATTAAACGCGCCTACAATATCGCCAACATTCTCAATTCGGATAAACAGGCGTTAAAAAACGGAAATTGAACGGCAAACGGACAATTCCCGCGCTTTTTATAATTATTTGAAGGACACCCTTTCCGCCGAAGCGACAAGCGTTTCGGAAATTACCGACGGAGAATACGGGGTGGGTTTCGTCGATAACGTTCTCGATTTTACCGTTTCTGACAAAAACGGAAAGGACGTTACGGCGAGGTACGATATTCGGACCGAATGGGGAAAACTGCGTATAAAATCGCCCGTCGAAATTGTCGTTTACAGCCTTGGCAAACAGTACGACGGCACGCCTTTGAGCTATGGCAAAAACGACTTTGAAATTCTTAAACTTCCGCCCGACGTAGATAAAAGCAGGGTTTCCGTTTCGATAGAAAAAAGTCTTACGGAAGTCGGGGAAGTTACTCTTGGCGAATTGAAACAGAATATAAAAGTTACCGTCTCGGACGGCGACGGCAACGACGTTACTTCTGAAAACCGCATAGATATTTTGGGCGGGGAGACGGCGTTGCACATTCTCCCGCGGGAGATTGAGGTTACAAGCGTTTCCGTTTCGCGTGTTAAAGGAAATACGCCGCTTTCGGGCGGCGCCGAAAGCGGCAGCGCCTGGATATCTAAGGGAACGCTTGCCGCGGGTCACAGGATAGAAATTAGCGTGAGCGGAGTATTACAGCTTAACGAAATAACTGCGCCGAATACAATAAGCGGCGTGCGTGTTTTCAACGAGGCGGGGAACGACGTCACCGGTTTTTATCGGATAGAAATTATCGAAGGTTTTCTCAGCTGGCAAAATCCGTAAGAATAATAATCATTGAATAAATAATTGTTTAAAGTGAGTTCGGTATGTACTGAACTCATTTATTTTTTAAAGGTATTTTTATAGTCGCGAAGTTTAATATAAAGAAAGCGCCCGATTTGAACCGTTTGGGTTCAAATCGGGCGCTCTTGGCGCCGCGCAAGCACCCGAATTTGAACTTTTTATTTATAAATTACACTTTGGTTTGAAAATAGAGCTATAAGGAAGTTTTTAAATAAATTTTTTTAAAAAATTTGTAACAGTAATTAAAAAAGACAGCAAGCGTAAAAACACGCTTGCTGTCTTTTTTATTGTAAAAAATCAAATAAACGTTTCTTGTATCACGTCAACAATCGAGCGGCTGCTGTCGGTCAAGTATTCTTGATAGTCTGTTATATAAATAATTTCTTTATCTTTTTGTATTTTTGCCTTACTGTTTAATTTAATCAGGCTGCCGGTTGTTGTCTTTTTGTCTGAATAGCATATGGTATATTGCGGCAAGGTAATGTTGGTAAATTTATCCGTAATTTCAAAATGCGGATAAGTGTAATTCGGATTGCAAACCGCAACAAAATCAAATTTGATTGTTGTGTTTATGTGTATCATATGAATGGAATATAGAATGGTATCGCCGCTGATTTTATCTATTGTCTTATCAACGGAGATGTCATATAACGATTTATCTATATTAAAATCGTATTCTTTCATATCGGCGTCCATTTCATCGAATGTGGAGTTTGATATTTCAAAGTTTTCTTCCAAATATATTGGAAGTGTATCGGTTGATGCAAATGGATAAAACACGAGAACACATACAAGAATAACGGCAGAAACCGCAACGCTTGCCGCGCCTGCAATCCATTTTAAATTACGCTTCCAAAAATTTTGTTTGGGTTTTGGTGCGTTTTCGATTTGTTCTAACATTGAATAGTATTTTTGGTTTTTTCCGGCTTCCAAAATTTGTTGCTTATCAATATCAGATTGTTGTTTTAAGAAGTTTTTGCCTTTCATATCAATAAATATTTACCGCCAAAACGTCGTTGATGGTTGTATTGTAATGTATATTGAATAATCCGCTTGAATTATAAAATGTTCCCGAAGCGACATAAATGTAGTCGTAATTTTCTGTGCCGTTGTTTGTCACATAGGTATAGGTTTCATAGCCGAAGCCTACCATAATGTGATTAGCGGTGGAAGTAAGGCAGTCAACGCTATCTTCATTGTCATATGGAAAGATGTCGCAAACATTATATCCGCCCAAAAACAATACTACCGGATATCCGGCTTCTATGTAGTCCTGTGCTTTACCAAAATCAAACGAGCCGTTTGACATGCAAGAATAGAATTGTATGTGTTTTCCCTTTTCGATGCAGAACCGCGTTACGCCTAGCTTAAAATCGTTCTCGGTTGCGCCGTAGCCGTCGCCCGTTATGTATTGGTATAATGTTTCGATAGTTTGTTTAACATTTGAATCTTCAATATTATAAACAAAAATGTCAGTATCAAATATTGTTTTTCCCGACAAATGGTCAGGTATGAGATTTTCGTCAAACCTATCGTAGTAGCCTATAAGATTCCCTGCCGCAACTGCCGCGCACGAACCGACAGCCGGAGCATAGGTGTATGACGGGCAACTGATAGTTTGATAGTAAGAAGAAGTTAAAGTTTTGCTGATGTAGGGAATATCAAACCAAAATTGCGAGGATTCTGAATTTTCCGCTGTGTAATAAGTGTCGTAGTAGTACACTTTTTCGTTTGTATGCACATCTGCCGTATTGACCGTAGGAACAAACAACGTGCAGAGGAACATAACAGTACCTAATAAAATCGAGCTTAAATGTAACATTTTCAATCTCCTTTTAAGTGTTCTACTGTTCTGACAGTAATTTGAGTGAAAATGTGACATATTTTTTTTAATTTTTAGAAAAAAATTTTTTCAGCTCTGCGTAAGCCCTGCTCACGCGCTTCCGCAAGTTGACATATTCAATGCCGAGAATATCTGAAATTTCTTTGAGAGAATAACCCTCCCAAAAGTGCATATAGAGTATAGTCTGAGTGGTTTTGTCCAAAGCCGATAAATATTTTTTCATATCCTCGCTTAAAATAAGTCTATCAATATCGAACGGAGCGGGGAACGTATGGTGCAGAGGTAAGTCGAAGTAAATTTTTTCGAGCGTGTTTTTATCCAAATTTTCCGCAAGCTCGAGAAGCGCACCGAGTGGAAGAATACCGGCAAAGGCATTGAGGGATTATCTTCAATGGACGACAGGGAAGTACTTGATAAGGCGTTCGGCGCAAAAAACGGCGATACCGTAAAAAGGCTTTATAAAGGCGAGGATTTGCGCGGCAACCACAGCAATTCGGATATGTTGCTTATGAATTACCTTGCATTTTGGAGTAACCACGACATTGACCAAATGTTGCGGATATTTTCTTCGAGTGGATTATACCGCCCCGATAAACCGCAAAGCTATTACGAATACACGGCAATAAAAGCCATAAAGGGAACGCCTTGTTACACGCCGAACCAAAAAAGCAGTAGCAAGTCGAGTAGCGGTAGCGGAAACGATAGCGGCAAGGGCGGCAAGTGACGAACAAAAAAAGTGCTGTCCGCGTTCAGCGGACAGCCTGTGAATCAAATGTCGGTTATGGATAACGTTAAACCAAGCGGTTCAAGCAATCTCAAAAGAGTGGTAAGTTGAGGGTCGGTAATGCCTTTTTCCGTGCGCGCAATGCAGGCTTGCGGAACGCCCGAAAGAATTTCAAGTTGTTTTTGTGAAAGCCCCATTGATTTACGCGCTTTAACAAATTCTTCAACAAGTTTTTGCTTATAGGCGTCCATGTTGCGTGGCGGTTCGCTCGTAACGCCTTTTTCATAAATCCCGTCGGCGGAAATATCAAGGTCGTCATTCCATACAAGCCCATAGCCGCCTACATCGATTTTGACTTGCCCATAAAGTCCTTCGACCTCGACAAGAGATTTAAAAGGCGGGTATTTATTGATAAGAGGTTTTAAATCGAATTGTTTAAATTCACCTGTTGAAAATCCCACTAAAAGCACATAGTCGGGTAACGCGGTGACGGAAGTGATTTTTACAAACATAAATATTACTCCTTAAACATCAATCAATAGGCGGAAGCGGGTGAATGTTTTGCGAGTTCCACATTTCAAGCAGCGCGTTTTGGTGGATTGCCATCCATTCTTTCACGATTTTTAACGCTTTGTCCGGCAGGTCGCCTTCAAGCATTTCAAGTGTGCGAATGTCGATAATTCCGAGATATTCGCCATATACAACGTGAATATGCGGCGGATTATGTTCTGAGCCGAGGAAATACATTTTTATGACCATACCGTAAAATCTTGAAATAACAGGCATTTGAAAAAACTCCTTAATTGTTTCTTTGAAGCGATTATAGCATATAAATCATTATATGTCAATATCATATAAGTTATTATTTAAAAAATTCGGAGGTTAAATTAAAAAAGAAAAATAAGGAACAGCAATGCAACAGCAATGCAATGGTAATAGGCAAATCGGGAAGCGGCAAATCGTTCTTTTTGAAAAACCTTATTCTTAACGAGTGGGCGAACGGCACGAGGATAGTGGTACTCGACCC
>CANPZW010000025.1 GCA_947589385.1 uncultured Clostridia bacterium | reverse complement strand
CGTTCGTTTATGGTAAGATGGGTATAGTTCATATTTTTCCTCTGTTTAAGAATTTCTTTTGCAAATCTATTCTAACAAAGTTGATTTATATGAACTACTTTTTTGCCCTCTTCCGTTGCACTTGATATGATAATTCACCGTTATACAGTAAGCTGCGCGCGGATTTTATCCGCGCGCAGCGCTTATCGAATTTACGATTATCAACAATATTTAATTTATCGCGACATAAACGTAGCCGTCTTAATTATCCTTCTTGCCGAAACCTTTCAACGCCTGGATAAATCTGGGAATTTCCTTACCCACAGGGCGTTCTACGGATTCGTTTTGTCTGGGTTGAGCCTGCTGACCGTTCGGCTGTACAGGTTGTCCCTGCTGTACGGGAACTTGTTGAACGGGAACACCCTGTTGTACGGGAACCTGTTGCATGGGAACGCCTTGCTGCACAGGAATACCCTGCTGCATAGGAACTTGTTGAACGGGAACACCTTGTTGTACAGGAACCTGTTGCATAGGAACGCCTTGCTGTACGGGAATACCCTGCTGAACGGGCTGTTGGTTATATTGAGGCACAACCTGGGGATTTTGCTGCGCGGGTATCTGCACATAAGTTACCGAACGGTTGGGATAATAAGGGTCCGAAACGGATAACTTTCCGCCAAGAGGCGTATTATAACCTTGCTGTCCGCCCTGAACGCCGTTTGGCATTGCGGGATTGTTTAATTTATCGGATTCATAGGCATTGCCGCCCCTGTAAACCCTCTGCTCCTCAGCTTTGTTGACTTCATAGCCGGGGAAACCCGTTGCTATAACGGTAATTTCCACTTCGTCATGGACGTTGGGGTCGATTCTCGCGCCGAAAATAATGTTTGCGTCGGCGGCAACTACTCCCTTCACAAGTTCGGCGGCGTCGGTAACTTCGTCGAACGTCAAATCCTGTCCGCCGCATATGTTGAGAATTACGCCTTTCGCTCCCTCAATAGTGGTTTGAAGCAAAGGACAGCTTATGGCAAGGCGCACCGCTTCGACGACTCTGTTATCGCCCTTGGCAACACCGACGCCGAGGTGGGCAATTCCCTTGTCTTTCAATATAGTCTTGACGTCCGCAAAGTCGAGGTTAATGAGCGCGGGGTTTACTATAAGCTCCGCGATGCCCCTTATACCTTGTTTAAGAATTTCATCTGCGATACGCAACGCCTCTACCATGGGCGTGTTCTTCGCAACAACCGTCCTGATTTTATCGTTGGGAATTATTATTAAGGTATCGACGTATTTTTTAAGGTTATCCAAACCTTTCGCTGTATTTGCCATACGCGTTCTGCCCTCGAACGTGAAAGGTTCGGTAACGACCGCGACGGTAAGAATCTTCATATCGCGCGCAAGTTTAGCAATAACGGGGGCCGCGCCTGTACCCGTACCGCCGCCCATACCTGCGGTTATGAACAAAAGATCGGTATCCTTGACGGCTTCCGCAAGGGATTCCTTGCTTTCCTCGGCAGCCGCGCGGCCGATTTCGGGGTCCGCGCCCGCGCCAAGCCCTTTTGTGAGAGCCGCGCCTATCTGGATTTTATTTTTACAGAGCGACAGGGCAAGTATCTGGCTGTCGGTATTTACCACATAGTATTCCGCGCTGGTTATCCCCGCCTCTATCATTCTGTTTACGGCGTTATTTCCCGCGCCGCCTACGCCTATTACCTTAATTCTCGCCTTACCGAGTTGCGCGCCGCTGCTTACGGGGACAGTATTCGGATTATTGAAATTATATGAAGCGCCTATATCGTTAAACATTTTAAAATTAACCTCCGTTATTAACCATTGTTTGTTGATTTTTTATGTTATGCGTTTGCATCTTTCAAAGCCATATCCAAAAGGCTGAAAAGAGATGAAAACTGCGGTTTGTCATAATAAGGAACTTTGGGCGCGGCTATTTCGACGCTTCTTACAAGCCTGCCGGAAATATGCTCGACCGCCCCCCTGATTGTTTTGACCCCTTCGCCCGTGAAGAGTAGAGGTTTGCCGTCCATACTTTTACCCGAATAATTTTGTCGGCAGGTTTCTATCGTTTCACATAAAAGGTCTAACCCTTCGCGGATTTTCGCACGCAGATTTTCCGTAGAAAAACTATAAGTTTTACCCTCGTAAATACATTTCTCAACGCTGTTCGGCTTTTCCTTGGCGTTCAGATTTACGGTAGATAGAAAAGTCGAAGCCACGTCGAACGGAATATCCAGTTCGTCCATCAGATAGAATGCGACATGTCCGACCCCCACCGAGTATGATTCGCTGTACAAAAGCCCGTTTCCGCAAACCACGCTGTAAGTGGATGAAATATACCCGAGGTCGAAAAGCACCGCGCCTTCATCCCTCTTTTCGGGTTCGACAAGATACAGCGCCTCCGCCAAGGTCGATGGAATCAGATTTATGTTCGGAATCCCGCTGAATCCTTTGAAGGTATCCATAAGACATTCAACGAAATCGGTATTGCATCTGAAATGGCACAGCCTCGCCTGCAAACTGTCCGAAACAGCCCCTACGGGATTTATAAGCTTGCGCTTGTCCGACAGTACGTAGTAAATACAGCTGTTGCGGATAGTTCTCCACGCCTTATCGGGCGAGGGCGCGGACATACGGATTATCGTTTCCATATCCGCGGGACGGATTTTTTTTGCGGAAGGAAATGTTATCGTTTTTTCGGTATTTACAATCTTTAAAAATTCGCCGGGAATACCGACGTAAAAAGTTTTCACGCTCCCCGACGAGCCGAGAGTGTTGCGCACCAATTCGCACACCGCGGAAGAAAAACTTTCCTTGTCAAGCAATTCTCCTTCGGCATATCCGTCGTACTGACAGGTATATTTACTTTTTATTATAAACGTACCGTTTACCCCTCTTTCACCCACGACCGCAGTCATTTCGGAAGAACGGATATCCAGCACTGCCACGTAGTTGGAACGCATAAAGATAACATATTCCCGAAAGTTTTATTATATAATACTATTATATAATGACACATTATCAAAGTCAACTAAATTAAAGGATAAAGCGGCCGCAATCGACCGCTTTTTTTAGAAATTATTTGTTTTTAACGCAATACGTATCCGTTAATCGGGCGTACGCTCGGCAACAGCCGCGCCGCCGTCCGTTCTTACGCTTGCGATTATCGTTCCCGAAAGTTTCTGTTCGCCCGTAAGCGAAGCAAATTCGCTAAACGCCGCCGCCGCTTTTTCTTCGGCAAGGTTGGGGTAATCAACTATGCGCACCTTTATCCCGCAGTAAAGATAAAATACCATATTCGAAGTGACGTTTTTCTGGACTTCGATTTCACTTACCACGGGGCGCAGAGCCGAAAAATTTTTTCCAAAAAGCTTCGCGACAAACGCAACGTCCGCCATTTCTTCCACGGACGCGCCCGAAACGGCGACGTCCGGAGCGCCGTCTATCGAATTTAAAGCGTTGTCTTTCGAGCAGAGATACTCGCCGTTTTCGTCATAGACTGCATATCCGGAACCCGAAGCCACCGCGAAAGTTTCCCTTCTCTCCCTAAGCGAGAGATTTAACGTGCAGGGATAATCTGTTTCAAATCCGTCGAGGACGAAGTCTGTGCCCTCGAAACATTCCGCCACCTTTTCCTCTTTGATATAGGTTATAAGCGTGCCGCGGAATTTATCCAGCACCTTACCTTTCAGCAGGTTGATTTCGCTTTCCGCCGCAGAGCGCTCCTCGTCCGTCATGTAATCCCAATCCGCATATCTGAAACTTTCAAGCGAAACGTTGACGTTCTTCACCGCGAAAATTATGCCTATCCCGATTATGAATGAAGCAAGCAAAAATATCGCGAGAACCAACCAAATTATTCTTTTGAAGTACTTCATAAGCTCCTACACGGCGACTCTTTTAATATCCCCGCCGAGACTCCCCAGCTTTTGTTCGAATCTGCCGTAACCTCTGTCGATGTGTGAAATATCAAGAACCTCGCTGACGCCTTCCGCCGCAAGCGAAGCCAAAACCAAAGCCGCGCCGCCGCGTAAATCGTGCGCGACCACCGTCGCCCCCTTGAATTTATCCACCCCGCGCACAAAGGCGCTACGGTTTATCACGGTTATGTCCGCGCCCATTTTTCTGAGTTCAGGAACATATTTGAACCGAGTTTCGAAGAGATTTTCGGTGATTATCGACTGCCCGCGGCAGATACAGCAAAGCGCGGTAATCTGCGCCTGCAAATCTGTCGGGAAGCCCGGATACGGTTGAGTCTCGATAGTTTTGACGGAAGTCAGCCTTCTTGAACTTTCCAAGGATATTTTATCATTTTTTATCCGTATAATGCAACCGTTTTCCCGAAGTTTATGTAAAAGCGAACTTAAATTTTCGGCGCATGAACATTCAAGTTCAACTTCCCCGCCGCACATAGCCGTCGCAACAAGGAACGTTCCCGCCTCTATGCGGTCATGAATGGGTTTGAAAGTTGCGCCGCCGAGGCTCCGGACGCCCTCGATTACTACGGTTCCGCTGCCAGCGCCCCTGACTTTCGCGCCTATCATATTCAGAAATTTCTGTAAGTCCTCTATTTCCGGCTCGCGCGCGGCGTTTTTGATTACCGTAGTCCCTTCCGCCTTGACTGCGGCGAGCATTATGTTTTCGGTTGCGCCCACGCTGGGGCAGTCGAGCATTATTTCGTTGCCCATAAGTTTTTCGCATTTGCAAAGTATGTAGCCGCTTTCTTCCGTAATCTCCACCCCGAGCCGTTTAAGCCCCGTAAGGTGTAAATCCACGGGCCGCAGTCCTATGTCGCACCCGCCGGGGAAGGCGATTTTCGCCATTTTAAAGCGAGATACGAGAGAACCGAGCAAAAAAACCGACGACCGAAGCTCGTGGGCAAGTCCGCTTGGAATCTCGAAGCAGTTAGCCGAGGAGCTGTCGATTATAAGATTATCCCCGCTGAACACGGCTTTGCAGCCGAGGCGGGTAAGAATTTTTACCATGTTGCTTACGTCGGTAATCTGCGGTACGTCGAGTATCGTGATTGTTCCGTCGGTAAGCACCGCCGCAGCAAGTATGGGAAGCACCGAATTTTTTGCAGATTGAATTTTCACGCCCCCATACAGCTTGTTTCCTCCGTTTATGACGTATTTTTCCATATTGACTCCGAATAGTAAAATATACTTTATTATATGGCGGACGGCAATTTCGTTGTTAATTGCCGCGCGACACGTTATAAAGCACGCCCATCGAAGCCATCGTGATTATAAGCGAAGTGTTCCCGCTTGAAATCAGGGGCAGGGGCAGACCCGTAGGCGGAATCGCGCCGCTTACGACGAGCGCGTTTATCACCACCTGTATCCCATAGACAAGCGTAAAACCCGCGGCAAGCAGAAATCCGAATCTGTCGCCGCAATTTTTGGCGATTCTTATTCCGCGATACACGATAAACGCGCAAGCGGCGAAGAATATCAAAAGCCCGAAAAATCCCAGCTCCTCCCCCATAATCGAAAGAATAAAATCGCTTTCCGCAAAGGGCAGAAACCTGTATTTTTGAGTGGAATTGAATAGCCCCGTGCCGAAAAGTCCGCCGTTTCCCAAAGCGTAAAGCGACTGGATAAGCTGATATCCCTCGTCCTTCGGCGAAGCCCACGGGTCGATGAATGCGGAAAGCCTCTGCAACCTGTACGGCTCTAAAATTATTAAAAGGGGCACGGCGAAAAAAAACGGGATAAGAATTATCAAAAAGGTTTTTAAATTCGTTCCGCTTAAAAATATCAATCCGAGCATTAAAAGTCCCACACACATCGTTATGGACATATTAGGCTCGGCTATGATAAGAAGGCAGAAAACTCCTCCTACGGCTAGCACGGGCAGCACCCCCGTCACGGTTTTTACCTTTTTATAATTTTTGGCAAAGTACGCAGCCGTAAACAGCGCGAACGCATACTTTGCGATTTCGGAAGGCTGTATAGTAAACCCTCCGAAACCTATCCAACGGGTCGCGCCGTAGTTTGTTACCCCCACGCCCGGCACGAAAACAAGTATAAGCAGCACCGCGGCGACGATTACGGCGGGATATTTCAGCTTTTCAAGTTTTTTATAGGGCAGAAAACACGCCCCGAGCATCGCCGCCGTTCCGAGGGCTAGCCCTAAAAGTTGCTTTTTGACAAAATACAGGCTGTCGCCGTACTGCACTTCCGCGGTATAGGCGCTTGCGGAATAAATCATAAGGCAACCGAAACACGCCATCGCGAATACACAGATTAAAAGCGGGATATCTCCCGCTTTTTTTTTATTCTCCGTCATCAATGCTTTCCACCATCGCCTTGAAAGCGTCGCCGCGCTCTTCGTAATTGGAAAAGCTGTCGAAAGAGGAACTTGCGGGACTCAGCAAAACGTTCTGCCCGGGTTTTGCTATATAGCGGGCGAGACGTACCGCGGTATCGAAGTCGGAGCAAAGCGAAACGCTAACAAAATCGGATTTTACCGCCGCGTTCAACATTTTAAACCTGTTTTCGCCGTAAATCACCGCATGAACTACCGAAGTCGACAGAAGATTTTCAAAAAGCGGAGTATAGTCGTACCCTTTATCTTTCCCGCCGAGCAGAATAACCGTGGGCGCGGCCATTGTCTGCGCCGCCTTAATTGTCGCGTCGATATTTGTACCCTTGCTGTCGTCTATGTAAGTTACGCCGCCCACTTCCCGCACTTTTTCAAGGCGATGCCTTATACCCTTGAACGCGCATATTGCTTGGGCGACCGCGCGCTTATCCAGTCCGAGAACGGCCGAGGCGGCTATACAAGCCAAAGCGTTATATACGTTATGTACCCCTCCGACGGTCATATCGGACATTTCGAGATATTTTTCGCCGTTAAAGTAAAGACCGCCGTTTTCGAAATAAGCCCCCTCCACCTTGTTCTGCACCGAAAAATAAACTATCTTCGCCTTACAGTTTTTTGCAAACGAGCGGACGGTCTGGTCGTCGTAATTCAACACGGCGTATTCGCTTTCACGCAAATTCCGCAGGATTTTCGATTTCAAAAATATATAATTTTCCATGTTGTAGTGACGGTTCAGGTGGTCCTCCGTCACGTTGGTTATTATTGCCACATGGGGGCGCAGGCTTGAAAGCGTTTCAAGCTGGAAGGAGGAAATTTCAATCACCGCAAAGTCGTCGAAATTCAAATTTTCCACTTCTTTTACAAGCGGATTGCCGATATTTCCGCAAGCCACGCTGTGCTTCCCCGCGGCGTTCAGAATGTCGTTCATCATCGAAACCGTGGTCGTCTTTCCGTTTGTGCCCGTTACGGCAACCGCAGTCGCCCTTAAATAGAGCGCGGCAAGCTCCTCTTCCCCGATTATCGCCTTTCCCTGCTTTCTGAAAGAAACAGGCAACGGAGTATCTATGGGTATGCCGGGGCTTAGCACAAGCACGTCGCAATTTTGGGCGGCATCCCTGTATTCCTCGGCGTTCAGAGTGTGCGCTCCCGATTGTTCGAGTTTTTCACAGACGGCCGTGACGTTATCGCTTACGACGTCATCGTAAAGATACACTTCCGCGCCCCTGTCAAGGAGAAACCGCGCGCTGCTCTCGCCCGATTTCGACATGCCCGCTACCAAGAATTTTTGGTTTCCGAAATACATTTTACCTCACAAAAATCAAACAAAATATTCCGACGAAGGCAGTGAGCGCGGCGTATGCAAAGGCAATTTTGCTTTCGGAATGACCTTTCATCTGAAAATGATGATGTATGGGCGCCATCAAAAAAACTCTCTTCCTTGTCCTTTTATAATATATTACCTGCACTATAACGGATATTCCCGAAAGTACGAACATAATTCCGATTATCGGAATATACAGAGAGTTTCCCGAAAAGATTGAAACACAGGATATAAGCCCGCCGAGCGCCAGCGAACCAGTATCCCCCATAAAAACGGAAGCCTTGTTTACGTTGAAAACCAAAAATGCAGCCAACGCGCCCGCAGCGGCGAAACAGAGGTAAGACATTTCCGCGCCCTGCATAAAAAGCAAAACGCCGAAAACTGCTAAATAACATAAACTTGTCCCGCCGGCTAATCCGTCAAGACCGTCGGTGAGATTGACGCAATTCACCGTTGCGATGAATATAAATATAACGACGGGAATTATGCCCCAACCTATATCGGGCGAAAAGCCGCTGAAAGGAATATTGATTTTCGTAAGGTTGTTGAAATAGCAGTAAAAAGCCGCGACAGCGGCTATCGCAAACTGAAAAACGATTTTCTGATAGGGTTTCAACCCCTCGTTCTTCTTCTTGTAAATTTTCAAAAAGTCGTCTAAAAATCCGACTACCATATAGCCCGCCGTTACGGCGAGGGTCAGATTTATTTCGCCCTTTCCGAAACCGCATAACGAAAAGCCGACGATTATGACCGCGGCTATAAACCCCAGCCCGCCCATTGTCGGCGTGCCGCTTTTCGACATATGCTCTTTTACGTATCCGAGAATATACTGCCCCGCTTTCAACCTTTTTAAAATGGGCAGAAGCAGTAAAGTCAGTAAAAACGACGCGGCAAACGCGCCGAGAATACCAATAAATATAAGTTTCATTTAAATTCCGATAATCTTTTTTATAACGGTATTGTCGTCGTAGCTGTGTTTTATGCCCATTATTTCCTGATAGTGCTCGCCGCCCTTACCCGCGACAAGCAAAATATCGCCCTTTTCGAGGAGCCGTATTGCATATTCGGTAGCTACGTCGCGCTCTGTTACGGTGACGTAGTCCTTCCCAGAAGGCTTTACCCCTTTTTCTATTTCCGAAATTATGTCGAAAGGTTCTTCATATCGGGGATTGTCGGAGGTGATTATCAGAAAATCGGCATACTTTGCCGCGACTTCGCCCATAATGGGTCTTTTCGCCCTGTCCCGGTTTCCCCCGCAGCCGAAAAGGCAGTACAGCTTTCCTCTGCAAAGGTTTTTCAACGACTGCAAGGACTTTTCCAATCCGTCGGGAGTATGCGCAAAGTCAACGAAAATATCCGCGCCGTTGTACTTCGCCACTCTTTCAAGCCTGCCCTCCACTTTTTTAAGTTCTTTCAGCCCCTTTGCGATTGCCGCCGTATCCACGCCGAGAATTTTTGCGCAGGCAGCCGCCGCCATGGCGTTATATACGTTGTGCAGAGCCGGGATTGACAGGTTGATTTCATACAGTTCGTCGAAAAGATTCAGAACAAACGCCGTTCCGTCGATTTTTTCACGGATATCCACCGCAAATACGTCGGCAGGATTTTTCAGTCCGTAGGATATGTGATTTTTCGTGGTTTTCATAAGTTCCACGCCCAGCTCGTCGTCCGAATTTATTACCGAATACCCGCATCTGCCGTCTTTGAACAATAATTTTTTACATTCGGCGTATTCTTCCATGGTCTTGAAGAAATCGAGATGGTCTTGCGTACAATTTGTAAAAATCCCCACTTCGAAATGCAGACCGTTTATCTTGTCGAAATACAGCGCGTGCGCCGACACCTCCATAAAAACGTACTCGACGCCGCACGCAACCATATCCGCGAAAACAGAATGAAGATAGACGGGGTCGGGCGTGGTAAGTTCGGGGGCAATGAATTTTCCCGCGTAACTTATGCCGAGCGTGCCTATTACCGCCGCGCTTTTGCCGTAAGCTTTCAATATGCTTTCAAGCATATACGTCGTGGTAGTCTTTCCGTTTGTACCCGTTACGGCTGAGATTTTAAGTTTTTTGTCCGCAAAGCCGTAAAAAGCGCGCGCAAGTCTGGAAACGTGCGCCCTTCCGTCACCCACCGTTATCTGCGGGATATTACAGCCGACGGGCTTTTCGCATACGACCGCCGCGGCGCCGTTTTTCTCCGCTTCGGCGGCTTTTTCGTGAGAATCGAAATTTCCGCCCTTATAGCAAATAAACAAATCTCCCCTGCGGATTTTTCTGCTGTCGGCGCATATCCCGCTTATTTCCACGTCCGAAAACCCCGAAATTTCTTTAACCTCGGCATATTTTATCAGTTCAGAAAGCTTCATAATCACTCCGTCCGTTCAAATGGTTCTATGTTCTTGATTTTTATTATGTCTTTGAAAATCTCGCCGGCAACGGGCGCGGCGACCGTGCTTCCGTAATAAACGCCCTGTGGCTCGTCAACTATGATTAGCGCGAGATATTGCGGGTCGTCGGCGGGAAAGAATCCCACGAAAGAAGAAACGTACTTGCCCTGCGCAACATGTCCGTCCTCGTATTTTTGCGCGGTGCCCGTTTTGCCGCCCACTTTGTAGCCCTCTATGTACGCGTGCTTGCCGCTGCCTTCCTTTACAACTCCTTCGAGCATTTCCGCGAGAATTTGGGAAGCCTTTTCGCTTATTACTTTGTTTTTGAGCACGGGTTTTTTCTCTTCGACCGTCTTTCCGTCGGCGGAAATTATGCTTTTTAAAAATCTCGGGGAATAATAATTCCCCCCGTTCACCGCAGCCGCCGCCGCGCAGGCAAGCTGGACGCCCGTCACCGCAACTGTCTGACCGAAGCCTATTCTCGCCAAATCGCAATCCCTGACCGCCGTTTCGGGCACCAGCATTCCGACCGCCTCGCCCGAAAAGTCTATCCCCGTATCCTTGCCGAAGCCGAAATTTTGAAGATAAGAATAAAACGTTTCCTTGCCGAGGGATAGCGCAATGTCGGTAAAACATGGGTTGCAGCTGTTGTTAAGCGCGACGGCAAGCGTCTGGTTGGAATGTTTTCCGTTCGCGTGGTCAGACCAGCATTTTATTTTTGTTCCGTCAACCGTACGCGTTCTGCTACTGTTGAAGACATATGAAGTGGAAAACGCCTTGGGATTTCCGCGAAGATATTCCTCTATATCCGCCGCAGCGGTAATAATTTTAAAAGTAGAACCCGGTTCGTAAATATCGCTTACGATTCCGTTTCTCGTCAGCGCGTTCAAACTTTCGGTATCGTTCCTCGGAACTTCGTTCAAATCGTAAGAAGGATAATTCACCATAGCAAGGACGTCCGAATTGCGCGGGTCGAGGACGACGCAGGCAACAGACTTCGCGCCCGAAGATTTATAAACGCTTCTCATCGCGTCCTCCGCAGCGAGTTGAATGTCGATATCGACCGTAAGCCTTATTTCGTCGCCGGGAGACGCTTCGTTATAAAGAACTTTTGAATTTTCCGTTTCAATACCGACGATATCCGTCGAATAGGTGATTTCGCCGTTTGTACCGCTTAAAATCGTGTTATAAAATCTCTCCAATCCCGCCACGCCCGTGCCGTCCGAAGCGGTGAACCCCAATACCTGGCATAGCGCGTCCCCATATGTATAGCTGCGCGAGTTATCGCGGGAATAATATACCCCCGCGAGGTCGTACGAGGCTAGTTTTTCAATGCTCTCCTTGTCCGTCTGCCGCGCAATCGTCACTTCGGAAACCTTGCCGCCCTTGATTTTTTCAAGAATGGCGTTCGGGTCGATTTTAAAGATTCCGCTTAAAATCGTTGCGGTATATTCTGCGTTTACCACGGCGTTAGGGCGCAGGAAAACGCTGTAAGATGTGCGGTTGCCCGCAAGAATCACGCCGTTCCGGTCGGTTATTTTTCCGCGCTGCGCGATTATCGGGATTTCCCTGTTCCATTGGTCGGAAGCTCGAAGTTTCAGTTCAGAACTCCACGCCACCTGCACGTATAACAGCCTGCCGAGGATAATGAAAAAAATAAAGGTTATTGCCAAAGTAATTGACAATAACCTCTTTTGTAAAACTGTGGTTGAAAACCCTGTTTTGTTTATTCTGTTTTTTATGGTCGTCTCTCCTTACCTTACCATTCCCAGCCTTTCCGCAAGCGCCTTTACCGTATCTTCAAGGTTCAAGGTGTATTCCGATATCTTGTCGCTGACGCCCGAATATGCGCCGCGCGCCGTGTTCAACGTCGTTTTGAGAGTGCTCAATTCATTGTTGATTCCCGAAATTATCGCGGAGTTTACTATTATCAGAGCGAACAGCGCCACAATAACCACTACCACCGCGGCAATCACGATTTTGTCGTGCTTGGAAAGGTTTAAATGCCTTGTCGGGCGGGTCGTGACTTTCGCGCCCTCCTCGCGGTTTTGTCTGACGGCTTCGGTCTTATACTGAATGGTCGTCTGCGTGGGGCGGAGGTCCTCGTTTTCGTCCTCTTCGGGTGCAGGCTGGGGAGCTGCGGCGACTTCACGCTGTGCTTTCAGCCGCAAATTTATTTCGCTGTCGGCGCGGAATATATCTGCGTCGGCACGGCCGCTGGGCGCGAGGACAGGACCTGCGTTGTACGTATGCGTTTCCACCGCCGGCTGTTCGTAAACGGGCGCCGCGGGCTGAGAATACGCTTGCGCCGCGGGTTGTTCGTAAACAGGCGCCGCTACCTGTGCATATACGGGAGCGGACTGCTCGTAAACGGACGTATCGGGATTTGCCGGAACGTACCCCGCCTCTTTCAGGTCGTCCATTTTGCTTTCGGGGTCGAGAAGCCTTAAATATCTCTCCTTGATAAGCGCGTTATGCTTTTCATCTTCAATTTGCTGTTTTTCTCTTTCCAAAACGGGTGTTGCGACTGCCATAGTATTCTCCTCAACGCAATTTCGTTATATTTTTTCAGCTATTCTCAGCTTTGCGCTCTTAGAGCGCGGGTTAATGGTAATTTCCTTTAAACTTGCCACTGTCGGCTTTTTGGTAAGGATTTCGATTTCCTTCCTCTTACCGCACACGCATACGGGCAAACTTTTATCGCACAAACAATCGCATTCGAGATATCTGAACGCCTGCTTCACGATTCTGTCTTCAAGCGAATGGAAAGTCATTACCGCTATCCTTCCGCCCTTATTAAGTCTTCGGGTAAGACCTATAATGCAGTCGTAAAGCCCGTTAAGCTCCCCGTTTACGGCAATCCTTACGGCTTGGAAGCTCTTCCTCGCCACAGGACCGTTCTGCCTGAATTTTGCAGGTATGCTGTTTTCTACTATATCGGCAAGCTCGCCGCAAGTAGTTATGGCGCTTCGGGTTCGCGCCTTAACTATGTTGGCAGCTATATTTGAAGCAAATTTTTCTTCTCCGTATTCCTTTAATATCCTTGTCAGCTCCGACTGCGGATAGTTGTTCACAATATATTCCGCCGTGAGAGCCTGAGTTCTGTCCATTCTCATATCCAGCGGGGCATCGGGCTGCATATAGCTGAACCCTCTTTTTCCGTCGTCCAGCTGCGGGCTTGAAACGCCCATATCCACAAGAATCCCGTCAACCTTATCTATTCCCGCGGCGGCGAAAACGTCTGCGTAGTCTTTATAGTCGGACTTATAAATCTCATATCTTCCGTCGAACTCTTTCAGTCTTTCGCCCGACGCCGCAATCGCCGCGTCGTCCTTGTCGGTAGCTATCAGCCTGCCGGACGGAGACGAACGCTTTAAAATTTCATGGGAATGTCCGCCGTACCCAACCGTGGCATCGTAGTAGATTCCCCCGCTCTTCGGGTTTAAGCCTTCCATGCACTCTTCGAGCATTACGGGTATATGCGAAAATTCTTGCATCGCTTAAATTTCCAACGTCTTTACTATGTCGTTCATAGACATAGCGCCGGCGGTTCCGCTCCGCATCTCATTATACAGCTCCTGCGACCAAATTTCAATATGGTCGATGACGCCGCAAATTACTATGTCTTTTTTTAATTTACCTATCTCCCTGAATCTTTGGGGGATTACCATTCTTCCCTGCGGGTCGCTTTCAACCGTTTCGAAGTTACTGAGGAAAAGTCTTACCGCTCTGTATTTTTCGAAATCCGACTGCTTGACCTGCGAAAGCGATTCAATAAGTTTGTCTGCGGCTTCCTGAGTGTAAAGCGCGATACAGCCGTCCGTGCCGAGCTGGAATACAAGGCTGAATCTTTTCTGTTCGCCTTCCTCGTCGCCCGAGCAATCTATGCCCATATCTGCTTTAAGCTTTGCAGGTATTCTTATTCTGTTTTTCGCGTCAACCGTGTGGTTGTACGCCCCCGCAAGAAAACTCATCAAAACGCCCTTGGTAGTAATGTATTTTCAGTATAACACCCTCTTTAACCACTGTCAACCACTTTTTAATATTTTTTTAAAAAAATTAAGAATTTTTTGCCACTTTGAAGATTCTAAAAACAAATTAAAATAATTTTATTCATAAAAAAACGGCTAAAAAGTCGATTTTTAGGCAATTTTTAATTAAAAATTCATTTATTTTTTATTTTTTTAGGCGGTGGTCAGCAATCCCTAAAATTACACGATTTTTCGAGGTTTTTATTTCCCGCGGGTTGAATTAGAAATAATTTGCCGCGAAAAAACGCCATTGGGGTTTAAAGTGGATAAAGACCCGAATTCTCCCCTATTGATTTTCTTTCACGCCAACCCTTTGCCGTCCTCGCAAAGTTTTACGGCGCGAAAATGCGTTTCGACGCAAATCCTTTATATATATAATAATATTGTAATAGAGCAAAATATATTTAAAAAATGTTAAAAAGCCGCACAAAAACAGTTTACATTCGGTGATTTTTATGATAAAATTACACAAGGATTTAAGAGAATACGGTATTTTAAAGGAGATATCAAATGCCTAATATAAAGTCAGCAAAAAAGCGCGTTCTTGTAATCGACAAAAAAACCGCAAGAAACAAGGCAGTAAAGTCCGAAATGAAGACGGAAGTCAAGAAGTTTCTTGCCGCAGTTGAAAGCGGTGACAAGGAAACGGCTACGGCGATGTATCCCCACACTTGCTCCATAATCGACGGCGCAGTGACAAAGGGAATAATCAAAAAGAACACCGCCGCTAACAAAAAATCGGGTTTGGCAAAGAAACTGAACGCAATGGCTTAAAAATCGGAAGCGGGCGCAACGCGCCCGCTTTAAGCTTGATTACCGTCGTCGGTTGATTTAAATTCCCAGAAAAATTTATTACATTTGTTTCCGTAGTTAAATGGATATAACAGGGTCCTCCTAAGACTCAATTTCGGGTTCGACTCCCGGCGGGAACACCATTTGATAACAAATCCGAACGCTCGATTTCCTCTAACGAGATCCGAATTGTTCCGTCCTTGTAGTTGCAGGT
>CANPZW010000024.1 GCA_947589385.1 uncultured Clostridia bacterium | reverse complement strand
GTGTTCAGTATAATTATCCAAAAGATTCCGCGTCGTTAACGGCATATGTAACGGTCGGCGACAAGGTCTATCAAAGGCCAATGGGCGACGGAAATGATGAACATAATAATAGCAGAATCTTTGAGGTAGGCATAGAAATCCCCGAAGGCGAGACAGAAATCATATTAAATCACAGTTTCGCGGCGTTCAATGTCGAGCAGGTAGAAATTTATTTAAAGACGACAAAAACGATAGAAGCAGGTCAAACTTATGAAATTGAAGTAAGCGATAAAAGCGTGAGCAGTAATAATTATTTTAGCGTTAAAATTCCGCAAGCAGGAGAATATTCGATAATCCTTAAATTGATAAATTTCGGTATAGATGAATATCAATGGGTTTTAGACGAGCAGGAGTTCACTAACTATTCTTTTGGTCTTAACGACAATAATTATCTTATAGGCACAAAGATTACTTTTAATGGCGACCATGAATTGCGTACTTCAAATGATATTAACTTTAATGAAGGAGAAGTTTTTGTTTTTTGCGTACACTTTTCTCCATGGGATGTAAATTATAAATTTAGCTTTGAAATAAATAAAAAATAAAATTTTCAAAAATTTTTAAATTTTCGGAAACTTTTACCTCCATACACGATATATATTATGAAACTTCAAAAAAATAAAAATTTTTAAAATTTTTTCAAATTCTTGGAAACTTTTACCTCCATTCACTGAGGCGTAAAAACGTAAAAAACGCAATACATACCCACAAAAACGCTGTCAACGCCACAATTTTAGGCGCTGAATATAACAAGTTACAAACCCATGATTTCCGTTGCGACAACGCGGAAACCGAACCCGCTTCTACTATCTTATGCTTATTCTCCTTTTTATTTGGGGAAATTTCCTTGTCAGAATTTTTCCCCGCAGCTCCGACCGGACTGCCTTTGGCGGCGGCGGTTCGGTCGGAGAAATGATTCGAAGATAAGGAATGGCTCGGCTGCCAAGGGCTATCCAAAGAAAAAATTAAAATGAGGTTTATTTATGAAAATCCAAAGAGTTAAAATTGCTACGCTTGCGTTAAGCGCGTGCATGGCGTTGGGCGTAGTATGCTTTGCCGCATGCGGAGTGAACGGCAAATCTGCCTATGAAATATGGCTTGAACAGGGAAACACGGGCACAGAGCAAGAGTTTTTGAATAGCTTAAAGGGTACAAATGGCGTTGACGGCAAAGACGGCAAAGACGGTACAAACGGTACAAACGGCAAAGACGGCGTTGACGGTACAAACGGCAAGGACGGCGTTGACGGTACAAACGGCAAAGACGGCACAAACGGTACAAACGGTAAGGACGGCGCAACCTGGCATTACGGCGAAGGTGAACCGCTTGAATCTTTGGGTAATGAGGGCGATTTATATCTTGATTATACCGCATGGGACGTGTATGCTAAAAAGAGCACGGGTTGGGAAAAACTCGGCAGTATGAAAGGTGAAAGTGAACCCGCAGGAGAGACCGCAATAAAAGATTACGGTCCAATTACTTTGGGGGCAGGCGATACACAAGATTTATCTTTGGACGGCATTGAAGAAGGCGCATATTATCTTGTAGCCGAAACCGATTCGGCGGCTCAAAATGGGGTACTAACAGCGGAAGACCCATTTGCAGGCGCAGGTTCAGGTGGTACGAAATACACATATGATATGTACAGTCCCGCAAACGGCGGCGAATACAGAAGCGTAGTATTTATGAAGAATGGCGGTACGGCAGATACAAAAACAGTTCTTAAAAACGACTCGGGAAGCAAAATAAAACTTAATAGCGTAAAATTATTGAAATTCGATTTGGAAATACAGGCGGGAAAAGAGTTGGTTGTTCCCGTCTTATTTTTTGATATGTCTGAGACAAAGAAATTACAAATTCCTATAAGCGAAGAACTTATTGGTAAAAAAGTTAAGATAACATGCTATACGACTGATACAATATTACGTTTGCCTCAATTTTTGGGGTTAAATAATACAGCAGCATTATTTAACTGGGCTTCTGGGGACCAAGTAGGTGACACTTGGGTAAAAGAAGTTACATTACCTGAGCAAAATTATTTGACTATTAGAAATAGAAAAGAATATCACATAAATTTGAAAATAAAAATAGAGTTAGCTGAAACCTAAGATAAAAGTTAAAATATCTTAGGTTATTTAATTTGTTTGTTCCCTCCATTTTAAAATTAAAAGAAAGGAGCAGGTAATAAAATTACCTGCTCTTTTTGTTGTGTATAATTATTCATTCCGACGTATTGTCAAAAAGTCGGGTACAGACCACAGTCATATCGTCCGAGGGGATTCTGCCGGAGCGGTCGAGCGCGCCCGAAAGTATTTTATCGGCAAGGCTTTGGGGGTTCAAAGGTTTCAGACCCTGCAAAAATTCGTATAAATCGGTAGCCGAGGGGAAAGCGGAGGTAATTCCGTCGCTCATAAACACCACCAAATCGCCGCTTTTCAGTGTTTCGGTGCAAACGGCGGGTTTCAGATTGTCCAAAATCCCGAGGGGCAGCGAGTTGCTTTCAAGAACCTTAATTTCGCTTCCGTGCATAATTATTCCTGCGGGCGAACCTATTTTTACGAAGTCCGCCCTGCCCGTTTCGAGGTTGACCGCCGCAATATCGATACAGGCGAAGCGCTCTTCGCGGTTGAAGGACAGCAGTTTATTTATAGTGTTCATGACGGTATCCGCGGGCATTTCCGCGCGGTAAAACGCCTCTATAAGGGAAATTGCCGCCTCGCTTACTTTTCTTGCGTAAACGCCGCTGCCCATGCCGTCGGAGAGCGCCATTAAAAAGGAGTGTTCGTTAATTCTTATCACGGAGTGGGTGTCGCCCGAAACTTTTTCGCCTTTTTTAAGGGCGTAAGCCACGCCGAAAGCCGCGTCCAGCCGCGGCGGGGGAGTGAATACAAGGCAAGTTTTTTGACCGTCGTAGGCGAGTTTGTCCTTTAAAACGTAGCGCCTGCCCAAGGCGTCTTTGAGGACGGCGCACATAGCTTTTGGATTGTAATTGCCGCACACGGCGACGCTTATTTCGCCGTATAGGTCGTCTATTTGGACTTCGGGGCAGGAAATTCCCCGAGCCTGAAAGGCTTTTTTCACTTCCGTTTCCAATTCCCTGTATTGCCCGGTAGTTCTATTCAGCTCGACGGCACATTCTTTCATAACTTCGGCGACGCCGTGCGCCTGGTCGGCAAGAAGTTTTCTGCCCGAGCGGGCGTTTTCGGCTTCCGTCATATATTTGCGGTATTCGTTTAAGATTGAGTTAAGTTCGGTCATTACTATCGAGGGAGAAGCGCAGACGGTAGTGATTTCCGAGGGCAAATCGATAAGATTTACTCTGCCTTTGAGGCAACCGGAGTCGATAAGTCTGCGAAAGCCCGTATAAACGGCTGTTTTTTCGCAATTTTTTGAGCGTTCGCACGTGCCGCAGCAGCGTTCTTTAAGCTGTAAATACATGCGTTCGCGGGCGGGGGAGTCGTTTGCGCCGTCGTCTAACGAAAGAAAGGCACATTCTATTTCGCGGAAAAGTTCGGAAATTTTATATAGTCTTTCGCCCGTACGCCTGCGGCTGCGGGTCACGGCGTTTTGTTCAAGGACCTGTTCACATTCAAGCCGCCTTTTTAAATTTTCAAGTTTTTTCGTCTGCGGAAGGGAGGCGGTCGCGCAGCCCATGAACAGCAGAAAGGCGAATAAAATTATTAGCGGCATCGGGCAATCAAAGCACCCCGTAAGGTACATATAGCCCGCCGTCAGACCGCCCGAAATGACGGCGGGGGCGAATCTGCCCAAATTCAGAAAGAGCAGCGCCGCCGTGGAAATTATGACGTACGCCGTGACGGGTTCGAGGTTTAATTCCACAAGCGCGTGGGGGAGAGCCAGCGTCATTGCGGCGATGACGGAGGCGGGGGAGCGGGCTAATCTTGTAAAAAACGCTATCGCGCCCGCGGCAAAACACAGATAAAACGCCTGACCCGCAAGAGAATAAAGTCCCGCGCCCGCGGCGGTGAATACCACGGCAATGCAGACGATTTCGTCCTCGCGCAGGCGGCAGCGGTAAATTCTGAAAAGCAGCGCGTAAACCGTTTTAAAGCAGAAATAGGCGAACGCCGCGGCTACGGCGGCGGCTATGGCTTTAATTATATAGGGATTAAGGTCCGTCATCGACCCGAAACCGCGCCATGGCGAAAAAATCACATAGGGCGCAAGGGCTATGGCGAGATATACCGCGGCCTCGAATTTAAGTTTTCTGCCCGAGCGGCGGTACAAAAAAACTATAACGGATAAAAACGCCCCGTCGAAGAGGGCAAGAACGCTGTAAATAAGACTTAAATTCGCCGCGGAGGCAATCACGTATAAAGCGGGCGTAATAATTACGTTGGTTCCGCAAGCCAGCATGGAAAAGCACAGCCCGAGTGACAGCGGCACGTCCGGCAAAGCGTAATTTATAAGCGCGGCGGCTGCTGCGTAGGATATGTACAGCGCGACGGTTTTGAAATTTATTTTAAGCGGCATAGCGCGATTATATAATAAAGCCGTCCGCAAAATTTGTACTCTGTTGCGGAAAAATATGTTATTTCATATTTTCCGAAGATTTTGCTCTCGGACGGGCTAAGGGTAATGCGCGTCCTCGGAAAAAAAGAGCTTCATTATATTCTTAAAGGCGGAAAAATGTTCTAAACGGCTTGTCCGCGGAATATATTAAGGTAGATTTAAATTTTCGGAGGCACATTATGCAGGAAATTGATTACGCCGAAATGCTTGAAATTCCCGTAAGCACGGTGAACGTAACCAAAAAAAGAAGTTTTTTCAAACGCAAAGAAACCCCGCGCGAGGAATTGAAAGAGCAGGTAGTTGACAGCGTGAACGAGCGCGTAGGCGCGTATGTGGAGGCGGAAAATCTTTCCGACCCCCCCGCAAAACAGCCGCGCATAAAATTCGGAAAGGACAGGGAGAGCATTATACTTTTCAGCGAAATCGCCGCCGTATGCGTCATTGCTATGGCGATATTCCTGACTAATATATTCATGCCCACAAGCGTAATAAATACGTTTATTTCTTCGCTTACCAATAGCAATTCGCAGCCGACCACAGAGCCGACGTATAACGAATTAAAGCTTTCTTCGGTAGTAAGTGACTTTTCGGACGCCGACGTGAACATTTCGGACAGCGGCGTGATAACTTTTACGGCGGAGGGCTGCGTATATCCCGTCTGCGACGGAACGATAGCTTCTGTTTCATTGCAAAACGACAAGTACGTGGTTGAAATCGCGCATACGTCCTCGTTTTCAAGCGTCGTCACGGGGCTTAAAGACGTATATCTTAACGTGGGCGACAAGGCGCGCGGGAATCTGCCTTTCGCATATTCCGACGGGCAGAACGAAGTCAGCGTAAGCCTTTACGACGGAGACAATCTTCTGAACTGCTTCTCGCTTTCGGGCGAAGTTCCCGTCTGGAATTCGTGAAAATAACAATACACCCGTTGTTTTTGGCGGTAGGTCTGCTTTCGGCGCTGTTCGGCGGCTTCCCGATATTCATAATATGCGTGCTGACCGCACTCCTGCACGAGTGCGGTCATATATTTTGCGCCGAACGCCTCGGCTTCGAATGTACCAAAATCAGCTTAATGCCCTACGGCGCCGCGGCTGTGTGCGACATAGAAGGGATTTCCGCCGCAGACGAAATACGTCTTGCGCTTGCAGGACCTGCGGTAAATTTTTTTCTGTGCGTGGCGGTGGCGGGACTTTGGTGGTTCGTGCCCGTGACTTACGCTTATACCGACCTTTTATTCTACTCGAACGCGGCGATGCTGGTTTTGAATCTCTTACCCGCCTATCCGCTTGACGGAGGCAGAGTGGCAAAGTGCGCCCTCGTTAAATTTTTGAAGCCGAAAGCGGCGGATATTTCCCTGCGCGTGATAAATTTATGCGTTGTGGCAGGACTTGTCGCCTTATATTTTACGGCGCTGAAAAATCCCTCGCTTCTCGCCGTGGCGGCCCTGTTGCTGTGTTCCGCATTGCAAAAAGCTCCGCCCGTCCGCAAAATAAATTTCGCCGCGCGTAAAAGGAAAAGGGGGAGGGAAGTGAAATACGTTATCCTCGACGAAAAGGCAACCTATAAGGACGCCCTGCGATATTTAGACGACAGCCGTTACCTTGTTTTGCAGTTTTACAGCGATAAATTTCTCGACGAAATTACCGAGGACGAACTGTTTGAAAAGTTGCGGGAACATAATCTGTACGACTTGATTTTATAGCGTTTCGGCTTTGGTTTTTCCAAAGTAAAACCGAAAGTATTAAGAAAAGTTGCCGCGGCGCGCCTGTCAAAGGCGCGCCGCGGCTTAAAAACGTTATTTCTGCAAAAATTCTTTACCGAACACGACGGGGTCTATATCTCCCGTAAGCACACATTCCACGGCTTTGACGCCGAGAGCTATGCCTTCCTCTATTGCTCCCGCAAATACCGAAAAATCGTATTGGCACTTGTACGTCTGTTTTTTCGTGCGGTAGAGGTAGCGGGTATAGTTGAAATGTCTTTTCAAACACCTTTCGACGCCCGTCACCGTCACCGTGGGGCTGACAAGTTTTATCGAGTCGTAAATGGGACCCGTGCTTGCGAGTACGTATTCGCGCGGAAGAATAGTCCGCCTTATGCAATAAAATTTGCTGACATACAGACCTATGTCCTTTTCGAAAGTCTGGTGCGCCAGAGGACTGCGCTTTGTTTCTTCATAGGCGTAAACGTAGGGGTGTATAACGCTGTCGAGAGCGTAATGGGTGGCGAAACCCGCAGCGTATGAAGAATTGCCGAGGTACAGTTTTCTGAACAGCTCCACGGGTTCGCGCTGGTGCAGAAGCCTGCCCAAATTGCTGCGGGAGAGCTTCATGTTGTACGCGAAAAAAACGTCGCCGCCCTGCGCGCCGAGAATGTACAGGGTGCGCGAATTTATTTTGTGCTTCAAATCGACGTTCAGCCGTTCGTAAATCTTGTCCGCGGCTATAACGTGAGTAAAATAATCGGGCATATCATAAGTTTTGCCTTTTTCCGTAAAATAAATACTGTTGCATATAGCCCGAATTTTCCTTAAAAAGCCCGCAAAAGTAATCGCATATCTTATTTCTGTCCGTTAATTTTCCGCCGAAATCCTCTTTGTATATCTTCTCTATCCATACATCTACGGGGAAGCTGTCCCTGCGCGAAAAACCGAAAAGCGATATGCAGTCGGCGACCTTCGCGCCTATGCCCTTATAGGTCATAAGTTCTTTTTTAAGCGCATACGTATCAAGTTTTTCAAGTTTTTCTATGCCTTCTGCGGCAATTCTTTTAGCTGTTTCGTCCAGGAAAATATCCCTGTATCCGCAGCCGGCGTTTTTAAAAAATTCCGCACCCGCGTTGGCAAGCGCCGCGGCGGAGGGAAAGGCGAAGTATTCCATTCCCATAAATTCCCTTTTTTCGCCGAGGCCTGCGCATATTCTCGAAATGATGCCCTTTATGCGCGGAATGTTATTATTCTGCGAAATGATGAAGGAAAAAATCATTTCCTCTTTCCGCTGGTTCAAAAGCCGCAGCCCCGCGCACTTTTCGGCGCTTCGCGAAAGCAGGGGAACGCCATAGCTTTTTGCCTTTTCAACAATGGCGGAATAGTCCCTTTCCAAATCGAAAAAGTTGTAAAAATAATCCCCGTCGTCACATTCGACGACAGTTTTTTTGCCGTCGGAGTGTAAATAACAGGCTTTTTCGCCCGAAATCACCATAAATCCGTCTTTAAACGGGGTAAAGCGGAAAATCTGCCCGCAGTCAAGAGTGTGCAGCGGGTTGAAAAATTCCGCTCCGTATTCGATTTTTTCCATAGTCCACCTTAAAAAACGCAGTTTAAAAATACGTTTGTATTCTATCATTTCGGTTAAAAATTGTCAAGACGTGTCGGGTTTTGTCTTAAATTTTAACTCTTTTGCCCGCCCGCTAAGGCGGGTATTTTTTACGGGCGTTTACAGATAATATCTTTATGACATCTCTGGATAAAAACGTAAAAGCGGTGAAGAAGATTCTGACCAGCCAGGATATCCTCGTTTTCGAATTTGTTTCCGACGGCGGAAAGAAGTTTGCGGCGATTTATGCGGACGGCATATGCAACAAGCAGCTTTTGGGCGAACTTGTCGTAAAGCCTCTGCGCGCCGTAAAAAAGGACGACGAACTCGAAAAAGTCCGCCTTATGCTCGCTTCGCCTGAGGTTAAGGACGGCGACAAGATAGCGGACGCCGTAAAGGAAATACAGGACGGAAACGCCGTTTTGTTCATTGACGGCGAAAAGGACTTCTTTATTCTCGGTCTGAAAAGTCCGCCCGCACGCGCCGTTGCGGAACCTCCCACGCAGATAGCGGTAAAAGGTCCGCGCGAAGGCTTTATAGAGGAAATCAAGACGAATATGGGGCTTGTGCGCAAGCGTATCAAAAGCCCAAATCTTCAAATAAAGACCCTGAAAAGCGGAAAGCAGTCCGAAACGACCGTCGCGCTTGTGTATATAGAGGGCGTTTGTCCCAAGGGTTTGCCCGAAAAAATAGAGAAGGAAATTTCGGAAAACAAGATAGACCTCATACCCGATTCGTCTTACGTATCCGCGTTCATTTCCAATCGTCCGCGCTCCGTTTTCAAACGCTGCGGCACTGCGGAAAAGCCCGATATCTTCTGCGCAAAAGTGTCGGAAGGCAGGGTGGGGATACTTGTTGACGGCTCTCCGATAGCTTTGACAGTCCCCTACATGATAGTGGAGGACTTCCAGACAAGCGAGGATTATTATTCGTCTTCCTACCGCGCCACCACATTGCGAATAATACGCTTCGCGTCCGTGCTGATAGGGATTTTTCTGCCGGCGATATACATTTCGGCGCAGCTTTTCAAAATACAGCTTATACCGTACCGACTGCTTCTTAAAATTTCAAGTTCCGTGCAGGGTATCCCTCTTTCGCCGAGCATCGAAATGTTTTTGACATTGCTCGTTCTGGAAGTTTTGAACGAAGCTTCCATACGTATGCCGAAGTACGTGGGGCTTGCGCTTTCCGTCGTTGGCGCTCTGGTTTTGGGCGACACGGCGGTGCAAGCGGGGATTATTTCCACGCCGGCAATAATAATCATCGCGTTTTCGGCTATCTGCCTTTACACCGTGCCCGATTTGGTGGAAACCACTACCACTTTAAGATGGCTGTTTCTTATAGTCGCGGGCAGCATAGGACCTTTCGGGGTCGTGGCGCTTACGGCGTTTTTAATAGCTTACCTCGTAAGCGAACAGTCGTACGGCGTTCCCCTTGTGGCGCCTTTTTCGCCCCTAATTAAGGGAGATTTGTACGACAGTATGATAAAGGCGAATATGTATTCCCTTAAACGCCGCCCCGAAGCTTTGAAAAGCGGCGACAAAGTGAGGTTGAAAAGTGCAAATAAGCGTTAGACAAATTTGTTTCATTCTGATATTTTATACGGCGGTTACTAAATTTCTTCAATACCCGCCTTTGCTTGCCTCGTACAGCGGCAGAGACATTCTGTTTTCCGCTTCGATAAGCTTCATAGTGCAGGGAGTGGTGATTTGGGCTATCGCCTATTTAAGTTCCAAAACGGATAAGACGTTATTCGAACTGATAAAAGACGTTGCGGGCGAAGCCGCCGCGCGCGTAATCTACGGATTTTTTGCGGCTTTTTTCCTCTTTATGACTCTTTTGCCGCTCTTCGAACAGAAACTTTTCGTCCATGCCGTCTTTTACGACACCACGCCGTCGCTGATAGTCTTTCTTCCGATTTTCTTTTTCCTTGTCTATGCCGGCTGCAAAGGCTTTAAAAACATAGGGCGGTGCGCCGACGTGTGTATGCCCGTGTTCATTCTTATAGTTGCGGTAATTTTTGCGATGTCCTTTACCGAAGTGAAATTTTCCAACCTTCTGCCCGTATTGAAAACCCCCTTGAAAGACGTTTTCGGCGGCTCGTTGAAGTCCGCGTATTATTTCCTCGAACCGTCTTACCTTATTATGTTTATGGGGCATTACAAGTACAAAAAAGGAGACGCGGCGAAGCTTACGTTAAGCTATGCCGCCGCCGCGGTTATAGTAACGCTTTTCCTTGCGCTGTTTTACGGGATTTATGCGGAAACGGCTTCGTCGCGGCAGTTTGCTATTTCGAAAACTTCGCTCTATTTCTCCGCGCTGGATTTAGTCGGCAGAATAGATTTGCTCGCCCTCTACGTGCTTGAAATAGTGATGCTTTTCGCCCTCGTTCTTAATATTCAGCTCGCCGTGCACTGCATTGTTAAGTGTTCGGGCTGGGACTGCCCCGAAATTATTTCGCTGGGCGTAAATTTTGTTCTTGCTTGCTTACTATATTTTTTCGACCACAAATATATGGCAATCCAGTCCTTTTACGCCGATTGGGCATGGGTCGCGGTTATAATATTCGCGACTATACTGCCCCTGTGCGCATGGGCGCTGAGAAGGAGGAAGAATGAATCGTGATTCTCTCCGCCGTGTGTCGGTGGTATTTTTCTGGTTTTTATTTCTTGTCCTTGCGGGCTTGTTTTTCACTAACGATTTCGGGCTTGTCGATATCAGCAAGTCGTCTATAATAGCGGCAGTCGGAGTTGACGCAACCGAAAACGAGGTCCAGCTTACGGCGCAGATTGCCGCGCCCAAGCCCTCTCAAAGCGGCGAAAACATAGAATATACCGAAGTTCAGGGCAGCGGGGAAACGCTTGCCGACGCCCTAAACGAAATAAACGCCAAAACGGGATTTTATCCCAAACTTCAATTCTGTAAGCTTGTCCTTATAGGCGATAGCTGCAAAGAAAAGAATATTTTTCAGATGCTGGGCTGTTTTTACCGCAAAAATTATTCGGAGCTTACGGCTTCCGTGGCAATGTGCAAGGGAAAGGCTTCGGATATGCTCGCCATGAAAACGGCGACAAGCGATATGACGTCCTCGGTTATCCAGCGCGCGCTTGCGGACGAACTTAAAAAGTCCGCCAACGTTTCCTCGGTGGATTTGAAGGATATAGCCGTAGCCAACTTCTCCAAAAGCGGGGCGTGCTATATGCCGTATGTCGAAGCCAACGCGCAGGGCACGTCCGAGGAGGGCGGCAACGGCGACAACGTCGGCGGCGAAAGCGGGGAACAGAGCGGCGGTTCGTCGGGCGGCGAGAGCGGAGGAAGCTCAGGAGGTTCAGGCGGTGAAAGCGGCGGCTCTTCCGGCGGCGGAGGTGGCGGAAGTTCGGGTTCGCAAGGCTCGGGCGGAAGCGGCGGCGGTTCGGGCGGCGAACAAAAACAAGTGGAATTTACAGCCCGGAAAACCGCCGTATTCAAGGGCGGACTGTTCGCGGGAATTTTGGACGAACAGCAATCTTTCGCACTCGATATACTGAAAAACGAAATACGTCTTGCGGTTTTGCCCTGCGATACCGAAGAATATCATTACACGCTCGGGCTTAAACAGGCAAAAGGCGGGCTGGGGCTGAAATTCGAGGACGGCAATCCGAAAGTCACCTTTGAATTTAACGCCTACGCGCAGATAGCGGGTATAAAAAAGCCCGTCGAGCCCAAGGAAACGGACAGCGACGACAAGATATCCCAAGACGTTTTAAAAAGCGCGGAAGAGGAAATAAAAAACCGCCTTATATCCCTTGCGGAAGTATGCGTAAACACCGACTGCGATTTTTTGGGTATAAAGGAAGAGCTATATAAATTCAACAATAAGTATTACGAAGGGTTAAAGGACGATATCCTGCAAAAGCTTTCTTTCGACTATAAGATAAAAATTCAATCTGTAAACTGACCCAAAAACAAGAGTTTGCCAATAAAAATTCGGAATATAAAAAGACCGCCGACCGAAGTCGGCGGCTTTTTTACGGCGCGTAACTTTTAATTAACGTATTGCAATACTTTTACAAGCAATCTGCACAGCGCGGTTATTTCATCGTCGCCGACTTCTTCCCGCCTGTACTTGTCTATAATTTCGTAAGCCGTTTCGGGCGCGGCCACAATTTCCGCGGCAGCCGCGGCTTCATATCCTTCGGCAACGTAACCTTGTATAATTTCCGCAACCGCGTTCTCCGGAACGGAAGCACAGACTTTCCCCCGCACAAATTGTTCGTACAGCACATAAATCACCGTAGCCGCCGCGCCGACTTTAATGCCCTGCTCAAAAATATACGCCGCGTTTTCCGCTATGTAGCAAAAGCTCACCCTGCTGATTGCCGCATAAATCGCGTAAAGAATTACCCCTATTAAAAACGGGATAAAGGTATAAACCTTATTCGGCGCTTTCTTTAAAAGAGTGGTTTTCAAAAGTTGGGTAAGGGCGGCGGTGGCTATCGCAAGTACAACTACGTCCACACCGTAAAAGGTGATTAAATCAATAATTTCAAAAAACGTCAAAATTACCTCTCAAAACTATTTATTTTCTCACCCGGTAGTTTTATTTAAAGCGCAAACCATTGCTTAAAACATAAAACCGAAAAATAAAAATAAAATAAAAGCGTAGTTTTTTCACGCTTCGTTAAGGTTGCAAAAATCTGCGGCATATGTTAAAATTTTCGGGAGGTGAATTTATGCGGATGCACAAAAAATCACATCTGGAAGAGAGATTGGCGGCTTGCTCGGATATCGTCACGGCGGCGGATATGTCCGAAAAGAATATGGCTGCCGCGGCGGAAATTCCCGAACGGCTTCCGCTTGAAAAAATTTTTAAAAACGGCAATGCCGTGTATCTTGAAATAGGCTGCGGCAAGGGCAAGTTCGTGTGCGAAAGCGCCGCCCGCCACCCCGAAATCAACTACATAGCGGTTGAAAAAATTTCAAACGTGCTAATCGAAGCGTTGGAGAGGGCGAAAGCCGAAAATCTGAAAAACGTATATTTTCTTAATTGCGCCGCCGAGGTGCTGAAAAGATATTTCGACGAAGGCGTAATTTCGCGCATTTATCTCAATTTTTCCAATCCGCTGCCCAAAGAGGGCTACAAAAAACAGCGGCTTACCCACCCGAAATTCCTTGAAATCTACAAATATCTTCTGTGCGAAAGGGGAGAGATAATCCAAAAGACGGACGACAGGGATTTTTATTTATTCTCGCTTGAAAGTTATGCGGCGGCAGGATATAAAATTGTCGGAACGTGTGAAGATTTGGCTGAAAATCCCGTTCCCGACGACGTGGAAACCGAGCACGAAAGGCTGTTTAAAGAGCGCGGCAAGCCCATTTACAGAATAGCGGCGGTGCGCCCTTGACGGCGGTTTTTATTGCTTCCGTATGCGGCGCGGCGGCGGGGATGTCGGCTCTGCTGATTTTTTTATGGCTGGGTAACAATCTGATAAAAACCACCCGCTACACGGTGAAACTCGGCGGCATAAAAAATGGAGTAAGGATAGTGCAGGTTTCCGATTTGCACGGCAAGCTGTTCGGCGCGCATAACGAAAAACTTGCCTTAAAGGTTGCGGGGCTGAAACCCGATTTCATAGCTATAACGGGCGACATTATCCACCGTTACGACAAAAAAAACGTGAAAGCCGCGCTTGAAACTGCTTCCACGCTATCCGCGATTACGCCCGTCCTGTATGTATCGGGCAACCACGAAATGCGCAATAAGGGATATGGTTTTTTCAGAAAACAGCTTATAGAGGCGGGCGTTACCGTCCTTGACAACGCCGCTTTGGAGATATGCGGAATAACCGTAGTGGGGCTGAACGGCGCGCACAATAAAAACGGCACGCTTTATAAAATCGCAGACGACAGGCACAATAAAATTCTGCTTGCGCACATGCCGCAATATATCGATAATTACGCCGCCGCGGGATACGGGCTGGTATTAAGCGGTCATGCGCACGGCGGACAATGGCGGATACCCTTTTTAAATCGCGGAATTTACGCTCCGGGGCAGGGGCTTTTCCCGAAATATACGTCGGGCTTGCACAAAAAGGGGGATACCGTAATGATAATTTCCCGCGGGCTGGGCAATTCGGAATTTCCTATCCGTCTTTTCAACCGCCCTGAGCTTGTGCTTGTCGATGTCTTGCCCGACGGCTCCGACGCGGCATAGAAATCTGTTTTTACTTAAAAATTTGCAAAATAAAAAATCCACATCCGTGGATTTTTTATTAGTTGGGGTGTACACCATTCAGCACAGGGTAATCTTCAGGATAAGGTGAAGCATGTTCGATTCTTTGACTATATCCAAATGAAATTATATTTTTTGTTGAAGATAGATAATCATCATTAGACACATCTCCAGATGTAGGACTACCATAAAAGAAAACATTGTTATCATACTTTTGAGGATTTGTTAACCATGTGAAATTTGTTACATACAATTCACGTAAAGTCGTATTGTAAAAATTACTTAATGACGGACCTCTGACAATCATGAATATATCTTCCATCGTCGCTTTGGCAACATCCACTTCCACTGAAGAAAATTTGTCTGGGTTATATCCGCGTCCTATTATATTTTTCATTTTGTCATAAGTATTTTTTGATATATTTACTTCGGATAAGACTTCCGGGTCTTTTTGAATATCCAGTTCTTGAACAAATAATAGTCCTTGTAAATATCCACCCTTGCATAAATATGTATATTCCTCAGACTCTTGGTCTGTTAACGTATATTTAAGCACATAGTTGGTGTAATAATTTCCGTAACTTGAATTTGATATATTTTCCGCTTTAACTGAAACGTAAAGGTGGTTTTTATCATTTTCATACATGTAACTGCTTGCAAAAGCATTTAATGTTCCGTCTAAATAGGCGTCAACATTTTTGCCCTCATCTCTTAAAAATTTGTAAGGGACTGGGAGTGTGTATTTTGATAAGTATAATCCATGGTTCCAAACTTCAACTGCTAAATTTTGATAGTAATCATCTAAAACAATAGTATTCATAATGTTACTATGTTTGCTTTTTTGGTTTTTATCAGTGTCGGGAGTGGAGGAACTGCCGGTGGAGGAACTGTTGTTATTCACGTCGGAGGAATTATCGGTTTGGGTCTGCGGATTGCAATTTACCGAACATGACGAAACGGCGAAGGGGACAAGCGCCATTGCGCCTGCAAATATAAGTGCGGCTAAATGCTTTCTTTTTTTTAACTTTTGTAAAGACATAATTTTCTCCCAATGAATCAGTTGATTTTTATTTAATAAGCAGCGCCAAAATAGCTTTAATGGCGTGCAGTTTGTTTTCGCCCTGTTCAAGCACAAGACTGCGTTCCCCGTCTATTACGTCGGCGGCGACCTCTACCCCGCGGTTTGCGGGCAGGGCGTGCATAAAGTACGCGCCGCGCCCGGCTTTCGCCATAAGTTCTTTATCCACGCGGTAGGGCGCAAGCGCTTCCCGTTCGTGTTCGGAAATGGCGCTGTGATAGTTGTAGTTGTCCGTATAAACTATATCCGCGCCCTTTACGGCTTCGGCGGGATTTTCGGTAATGGTAACGTGCCCGAATTGGCTTGCCCCGTCTATTGCGTACTGTTTAAGCCCGTATTCGGCGGGAGTGGCTACCGTTACTTCCATACCGCACTTTATCGCGCCCATAATAAGCGAGTGCGCGTTTGCCGAACCTCTGCCTACGTAAGCTATTTTCAGCCCTTCCAGCTTTCCGAAGGTTTCCCAAATTGTGTAAAGGTCGCAAAGGGTCTGAATGGGAATACAAGAGTCGTTAGTAGAGTTAATAATAGGAATGGGGGAAACGGCGCAAAATTCGTTCAGTTCGGTAAGCCCTATGCCGCGCGTAACAAGCGCGCCCACGCCGTAGCGGGAAATTACGTTTACAATGTCCTTGATATTTTCGCCGGCGTGCATGTCGCCTTCACTGTAAGGCAGGTTGACGCAATCTCCGCCGAGCTGGCGTATCCCTATTTCAAGCGCGGAGCGCGTTCTCAGCGAAGTGTCCCCGAAAAGCAGAGCAATGGTAACGTCCTGCAAGATACGCGTGTTTTCGTGAAGCTGAAATTTCGCTTTCATCGCCTTTGTGGCGTAAAGAATTTCGAAAATTTCCTCCGTCG
>CANPZW010000023.1 GCA_947589385.1 uncultured Clostridia bacterium | reverse complement strand
TTTTATCTTACAAAAAACCTGTTGATTTATTTAACTTTTTTATCTCAAACTGTTGCACTTAGTTTGACAATTCAATCTTATGTACATAAATCATTGTCTGGGGATAAAAAATTTTTGCCGCATATTGCAAACGCCGCCGAAATATGTTAAAATGTCGTCTGAGAATAACAGGGTGAATTATGCAGGATATTTTTTATTCGTCGAACGACGGCAAAACGCGTATTCACGCGGTAGTATGGCGGCCTGCGGGCGCGCCCCGCGGAATAGTGCAGATAGTGCACGGTATGAGCGAATATGCGGCACGGTATGCGCCTTTTGCGGAATTTTTGGTTGAAAACGGGTATATCGTCTGCGCCGAGGACCATCTCGGTCACGGCAAATCGATAGCCCAAGCCGATAATTTGGGGTGGTTTAACGAGGAGCGCGATTATGAAACCGTACTCGAAGATATCCGCGTCCTGCACCTTACGATGAAAAAGGAAGGGGAGGGCTTGCCCTATTTTATGCTCGGGCACAGTATGGGCTCGTTTTTCTGCCGCTGTTATATCGCGAGGTACGGGTCGGAATTGAGCGGCGCGGTCGTTATGGGCACGGGCTTAAAGGGCGGCGCGCTGATAAATACCGCTCTTGCGCTTACCCGTTTGAACGCCGCGTTTTTCGGCTGGAAACATAAGAGCAAATTTGTGGATAAACTTGCTTTCGGCGCTTATAATAAGCGTTTTAAGGCGGATAACGACCCCAACGCATGGCTTTCGCAGGATTCGGAAAACGTAAAAGCATATAACGTGGACGATTTGTGCGGTTTTAAATTCACCGACAACGGTTTTTACGTGCTGTTTTCGGTGATAAAAGCGGCGTGCGCGTCCCAAACGATTAAAGCTGTTCCCGAAAATCTTCCCGTGTTCTTTGTCGCTGGCAAGGACGACCCTGTCGGCGGTTACGGGAAAGAAGTGCAAAAAGTTTATGAAAAATTCAACGCCGCCGGCGTAAAAAATTCGGAAATCAAACTCTACGACGGCCGCCATGAAATTCTTAACGATTTTTGCAAGGATGAAGTCAAGGCGGATATCCTCGCTTTTTTTGATAAAAACTCAATACGTATTTAACTTTTCAGGCAGGACGGCTATATGATATTGAAATGGGAAACGACGGTTTTCCCGCTGACTAAAAACAAAAAACGCTGCGCTTATGTCTATTTGCCCGTGGGCTACGACGAAAGCGAAAATCGCTATCCCGTAATGTATATGTTCGACGGGCAAAACCTTTTCGACGACGCCGACGCGACTTTCGGCAAAAGCTGGGGGCTTCAAGATTATCTCGACTATACCGAGACCCCTCTTATTGTGGCTGCGGTAGAGTGCAATACCGCAGGCAACGGAAGGCTTTCGGAATATTCGCCCGTAAATTTTACCATGGACGGCGAAAAGATTACGGGCAGAGGCAAAAAATATATGGAATGGCTTGTCGGAGAATTTAAGCCGTACATAGACGAAAACTTCCGCACTCTTCCCCAAAGGGCAACCACGGCGGTGGGCGGCAGTTCGATGGGCGGGCTTATGGCACTGTACGCAGTTTCGTCGTACAACGCCTGTTTTTCAAAGGCGGCGGCGCTTTCTCCCAGCCTTTGGGTATGCGGCGGCACGCCCGAGTTTGCGGCAAAGACGAAATACCGCAAGAACACCGTGATATACGCAGATTGCGGCAGCCGTGAGTTTTCGAATCATTCCTCCCAAAGGGAAATTTTTGCCGACACGTGTTCGGTTTTGCTTAAAAAAGGGGTAAATCTCACCTCCCGCGTTGTGCCGGGCGGCACTCATTGCGAGGCTTCGTGGGAAAAGCAGATTCCATTCTTTATGAACGCTTTGGGTTTTCTTCCCAAGAATTGAGGTTATGAAAGTAGAATATCACAAACAGTACAGCGACCGCTTGAAGCGGGATATGGAATTTAAGGTTTACGGTTACGCGGGCAAGCCCGTCGTCTGCGTGCCCTGCCAATGCGGCAGGTTTTACGAGTTCGAGGACCTGCATATGCTGGACGTGTATGCGCCCTATATCGAAAGCGGCAGGATACAGGTTTTTACCGTAGATACGATAGACGGGGAAACTTTGGCGGCACAAGGCGAGCCGCGCCCCCGCCTCGAACGGCACGAGGAATGGATAAAATATATCGTCGAAGAAGCCGTGCCTGCATTTACTCGTATAAATTCGGTCGCCAACGGCGAAAAATTCAGGTTCGCCGTCACGGGGATAAGCCTCGGCGCGCTTCACGCGGCTACGCTGTATTTCAGGTTTCCCGATATTTTTGACAGCGTGATGTGTTTAAGCGGGCTGTATTCGAACGAATACTATTTCGGCAATTATCACGACGATTTGACTTATATCAATTCACCGCAGCAATTCATTAAGAATATGCCGCCCGACCACCCCTATCTCGATAAATACCGTTCGGGCAGAATGATTTTCTGCGTGGGTCAGGGCGCGTGGGAGAATGAAGCGCTTGAAAGCACCCGCTATTTTGCGGACGTGCTTAAAGAAAAGCGCATTAACGCCTGGGTGGATATCTGGGGAACGGACGTTGGGCACGATTGGGAATGGTGGTATGTGCAGGCTGCGTATTTTTTGCCCAAACTGTTAGAAGATAATTAAGAGGTGCGCATATGAAGAACTGTATTTTTATCTCTCCGAATTTTCCCGAAAGCTATTGGAGATTTTGCCGCCATTTGAAAAACGACGGTTTCAACGTTCTCGGCATAGGCGACTGTCCCTACGAAAACCTTTCGGCGGATTTGAAACAGTCGCTCACCGAATATTATAAAGTTCCTTCGCTTGAAAATTACGAAGAAGTCTTTCGCGCTGTTGCGTTTTTTTCATTCAAATACGGCAAAATCGACTTCCTTGAAAGCAATAACGAATATTGGCTTGAACAGGATGCACGTCTGCGCACGGAATTTAATATTTCCACGGGTTTCGGCTTAAAGGACGTGAAAAAGATAAGATACAAGTCCGAAATGAAAAAATATTACGAAAAAGCGGGTATAAAGGCGGCTAAATATGCCCTTGTGAAGTCGCTTTCGGACTGCGAAAAATTTATCGCAGAAGTCGGCTACCCCGTCATAGCCAAGCCAGACAACGGCGTGGGCGCAAGCGGGACGTATAAAATCTGCAACCGCGCCCAGCTTTCTTCTTTTTTCAACGCCGACCGCAAGAATTATATAATGGAGGAATTTATAGACGGAGAAGTAAATTCCTACGACGCTATTGTCGATGGCAAGGGCAACCCTATTTTCGAGACGGGCAACATAACCCCCGTGTCCTTAATGGACATAGTAAATAACGCCGACAACTGTATTTTTTATATCGTCAAAGACCTCGCGCCCGACGTACGCGAGCTGGGCAGACGCACGCTTAAAGCGTTCGGGGTGAAGTCCAGATTTATACATTTCGAGTATTTCAGGCTACTTTCGGACGGGCGTATAGGCAAAAAAGGAGAGCTTGTCGCCCTTGAAGTGAACATGCGCCCGAGCGGCGGAGTTTCGCCCGATATGATGAACTTTGCCAATTCCACCGACGTGTATAAAATATGGGCGGATATGATAGCTTTCGGCAAAACCGAGGTAAAGGCGGGGGAAAAATTTTTCTGCGCCTTCGCGGGGCGTCGCGACGGAAAAAAATTCGTATATTCGGAGCAGGATATAGTCGATATGTACCGCGGCAGTTTAAAAGCCGTGGGCAGAGTTCCGCTTGCGCTTTCCTCGACCATGGGCAATACCATGTATCTTGCCGCGTTCGAAAGAGAACAGGAGATGAAGGACTTCTATAAGGAAGTTTTGTTGCAAACAGAATAAACGAAACAGGTTCTAAAATCCACGTCTCCGCAGTAAGCTATTATACATAGTTTTTGCGGAGGCGTTTATGCTTGATTACAATGTTTACGAGGACATAGCCAAAAGGAGCGGCGGAGATATCTATATAGGAGTGGTCGGACCTGCGCGCACGGGCAAATCCACGCTTATAAATAAATTTATGACGGGGCTGGTTATCCCCAACGTCGCGGACGGTAACGCCCGCAATTTAATGGTTGACGAACTTCCCCAATCCGGTTCGGGGAAGAGCGTTTATACCACCGAGCCGAAATTTGTGCCGGCGAATGCCGCCGAAGTCAAGATAGATAACGCCTCTGCAAGGGTGCGCTTCTGTGACTGCGTGGGCTTTGTCACCGAGGGGGCTGCGGGCTTCGAGGAGGACGGGGTTCCCCGCCTTGTCAATACGCCGTGGAGCAGCGAGCCGCTGCCTTTCGAGCGCGCCGCCGAACTCGGCACCGAGAAGGTGATTTCCGAACATTCGACCATAGGAATTATGGTTACTACGGACGGCAGTATTGCGGATATTCCCCGTTCGGGCTATGTTTCCGCCGAGGAAAAGACGATTGCGCGCCTTAAACAATCGGGTAAGCCGTACGTTATAATTCTGAATTGCGTCGAGCCCGCCGCCGAAAGCAATCGCCGCCTTAAAGCCGAACTCGAAGAAAAATACGGCGCGGCGTGCATTGCCGCAAATTGCCGCGAACTCGACGAGGACGGGCTGACGGACATTCTCCGCGCCGTGCTGTTCGAATTTCCCGTCACGGGTCTGGATGTGGATATACCGCAGTGGATGCGTTTTTTGCCGCAGGAAGGCACTGCGCTTTCCGAGCTGATTTCCAAAATCAAAAGTTTTTCGCAGAATATAAGCAAGATGAAGGATTGTTCCGCTCTGGACAGCGTGCTTTCCGACTGTAAATTCTGGAAGGGAGAGCCTTCTATATCTTTGAATCTTGCCGACGGCAAGGCGAAGATGTGCGCGGAAGTAAAGGACGGAGTGTTCTTCGAAATGCTTTCGGAAATCGCGGGTGAAAGCCTTTCGGACGAATTTTCGCTTATGCGCTATGTGCGCGGAACGTCGGAGGCGAAGCGCAGCTACGATAAAATCAAGGACGCGTTCGAATGTGCCCGCGTAAACGGCTATGGAATAGTCCAGCCGTCCGACGACGATATGACCCTCGACAGCCCCACAGTGGTAAGGCAGGGCGGCAGCGTGGGTATAAAACTTCGGGCAAGCGCGCCGAGTTATCATATCGTAAAAATCGATGTAAGCGGAGAAGTCAGTCCCATTATGGGCGCGGCGGCGCAGTCGGAGGGGATAGTCCAGGGCATGATGAACGGATTCGAAACCCATCCCGAAGATATGTGGGATACTAATGTATTCGGCAAATCCCTGCGCGGAATGGTAAAGGACGGACTTTCGGGCAAGGTTATGGGAATGTCCGAAGAAGTCAAAAACAAAATGCGCCGCGCAATCACCCGTATTATAAACGAGGGTCGTGGCGGCGTAATCTGCATCCTGCTTTAAAATATTCCTTATTGATATGAAAGATTGATATGAAAGCGGAAGCCGCAGGCTTCCGCTTTTTCAGTAGTCTTTTTTTTCTTCTTCCTTGCGGATAGAAGGGGGAACGACGATTTTGCCGTCCGTATTGTACGCCGAAGCGTCGTCTTTGATGCTCATGATGTATGCGTTATACTGTTCTTCTGTCAGGCGGGCAATTTTCTTCTTTTTCTTTGCCATAAAAAAACCTCCGCGTTTTTATTTATTATGCGCGGAGGCCGTATTTTTTATACGCTGATTAAGCTTTATGTATTATGGGAAATCAAAGAGTTCTTACCCTTATAACGCCATCGACAGCGCCTATCTTTTTGAGGCTTGCCGCGTCGAGAGATGCGGAGAGGTCGCAGATAAGATAGGAATAGTCGCCCTTTGCCGCGTTCTGCATATTTTCAACCTTGACGCCCTTTTCAGCGATTACTTCGAGAATCTTTGCAAGCGCGGAATTTGCGGTGAGATGATGTACGCAAAGTCTTTGTGCGCCGCTGCGGGGCATAGAAATGTTGGGATAGTTTACGCTGTTTAAAATATTGCCGTTTTCAATGTAGTCTTTAAGCTGGCTTGCAGCCATAACTGCGCAGTTGTCTTCGGCTTCGGGCGTGCTCGCGCCGAGGTGGGGAACACATATAGCGTTCTTTACGCCGAAAAGCTTATCGCCGGGGAAGTCGGTAATATATCTTTCAAGCTTTCCGCTTTCAAGCGCTGCAACGGTAGCGTCTTCGTCAACCAATTCGCCGCGGCTGTTGTTGATAAGCACGGCGCCGTCCTTCATCTTCGCATACGTTTCGGCGTTGAACATGCCGCGCGTATCGGGGGTGAGGGGAACGTGTACGGTGATGAAATCCGCATTCTTGAAAACTTCGTCGCGGCTGTCCGCAAGCTTTACGGAAGGATTGAGATGCAAAGCGTTCTTCGTGGAAAGGAAGGGGTCAACGCCGATTACGTTCATGCCGAGGGCAGCCGCCGCGTTCGCCACGAGAATACCAATCGCGCCGAAACCGATAACGCCCAAAGTCTTGCCCATAATTTCATGGCCTACGAATTTGCTCTTGCCTTTTTCGACAAGCTTGCTTACATTTTCGCCTTCGCCTTTAAGGGATTTAGCCCAGTCGATTGCGTCCGTAATCTTTCTTCCGCCGAGGAACAACTCGCAAATAACAAGTTCTTTGACGGCGTTTGCGTTTGCACCCGGGGTATTGAATACTACGATACCCTTTTTCGCATAATCCGCAACGGGGATATTGTTAGTGCCCGCGCCTGCGCGCGCAACGCCGAGTAAATTTTCATTTACGGCGTAGTCTGCCATCGCCGCGCTTCTGACCATAATGCCGTCGGGAGCGGTAACGCTGTCGGAATATTCATAATCCTTGAAGAAAGGTTCTGCAAGGGGGCTTATGGCGTTAAGCTTTAAAATCTTAGCCATTTTCCACCTCGAACTTCTTCATGAATTTAACAAGTGCTTTAACGCCCTCGATAGGCATAGCGTTGTAAATGCTTGCTCTCATACCGCCGACGAGCTTGTGACCCTTTAAGGTTACAAGACCTTCTTTTGCGGCTTCTGCGATGAATTTAGCGTCAAGCTCTGCGGAAGGCGAGAAGAACGGTACGTTCATAAGCGAACGGTCTTTCTTATTTACCTTGTTTACGAAGAACTTCGATTCGTCAAGGTAGTCGTAAAGAATCTTTGCCTTTTCTTCGTTGATTTTCTGCATAGCGGGAACGCCGCCGATTTCTTTGAGGTAACGGAAAACTTCCATAGCCACATATGTGGACCAGCAGGGAGGAGTATTGTAAAGGCTCTTCTGTGCGATTTGGGTGCTCCATTTAAGCATTGTGGGGCAGATATCCGCACATTTATCCTGCAAGTCTTTACGTACGATAACAACTGTTACGCCTGCGGGAGCAACGTTCTTCTGAGCGCCGCCGTACAGAACGCCGAACTTGCTTACGTCAATCTCTTCGCTGAGAATGATTGACGAAATATCGCCGACAAGGGGAACGCCTGCGGGCGTTTCGGGAATCTTTGTAAAGCGCGTACCGAAGATGGTATTGTTATAGCAAAGATGCACGTAGTCCGCGTCGGGTCTGAAAGATTCGGCAGTTGTTTCGGGGATGTATGTAAAGTTCTTATCCTCGCTGCTTGCCGCGGCTCTCGCGTCCGTGAACTTCTTCGCTTCCTTATAAGCTTTCGAAGAGAAGTTGCCCGAAAGAATATAGTCGGCTTTGCCGTTGACGCGAATGTTGAGGGGAACGGCTTCGAACTGCATCGAAGCGCCGCCCTGAACAAATATAATGTCATAATTTTCAGGTACGTGCATAAGCTCTCTAAGCAAGCTTTCAGCCTCGTTATTGATTGCGTCGTAGTATTTTGAGCGGTGGCTCATTTCCATAACGCTCATTCCCGAGCCTTCATAGTCGATAAGCTTGCTTTGAACTCTTTTAAGTACTTCCAGGGGAAGCATAGAGGGGCCTGCTGAAAAATTGTAAACTCTGTGTTCCATAATTTAACTCCTTATCATAGTAATTTGATTATAATACAAACAAAAAAAAAATACAAGCATTTTTATGATTTTTTATTCTTTGTATAATATTTTAAGGATGTTTTTATAAACCGCGCATAAATTGCAATAAAATACAAAATTTTTTTAAAAAATGCGCTTAAACGCAACCTTATTATATTTACTTTTCCGCCGTTTTGTTGTAAAATGTCAAATAGGGTTTTGTCGCGGTGAAATTTTTGCGGCAGAGCCGAAGTGAGGTATCTTAATGTCGGGCCACGACCGTGACGGCGGCTGTCTGCAAGATGCGGACAGGGCTTTTCAAAAAGTACCTACCAACGAAGAAATTTTAAATTCGCTTCTCAGCGAATATAAGGATATAAAACGCGAACTGAATTTTCTCGCCGCCCAGTGCGAAGGGCTTTTTTCCGAGCTGTCCAGGATAATCCGCGGGGCTTCTTTCCGTTGCGGTTCTGAAAGCGCGCCCTCGGCAGACTGCGGGCGGGAGGGCAATGCTGCCGAAAATGTGCCGCCGGAAGATAGCGGGTTGCAAAAATCGTCGGGAACGCCTTACGTTATAGACTACGACCTTCTTGCCGAGAAAGTGGCGGAAAGGATTCCGGCATGCGAATATCTTTCGCCCGAGCTTATAGCCTCTAAGACGGCTGAGCAGATTTTAAGTTCGCTGCCTCCATTTAACTCGGAAGAAAGCAACGGGGAAGCGGAAGGAAACAGCGGGGAAGAGAACACCGATATTGACGAAGAGGCGGACGTTAAAATTTCCGCGGCGGATTTCAGGAACATGATGAAGTACGACCGCTCCTTTATGGCGCGGCTTATCCAAAGCGACGACGAAAAGAAGGAACTCTACGGCGAAGTGAGAACGGCGCTTTTGTCATATGAAAGGGTCAACCAGACGTACAGTTGGGGTTCGGAGCGTTTCAGCCTCGGCAGGCAGACGATAGCCCGTATTAAGGTTCGCGGCAAAACGCTTTGCCTGTATCTCGCCCTCGACCCGTCCCAATACAAAACTTCGGTATATCACCACGCGGACGTGTCGGCAAACAAAAGCGTTGCCGGTACGCCGATGATGGTAAAAATAAAAAGCCCCATAGGCACTAAAAAAGCCGTGCGGCTTATTTCGGAAATGCTCGAAAAGAGCGGAGTAAAACAAAAAAATACAGTATATGGGTGCGATTATGTCGCTGCCTACCCTTTTGAAACCACCGAGGAACTTATAGCGGAGGGCTTGATAAAGCGGGCGGCGGGCGTAAGGAGTTAAAAGGCGCGCCCGCTTATGCAGACAGGAGAAAATTTTGGAACTTACAAGAAAAAATTCAACCGCCGGAAACGGGGGCTTTAATGTAAAGCGCCGCCCGTCCGGCTATATGCGGCAGACGGAGCAGACGGCGTCGGCCGCGGAAGAAAGAAAGCCTAAACGGAGTAATCCCGCCGAAAATTCCCGTCCCCACCCCCGCAAGCCCGTGGCGAGGAAGAATAAGCCCGTCAGAATAGTCTTTCTCGGCGGCGTGGGCGAAATAGGCAAGAATATGACCGCCATAGAGTGCGGCGACGATATTATAATTATAGACGCGGGCGCGATTTTCCCCACCGAGGAAACGCCGGGCTTCGACCTTGTCGTGCCCGACATAACCTATCTTCTCGACAATGCGGAAAAGGTGCGCGGGCTAATTCTGACCCACGGGCACGAGGACCATATAGGCGGCGTGCCCTATCTTCTCAAAGAGCTAAAAACCACAGTTATAGGCACCCAGCTTACCCTTGCCTTGGTGGATAACAAGCTGCGCGAGCATCGCCTGAACGACGTGCAAACGCAGGTAGTTCAGCCCGGTCAGGTTATAAATTTAGGCTGTTTTTCGGTGCGATTTATAAACGTCAACCACTCTATTGCGGGTTCGCTTGCGCTCGCCGTCAATACGCCGCAGGGAACTATTTTCCACAGCGGAGACTTCAAAATCGATTTGACGCCCGTCGCGGGTCAGCCCATAGATTTAAAGACCATTTCGGACATAGGCGCAGACGGCGTCCTGTTATATCTCGGTGAAAGCACGAATATCGAACGCCCCGGTTATACCATGAGTGAAACGGTAGTAGGTTCTACGCTCGACAGGCTTTTTACCGAAAATTTCTCGCGCCGCATAATAATTGCCACATTCGCATCCAATGTGCACAGATTGCAGCAGATAGTTGACCTTGCCGTCAAGCACCGCCGAAAAGTCGTGCTGTCGGGGCGAAGCATGCTCAACGTGGTTGACGCCGCGGAAAAAATAGGAGAACTGAAAATTCCCGACGACGTGCTTGTCGATGTTTCGCGGATGAAAAATTTCCGCGACAGTGAAATAGTAATAGTTTCCACGGGTAGCCAGGGAGAGCCTATGAGCGCTCTTACCCGTATGGCGGCGGGCGATTATCCCAACGTAACCGTGGGCGATAACGACACGGTGATAATTTCCGCTTCGCCCATTCCGGGCAATGAAAAATTCATTTACAAGACCATAGACAATCTGTACAGAAAGGGCGCAGAAGTCGTGTATGAAAGCTTGCAGAACATCCATGTTTCGGGGCATGCCTGCCGCGAGGAACACAAACTTATCCACAGGCTTTTGAAACCCGCATATTTCATCCCTGTCCATGGCGAATACCGTCACCTTAAAAAGCATGCGGCGCTCGCCGCAGAGCTGGGGCTTGCGGAAAGCCATATTTTCATTCCCGATATAGGCAACTGCGTTGAGATAACTGCGGGAGGGGGCATACGCCGGGTGGAGGACGTGCCCTCGGGAAGCAGACTTATCGACGGCGAGGGAATTGAGGACGAAAAGGCTTCGACCGTAATAGAGGACAGGCGGCAGCTTGCGGCGGAAGGACTGTTTATAGTTTCCGTAGCCGTCTCGGGCAACGTCGTCATAGGCGAACCCGCCATAAATTCCCGCGGGTTTGTGTTCGATTTCCACCGCGACTACAACAAGGAGATGCGCGAGGTTATTAACCGTGCGATTTCGGGCTACGATTTATACCGCGGCAACGTTGACGAACTGAAAAAAATAATAAAGCGCAACCTTAAAAATTATCTTTACAAAAAGACAAAACAATCCCCGATGATTGTGCCCGTCGTCGTGGAATTATAACTATATGGGGATTTTGCTTAACAATTATGGATTTCGATTACGCGCATAAGGATACGTCGGAAGGCGAGAGGGAAACGCCGACAGCCCCATTCAACAAAGCCCTTTTCAATGACGGGGTGGAAGAAATGCTCCGCCTTGCGGCTTTAAGGGAAATTCCCGTTTCGGACAGGGAAACGCTGACCTTTTTAACGACACTTCTTTCCGCGTTGCAGCCGAAAAACATACTCGAAATAGGCACAGCGGTCGGTGTCTCCGCGTCGGCAATGCTGTACGTATGCGAAAATGCGCATATCACCACCGTTGAAAAGAATGAAAAATTCTATGCCGAAGCCTTGCAAAATTTCGAAAAACAAGGTTTTACTGAGCGCGTTTCCGCAATTTCGGGGGACGCTGCCGAGGTTTTGCCAAGACTTTCGGGACCGTTTGATTTCATATTCCTCGACGGCGCAAAGGTGCAGTACGTTAAATATATTCCGCAGCTTAAAAGACTGTTGAGGAGCGGCGGAACACTTCTTGCGGACGATGTCCTTCTGTACGGGTACGTGTCGGGCGAGAGGGAAACGCCAAAAAAAAGGAAAATGCTCGTTGAACATATAAAGGAATATCTTTCGGCAATCATATCGGATTCCGAATTCCGGACTGTCGTAATAAACGCGGGCAACGGGCTTGCAATGTCCGTAAAAATTTAAAAATGTCGGGACGTGTTGAGTTATGTCGGAATTATTAGCCCCTGCGGGCAACTTTTCAAAACTTAAAACGGCGCTTTATTTCGGTGCGGACGCGGCGTACATAGGCGGCAAGGACTTTTCGCTCCGTTCTTTTGCAGATAATTTTACTCGCGACGAGTTGGTTGCGGCAGTGAAATACGCCCATTCGCTCGGCAAGAAGGTGTATGTTACCGCGAATATCTTCGCAAAAAACAAGGACCTTGCGCTTATGGAAGATTATTTTGCGTTTTTGCGGGAAGCGGGTGCGGACGCCGCGATAATTTCGGACAGCGGCGTTTTGTGCGCGGCAAAAAAATCTGCTCCCGCACTGCCCGTGCATATTTCCACGCAGGCGAACATTACAAACAAATACGCCGTAAAATTCTGGTATGAGCAAGGGGCGGCGCGAGTCATTCTCGCAAGGGAGCTTTCGCTTGACGAAATCGCGGAAATTCACGCATATGTTCCGCAAATCGAGTTGGAGGCCTTCGTGCACGGCGCTATGTGCATATCTTATTCGGGCAGATGCCTGCTTTCTAACTATCTTGCAGGCAGGGAAAGCAACCGCGGCGAATGTGTGCAGGCGTGCCGCTGGAACTATCAGATACGCAAGGTTGACGAACTTTCGGACAGCGGGTGGCTTGATATGGAGGAGGACGAACGGGGCACATATATTTTAAATTCAAAGGACTTGAACATGAGCGCCCATCTCGGTGAAATGGAGAGGGCGGGCGTGCGTTCGTTTAAAATAGAGGGCAGAATGAAGAGCGAATATTACCTCGCAACGGTTATAAACGCATACCGCAGATGTATTGACGGCGGCTATTCGGGTATAATCGAAAGGGAGCTTTTAACCGCTTTCCACCGCGATTATACCACGGCTTACGCCCTCGGAAAAAACGATAATACCGTCAATTATACCGACAGCCAGGCAAAGGGAGATTGCGATTACATAGGCAATGTCGTCGGCTGTGAAAACGGCAATATAAAAGTAGAAATGCGGGGGCGTTTTAAGGTTGGCGACAGGCTTGAAATTCTTTCCCCGTATAATAGCTTCGGTAAAGCCTTTACAGTCGAAAAGGCATATACAAGCGCGGGCGAAGAAGTCGGCGACTGCAAACTCGTTCAGGAAGTTTATACTTTGCCTTGCCCTTATAAACTGTATGCGGGCGATATTCTCCGCAGGCGGAAAACGCAGTACGTATGAAGTTTTTTAATGAATTGTATGATTTACAAAACGCGGAACATTTTCGGGAAAATCAAAAATAAAAATTTTGAAGTTACTTTGACGGGTTCGAAAAGCGTTACGGCGCGCGCCCTCGTCTGCGCCGCGCTTGCAAAGGGGAAATCCGTTCTCCATGGCGCTTCGGTATGCGACGACAGTTCAACCATTATATCTTGTCTGAAAGCTTTGGGGATTGGAATCTCAGTAAGCGGAGCGAATATTTTTGTCGAGGGATGCGGCGGTAAAATTCCCGAAAAGAAAGCGTCGTTCAACGTCGGAAACTCAGGCACGGCGGCGCGTTTTTTAACGGCGCTTGCCGCCTTTTCAGACGGGGAATATTATATCGATTGCTCGGACGCTATGAAAAAACGCCCCATTTTGCCGCTTTTGGATTATTTGCGCGCGGCGGGCGCGTTTATTGAAGCCGAAAATGGCGGCTTCCCCCTTAAAATACGCGGCACTTCTCCCGTATTTCCGAATATTAAGGTCGATATCACGGAAAGCAGCCAGTTTTTGTCCGCCCTGTTCCTTACGGCGGTATGCGCGCAAAAGCCCGTCAAAATAAGCTTTTCGGGCAGCCATTCTTTAAATTACGCAGATATGACCAGCGAAGTCATGCGGGCTTTCGGCGCGGAAGTTTTCAAAGACGGCAATACGTATTGCGTAAACGGCGTTTACAAGGCGGCGGATTACAAGATAGAGCCGGATATTTCGTCGGCTTGCTATTTTTATGCGGCGAATAAGATATTGGAAACGGAAATAACAGTCAAAGATATGCCTTTGAAAAGCTTGCAGTGCGACTTCAAATTTATAGATTTTTTAAAGTCGTTCAATGGCGGAAAAGCGGATATGTCCGCGTTTTCCGACCAAACGTTGACTCTTGCGGCAATCGCCCCTTACCTTGATAAGACTACGGAAATTTACGGCGTCGGTCACATCAGAAAACAGGAGTGCGACCGTTTAAACGCAATACGTATCAATCTTTCGGCTATGGGAGTGGAATGCGAGGAATTTGCCGACGGAATAAAAATTTATCCCGCCGTACCAAAGCCCGCGAAACTCAAAACTTTCGGTGACCACCGCGTCGCGATGGCTTTCGCATTGACGGGACTGCGCGCCGACGGAATCGAGATAGAAAACGCGGAAGTCGTTTCAAAGACTTTTCCCGATTATTTTGGGGTTCTTGACGGGCTCTGCGCCTCGCTTACAAAGTAATTATGGAACGGATAATAATTCATTCCGATTTGAATAATTTTTACGCTTCGGTTGAGCGGCTCTTCAACCCGTCGCTTTCGGGCAAGCCCGTTGCGGTCTGCGGGAACAAGGAGGAACGCAAGGGGATAGTCCTTGCCAAAAGCGAAGAAGCAAAGCGTATGGGCGTTAAAACAGGGGATACCGTGTGGCAGGCGCAGAAAAAATGTCCCGATATTTTAATCGTGCCGCCTCATTTCGACAGATACATGGATTATTCCCGCAGGGTCAGGGCGATTTACGCGCGCTATACCGACCTTATAGAGGGCTTCGGCATAGACGAATGTTGGCTTGACGTAACCCGTTCCACTTTGATTTTTCCGAAATTCGAACCCAAAACGACGGTGGCGGACGGCGAAGAACATTTTACCGATGAATACCTGCGATTTTTGGGGGATACAATACGGGAAGAGGTAAAAAGAGAACTTGGCATAACCGTTTCCTGCGGAGTGTCGTTCAATAAAGTTTTCGCAAAACTCGGCAGCGACCTGAAAAAACCCGACGGCACTACGGTAATTTCATATCTAAATTATAAAGAAGTTGTAACGGGGTTGCCCGTAGAGGATTTGCTTTTCGTCGGCAAGGCGACGACCCGAAAACTTCGCGCTATGGGGCTTACGACCATAGGCAGGCTTGCGGAAGCCGACGACGGGGTTATGCGGAACAATTTCGGTAAAATAGGCGAAACGCTTTTAAGATACGCGCGCGGCGGCGACGACGAACCCGTCAAACATATGGACGAACGGCGTGAATATAAGTCCATAAGCAATTCTTCGACGTATCCCGAGGATATACTCTCTTACGAAGGCGTAGAACGCCGCCTGTACGTGCTTTCGGAAAGCGTAGCGGCGCGCCTGCGCGAAACGGAGCAGGGGCTTGCGGACACCGTTCACCTCTGGGTGCGGGACAGCGCGTTAAACAGCTTTTCGGTGCAGAAAAAAGTACGGCATACCGCGCTGTGTTCGGAAATTGCCCGTCATGCGTTCGAACTTTTCAAGGAAAATTTCAAGCCCCCTTTCAAAGTGCGCGCTTTGGGCGTCGCCGTTTCCGGTTTCGACAACGGAGCTTCGCAAGTGACATTCGACGAAAGTTTCGGCAGCTATAAAAAACTTGAAACAGTGGAGCGCACCGTAGATGAAATCCGCAAAAAGCACGGCTACGATAAATTGCAGAGGGGAATAGTTGCTGCCGACCCAAACGAAATGCATAACGACGTTAAAAATTCACACGTGATAAAACCCGCCGGCTTCGATGACCGCAGCGATAAAAACGACGATAAAAGCGGCGATAAAAATTAGCTTGACTAATCTTGGGTTTTGTAATATAATGATATGGTGATGCTTGCCGAAAGGCGGCATTAAGGATATTTAAAGCTCGAAAATTCATTTAAGGAGCAATAAAATGCTTACAAGTATATGTGGGATAAACTGGGGCGACGAAGGCAAGGGCAGAATGGTTGACCTTCTGTCCGAAAAATTCGACGTTGTCTGCCGTTATCAGGGCGGAAACAATGCGGGGCATACGGTAATAAACGACAAGGGCAAATTTGTTTTGAATCTGCTTCCGTCGGGTATTCTGCGTGAAAACGTGGTAAACGTAATGGGCTGCGGAATGGTGGTGGATATAAAGCACCTCTGCGGCGAAATCGAAAAGCTTAGGGCGAGCGGCATAAAAATTACTCCCGAAAACCTTAAAATCAGCGATAAAGCCATAATCACAATGCCTTATCACGTCTTGCAGGACATTATGGAAGAGGATAGGCTTACAAAGGCTACGGGCAAACCGTACGGCTCTACCCGCCGCGGAATTTCTCCCGTATATGCCGACAAGTATATGAAAAAGGCTTTCCGCATGGGCGAGCTTCTGAATACCGAACTTTTATATAAACGCCTTCCCGACGTAGTTGCCTGGAAGAACATGACCATAAAGGCATACGGATTCGAGCCCGTCCGCGTAGAGGATATGATAGAATATTTCGAAACGTACGGCAAACCGCTTAAAGAATACATAATAGATACGGGCGTGTATCTAAACGAGGCTAACAAGGCGGGCAAGAACATAATGTTCGAAGCCCAGCTGGGCGCTTTGAGGGATATAGATTACGGCATAGTTCCCTATACTTCGTCGTCCTCGACGATAGCGGCTTACGCGCCGATAGGCGCGGGTATCCCGAATTTAAAGCTCGATAATTCGATAGGTATAATGAAGGCTTATTCAAGCTGCGTGGGCGGCGGACCTTTCACCTGCGAATACTTCGGCAAAAAGGCGGAAAGGCTGCGCGAGCTGGGCGGCGAATACGGCGCGGCTACGGGCAGACCGAGGAGAGTAGGACCTTTCGACGTGGTTGCGTCACGCTACGGGATACGCTGCCAGGGGGCGGACGAAATAGCGCTTACCAAACTTGACGTCCTTGACGATTACGAGGAAATAGAAATTTGCACCCGCTATAAACTGAACGGACGGCTTATCGACGAATTTCCCTTCACCGACGTGTTGGACGATTGCGAACCCGTTTTCGAAAAAGTTAAGGGCTGGCATTGCGATATTTCCAAGTGCCGCAAGAAGGAAGAACTTCCCAAAGAAGCGCTTGAATACATTGCCCTTCTTGAAAAACTTTGCGAGTGCAAAATTAAGTACGTATCGGTCGGGGCAGAGCGCGACGCATACATAGTAATGTATTAACCCCCGTCAGTGGGCGGGCGCTACGAACGCACCGCGTTTTGAAAAAAATTAAAAATCCGATATAAATTAACGGTAAAAAAGCCGCCCGCGGATTGAAAAAATCCGCGGGCGGCTTAAAAATTTGGATTTCAACGTAATTGGGAAAAACCGAATAATTCGTAGCGTAAATTCAACTTAAAAACGCGTTTTGCATAAAATGGCGTTATGAAATTTTATAAAATGCAGGGTGCGGGTAACGATTACATCTATCTGGACTGTATGGAAAGCGAACCGCTGAATCCCGAAAAGCTTTCCCGTCGGCTATCGGACAGACATTTTTCGGTCGGCGGCGATGGACTGATACTTTTATGCCCTTCCGATAAGGCGGACTTCCGCATGAGGATGTTCAATTCCGACGGCTCGGAGGGCAAAATGTGCGGCAACGGCATAAGATGCGCCGCAAAACTCGCGCACGATATGGGATACGTAAAAGGAAATTTCTGCACGGTGGAAACGCTTGCTGGCGTGAAAAAGCTCCAACTGTTTTTCGGCGGCGCGGGAAAGGTGAACGCCGCGAGGGTGGATATGGGTAAGCCCGTTCTCGAAGGGGAAAAGATTCCCTCGTCGTTCGTCGGGAAAACCGTAGTGGGTCAGCCGCTGGAAGTCGGCGGTGAAATTTATAAAATTACTCTCGTTTCGATGGGCAATCCCCATTGCGTGGTGTTCGTTGACGATTTTTCCGCTCTCGATTTGCCTGCGGTCGGCAAAAAAATCGAATATCATGCTTCCTTTCCCGAAAGGATAAACGTGGAATTTGTAAAAACAGCAGGCAAAAACCGCCTTGAAATGCGGGTTTGGGAGAGAGGCACGGGGGAAACGCTCGCCTGTGGCACGGGCGCGTGCGCCGCGGCAACTGCCGCGGCGTTAAACGGCTTTTGCGACGCGGGGGAGGAAATTTCCGTCCTCACTCGCGGCGGAGAATTGAAGGTTACATACACCGAAGATTCGGTTTGGCTCTACGGCGGTGCTGAACTCGTATTTTCGGGCGAAATCGAGCTTTAAAGGGATAAAACAAAAATTTGGGCTAAGTAAAAATTAAATTCAGGCAAATTTAAATCAAGCTATTGCAAAAGGCGGCGGGATATGATATAATATTTCGGAAAATTTTGTGACAAAAGCGTCCGCGGCGCGGACAGGGAGAAATTATGACAAAGTACATATTCGTTACAGGCGGCGTTGTGTCCGGTTTGGGCAAGGGCATCACGGCGGCGTCGCTCGGCAGACTTTTGAAATGCAGGGGATATAAAGTTGCGTCTCAGAAGCTTGACCCCTACAT
>CANPZW010000022.1 GCA_947589385.1 uncultured Clostridia bacterium | reverse complement strand
GACGACGACAACGTCCGCCTGTTGCTTGAAATGCGCCTGCGCTCGCGCTACGGCGTAATTTCCGCTTCGGGGGCGCGACCCGCCCTCGAAATTCTCGAAAAAGGCGGGATAGACCTTATTATAACCGACGTGATGATGCCCGAAACGGACGGTTTTTCCTTTGTGGAGATACTGCGTTCGAGGGGCAGCGAAACGCCCGTGATAATGCTTACGGCGAAGGACGCAATGACTGACAAGGGGCGGGGCTTTGCCGCGGGTTGCGACGATTATATGACCAAACCCGTCAACTTCGAAGAACTGATATGGCGCATAGACGCCCTTTTAAGGCGCTACAAAATTTCCAACGAGGGAAAAATTGTCGTGGGGGAGGTGGTGGTTGACGCCGCGTCCTTTACGGTAACGAAGGGGGATATGACGGAAGAACTGCCCACAAAGGAATTCCGGCTTTTATTTCTTCTTCTTTCCTATCCCAACAAGATATTCACGAAGGAAAATATTTTGGACAGCGTATGGGGATATGGTTCAGAAAGCGACGAAAGCACCGTGCGTACGCACATCAACAGGTTGAGAAAGCGCTTCGAGGGATACGAGGAATTTGAAATATGCACTATCCGCGGGGTAGGCTATAAGGCGGTGATAAAGAAATGAACAAGTTTTTTACAGGCCGCAGAACGAAGCGGGGCTTGCTGCTTTTCGGCATAGGCGTGCTTGTTTTCGCCGCGCTGATTGCAGCAGCTTCCATAACCGTAGCCGTGCTTAATACTTTTTTCAACGACAGGGGTTTCGACGCATATACCATTTCATTCATAGCGCTTTCGGGATTTGCGCTTATATTTACTGTGACGATAGTCACTTTATTCTATTTCGAGTTTCGCAAGGCGCAGATAATAATAGACAGCCTCAACCGCGTAGCCGAAGGCGACTATACAACCGAAATCCAATACGGCCGCCGCGACGCCTTTTCGCGGATTTATCTCAACTTCAACAAGATGACCAAAGAGCTGCGCTCCGCGCGGAACATGCGCGAGGACTTTGTGCACAGCTTTTCGCATGAAATCAAAACCCCGCTTTTCTCTATACAGGGTTTTGCCAATCTTCTTTTGGAAGGGGGACTTTCGGAAGAGGAACAGAAAAAGCTTTTAAGAATAATTTCGGACGAGGCGGGCAGGCTATTCAGGCTTGCCGACAGCACCCTTATCCTTTCCAAACTTGAAAGCCAGCAGCTTCTCGGCGAAAATAAGCCCATAAAACTCGACTCGGAAATAAGCGACTGTATAGTTCTTCTGGCAAGGGAATGGGATGAAAAGAATATAGAGGTATCCGCCGACCTCGAACCGTTGAAAATAAACGGCGACAGCTCGCTTTTAAGACAGGTATGGCTTAATCTTCTGTCAAACGCGGTAAAATTCACTCCCGAGGGCGGAAAAATAAACGTAAGCTTAAAGCGTTCGGGCAATTTTGCGGTAGCCGCGTTCAAAGACAGCGGCTGCGGCATAAAGGAAGAGGACCTGCCCCATATTTTCGATAAATACTACCGTTCGGAAACTGCCGAGGGAGTGGAAGGCAACGGGCTGGGGCTTGCCATATGCAAGCGGATATGCGCCCTTTCGGGGGGAGAAATCGCCGTGTCGAGCAAGCCGGGCGAAGGTTCGGAATTTACCGTTTCCCTGCCCTTGAAACAATAAAACGGTAAGCGCATAGAGTATAACGGAGTTGATTTATGGACGGTAAAAAACGCGCCCGCAGCGGTGCGCTGACAAGCATTTTGGGCGTAGTACTTAATCTTGCGCTCGCCGCGTTCAAATTAGCGGTTGGGATAATCTTCGGGATAGTTTCCGTCGTAGCGGACGGATTCAATAATTTAAGCGATTGCGGCAGCGGCGTAGTTTCTCTCGTATCTTTCGGGATAGCTGAAAAACCCGCCGATATAAAACACCCTTACGGACACAGAAGGGCGGAATATATCGCCTCCATGATAATAGGCTGTCTGGTGCTGTTCGTGGCGGCGGAACTTCTGCGCGGGGCGGTCGTAGAGATTGCGGCGGGCGAGGTTTCGGAAGATTCGTACACCGTTTATATAGTCCTCGGCGTTTCGGTTGCGGTAAAGGCGGTAATGTTTTTGATTTACGGCGTTCAGGCGAAACGGCTGGGCTCGGACGCTTTGCACGCCGTCGCCATAGACAGTGCGTGCGACTGTCTTTCCGCCCTCGCGGTTATCGCCGGACTTTTGGTCACCCGCTTCACGGGAGTGAACGCCGACGGCTGGGTGGGCGCGCTCGTGTCCGTTTTCATAGGCTGGCAGGGTATAGCTATTTTAAGGGAAGCGGGCTCAAAACTTTTAGGGCAAGGACCGGAATTCGGGCTTGTAAACTCTTTACGCGCATATATTTTGTCCGAAAAAGGAGTAATAGGCATACACGACCTGCGCGTATATGTGCTGGGGCGCGACCTGTATGTGGGAACGGTGCACGTGGAAATGGACGCTTCCCTGCCCGCGCTTTCGGCGCACGCCGTTCTCGATAAAATTGAGCATAACGCCGCAAAAGATTTCGGAGTGGATTTGACGGCGCACCTCGACCCCGTTGACCTCGAAGACGCCGAGGCGTTTGCGCTTGAAGACAAAGTCCGCGCGGCTGTGGAGGGAATGGCGGAAGGGCTGGAACTTCACGATTTCCGGCTTGTGCGCGGAATTGAAAAAAAACTTATTTTCGAGGCGGGCGTACCCTTTTCCTGCCCGCATACCGACGCCGAACTGAAAGAAAGAATCTGTTCCGCCGTCCGCGGCGTATGCGACTGCACGCCCGAAGTAAAGGTGGAAAGGGAAGATTAAAGACGTTCATAATATTACGGAGTGAAAATTGACAAAAACCCTGCGCTATCTTAAACCGTACGGCGGTACGGTCGCTGCGGGACTTATCCTGAAATTTATCGGGTCGGTCGCGGAGCTTTTCCTGCCGCTGTTGTTAAAGACGGTTATAGACGACGTCGCGGATAATCCCGCGCTGACGCACGACCAAAAGCTGAAATACACTTTCGCTTTGGGCGGGGCTATGCTTTTGTGCGCACTTTTGGCGTTGCTCGGCAACGTCTTTGCGAACAGGCTTACAGTCAAGTCCTCGGGGAATATGACCCACGACCTAAGATACGACCTTTTCAAAAAGACCTGCTATTTAAGTTCCGAACAGGTAGATGGTGTGGGGCTTCCGTCGCTTATTTCGCGGCTTACAAGCGACAGCTATTACGTCAACCAAATGGTCGCCCGTACACTGCGGCTGGGCGTGCGCGCGCCTATTCTGATTGCGGGCGGGCTTATCCTCGCGTTTACGCAGGACGTGATTTTGGCGTGCGTGCTTCTCGCGTGCATACCTCTTGTAGGCGTTACGGTATTTATTATTACCAAAAAAAGCATACCCTTGTTCTTTTCCGTTCAGCGCAAGCAGGACGATATGGTGCGCCGCACGCAGGAAAGCGTTACGGGCGTGCGCGTTATAAAGGCGCTTTCAAAGAGCGAATACGAGGCGGAAAAATTCGACGGCGTTGTAAAGGAACTCGCCGCAACGGAATTTAAGGCGAACAGAATAATGTCCCTTTCAAATCCCGCGGCTACCCTTATATTGAATCTTGGGCTTGTGGTTCTGATAGCCGTCGGCGCGCTGTGTTCGGACAGCGCGGGGACTGTGCTTGAATTTCTTCAATTTTTCGTTATGATTTTAAACGCCATGATAGCGCTTACTAAAATTTTCGTGGTCATTTCGCGCGGTTCGGCAAGCGCGGCGAGAATAGAAAAAATTCTCGGCATGGACGTTTCGGAAAAGACGGAAGTCTGCCCCGAAGGCGACAAAAATTTCAAGGTGCAGTTCAAGGGCGTAAATTTTTCATATAACGGTGCGGAGGACGACCTGAAAGATATAGGCTTTGCCCTGCGCGCTGGGCAAACGCTGGGAATATTGGGCGGAACGGGAAGCGGAAAATCCACCGTCATAAGCCTTCTCATGCGCTTTTACGACGCGGACTCGGGGCAGATTTTCGTAGATGGCAAAGACGTTAAAAGCTATCCCTTGGGCGAGTTGCGCAAAAAATTCGGGGTTGTGTTCCAGAATGACTTTCTTATGGCGGCGTCCGTGCGGGAAAACATAGACTTCGGCAGGGGGCTGACGGATGAGGACATCGAAAGGGCGGTCGATGACGCGCAGGCGCGCGAATTTATCGACGGGCTGGAAGGCGGGCTCGGTTTCGACCTCGCGCAGAAGGCTAATAATCTGTCGGGCGGGCAGAAACAGCGTATTCTGATTGCCCGCGCGCTTGCGGGAAACCCCGAAATTCTCATTCTCGACGACAGTTCGTCCGCGCTCGACTACGCCACGGACGCCGCTTTCCGGAAGGCGCTTTCCAAAAATTATTCTTCGTCAACCAAGGTAATCGTCGCGCAGAGGATAAGTTCCGTAAAACACGCCGACCTTATTATCGTGCTCGACGACGGTAAAATCATAGGCGCAGGCACGCACGAAGAACTTTTGAAGTCCTGCGGTGAATATTCGCTTATTTATTCCACGCAAATGGGCGCGGAGAGGGGGCGGTGATATGGCTGTAAGACGTTTGAATATCCACGACAACCGCTCCTTCGAGGGCAGAAAGGTCGATAAAAAATTCGTTCTGAAAAGGCTTTTCGGCTATTTAAAGCCGTACGTACCCGTACTTATCGCAGTTTTTCTCGCGAACGTGGCGGGCACCGTTTCAAACCTTGTCGGTCCGTGGCTGTGCGGGCTTGCGATTGACGAAATAAAGCCCGACGGCTCGACAAACTTCGCGCAGATAGGCATATTCGCGGCGATACTCGTCGCGCTGTACGTCGTTTCGGCGCTGCTGGAATATCTTTCCGCCGTCGGAATGGCTTACGTTTCCCGCGGGATTGTCAAAAAGATGAGGTCGGACGTATTCGGAAAACTTTCCACCCTGCCCGTGGGATTTTTCGACGAACGGCAGGCGGGCGACATAATCTCCGTGCTGAGCTACGACATAGACACCGTGGGCGAATCTCTCGCCAACGACGTGATAATTGTACTGAAAAGCGCCGTAATGATAGTCGGTTCGCTTGTCATGATGCTTACGATAGCCCCTTTGCTGGTGCTTGTTTTCGTGGTTACCGTGCCCCTTTCTGCGGTGATAACCCGCTTTATCGTAAAACGCGTGCAGCCGCTTTTCCGCAGGCGTTCGGCAAAGCTGGGCGAACTTAACGGCTATGTCGAAGAAATCACTTCGGGGCAGAGGACGACCCGCGCCTATAACTGCCAGGAAAAGGTCATAGCCGACTTCGAAGTGAAAAATTCCGAGGCGATAGACGCCTACGCGCGCGCCGAGTACTACGGCACGCTATCCGGACCGTTCGTCAACCTTGTAAACAATCTTTCGCTTACTCTCGTCAGCGTTTTCGGCGCTCTTCTGTATATGGGCGCGGTGGGCGGTCTGACTCCCGGGCAGATTTCCTCTTTCGTGCTGTATTCCCGCAAATTTTCGGGTCCCATAAACGAAATAGCCAACATAATGGGCGAATTTCAGTCGGCTATTGCCGCCGCGGAACGCGTTTTCCGCCTGTTGGAAGAAAAGCCCGAACCCGCCGACCCCGAAAACGCGCGCGCCCTTGTAAACGTGCGCGGCGAGGTTGAAATAGAGCACCTTAAATTCGGTTACAAAAAGGATAAAACGGTTATCCGCGACTTTTCGCTCTCCGTGAAAAGCGGTGAAGTTGTGGCAATCGTGGGGCATACGGGCGCGGGCAAGACAACCATAATAAATCTTTTGATGCGCTTTTACGACCCCGACGGCGGCACAATCAAAATAGACGGGCAGGACGTAAGGGAACTTACCCGTTCCTCCGTGCGCCGCGCCTTTACCATGGTTTTGCAGGATACCTGGCTTTTCGCGGGTACGGTTTACGAAAATATCGCCTACGGGAACAAAGATGTGACCCGTTCGGACGTGGAAAGAGTATGCAAAGCCGCAAGAATACATTCGTTCATAACCAAACTTCCTCAGGGCTACGACACAGTTTTAAACGACAACGCCGTCAATATTTCCAAGGGGCAGAAACAACTTCTGACCATAGCCCGCGCCATGCTTCTCGATTCGCCCATGCTGATACTCGACGAAGCCACGTCCAACGTGGATACCCGCACGGAACAGATTATACGGCAGGCTATGGGCGAGCTTATGAAAGGGCGTACGTGTTTTGTGATAGCGCACAGATTGTCAACCGTTAAAAACGCCGACAAAATACTTGTAATGCGCGGCGGCGACGTCGTGGAGCAGGGCACGCACGATTCTTTGATGGCAAAGAACGGGTATTATGCGGAGCTATATTATTCGCAATTCGAAACGGTTAAATAATAAGGTTTGCGATAATAATTTTAAAAGGTCCGTTTGAGGCTTGCTCAAACGGATTTGTTGTGGTATAATGATTGGGAATTTTATTTTTCGGGTCGAAGTATGAGCGCTAAAACAAAAAAACCGTTTGAAAACATCGAAATCGAAGGCGAGCTGTCCAACGCCGTTTCCTATGCGACTTATTATCTTAAACTGCCGCTTTTTACGTCGTTTAAAATTTTCAACCGCGACGAACAGAACCTTTCGGGCGTCGCAGTGTCCGTTTCGGGCTCTACGGGGCTGATTCTTCCGCAGGAGTCGGAAATCGAAGAGATACCCGCCCAAAGCAGCGTGGAAGTAGTTCCGCGCAACCTTTTAAACCCCAAATATCTTGCCGACCTTTCCGCGCCGGAAGCCTGCACCGTTCAAGTGACGGTCAAGTGCGGCAAGGCGGTGATATGCACGCTTGCCGCCGAAGTTACGGCTCTGCCCATTAACTATTGGTCGGGGCTGTCGGGCAACGCCGAAATGCTTGCGGCGTTCGTCCGCCCCAAACTTGCCGACTGCCAGAAGATTCTCGCAGAAGCGGGGCTTCAATTAAAGACGTGGGGCTATTCTTCCGAGTTCACGGGCTACGCCGCCAACGACAAAAACGCGTTGAGAAGCGCGGCGGCTTCGATTTTTTCGGCGATACGCCACGTCAATATAGAGCGGGAAGAGGGCGAGGACTTTTCTTCCGTCAACTGCACGGGCGAAATCGAGGGGATAATACGCGACAAAAAAGCCACTCCCCTGCAACTTGCCGTTTTCGCGGCGGGCTGCTTCGAAAGCATTAAGTTAAACCCCGTCATACTTTTGGGCAAAAAGTCGGTAGGCGTGGGCGTTTGGCTTTACGAAAGCTGTTTTTCTTCGCCCATGCAGGACGACATGCAGCTTATCGAAAAATATCTTTTGAGCGGCGTGAACAACCTTACTATATTCGACGTTGAGGATTTGTTCGCCCATAAGAACGCAAGCTATACCACAAGCGAAGCGCACCTTCTTTCGGCGTTGCAGAAAAATTCGTTTGAAATATGCCTCGACGTTAAGCGCTGCCGCATTGGCGGCATTTTCCCTTTGCCGTTAAAGGTCAAAACGGCTTCGGGTTACGAGCTTTTGGGCGACAGACAGTCCTCATACGACGAAAAGCCAGCAACCGTATTCGACGCTTCGCGCTACGAGTACGACAGGTCGGCTTCCAAAGACAGAAGCTGGCAGCGCAGGCTTTTGGATTTGTCCCTTAAAAACAATCTGTTAAACTTTCATTACTCGCGTGACTGCATGCATATAATATCGGGCGATTTGCCGTCATTCTGCGAAAAGCTGGAACAAAAGGACGCGTTCGTACTCTTTCCCGAACCTTCGCCCGATTCCAAGTCTTTGCCTTTCGGCGGCAAAAAGGACGCGGGGCTGGGGGAGCTTATCTCCCTTGAAATGAACGGCGGCAAGATACGCGCCGCGCTTACGGCGGAGGAGCTGGGCGAAACTGCGCAGACCCTTATACGCAAGGCGCGTTCGGCGGAGGAAGAGGCGGGCGCGAACACCCTGTTTCTCGCGTTCGGATTTTTGAAGTGGAAAAACGAGGGGGATAAGGAGGATAAATACGCCCCCCTCGCCCTGCTTCCCGTAAGACTTAAAAGGCTTAAAAACCGTTCCGTGGTGATGGAAATTTCCACCGGGTACGAGCCTAACACTACGCTTTTGGAATTTTTGAAGCAGCAATTCGGCATAGACGTGCGCGGGCTTGAAGGTAAAGGGCTTTCCCCGGCGGAAATTATAGCCGTGTTCCGCGCAAAAACGGTCAATTTAAAGGGCTGGAACGTCTATGAGGACGTATATATTTCGCAATTCACGTTCGCGCGATACGCAATGTGGGCGGACGTCAAGGAGAACGTGGCGAAATACCGCAAGAACGCCCTTATAGAAAGCCTGCTTACCAATACTAACAAACTTGCGGGCAACAGGCTTACGGGCGTGGACGAGGACGACGCCGACCCCGCCGAAGTCCTTGTGCCCCTTGCCTGCGACAGTTCGCAGTATTCCGCCGTCGCGGAGTCCGCAAAGGGCACTACTTTCGTTCTGCACGGTCCTCCCGGCACGGGCAAAAGCCAAACCATAACCAACATTATCGCAAACGCCGTCGATTCGGGCAAACGCGTCTTGTTCGTCGCCGAAAAACAGGCGGCTTTGCAGGTGGTCAAAAAGCGTTTATGCGATATAGGCATAGGCGAATTTTGCCTTGAATTTCATTCGGGCAAGTCCGCGGACAAATCCGAAATTATAAGGAATATCGAAAACACCCTCTCGCTTACGGGCGTGAGCGACGGCGAAAAATTCAAGGACGCGGCGGCGAAAATCAAGGACGTACGCGAAAAACTGCGCGCCCCGCTTGCCGCTCTGCATAAAAAACGCCGCCTCGGCGTGTCTATTTACGAGGGCATTGTCTATTATCTTCAAAACAAGTCCGCGCCCGAACTAATGAATATAGAAACCACTTTCTATGACAGCTTGACAAAAAAGAAGCTGGAAGCGTACGAGGAAATGCTTGCCACGGCTCAGGCGGCGGCAGCCGAGTGCGGGGGCGTTTACCGTTCTCCCTTTTCGGAGGTGCGCTTAACAACCTGCGACCAAAAGGTGAAAGCTTCCGTGCTGTGCGCGGCGGAAGTCGTTTTGGCGGAACTTAAACATCTTAAAAACTATCTGGGGCTTTTTCTTGAAACTTTCAACCAGAAGGTCTCCAAATTCACTTTTAAAAAGCTGGAAAATTCCATACGTATCGCGTCCGTGTTGCAAGGCGACGGGCTGAAAGAATTTTTTGAGTGCGACGAAGCGGAATTTTACCGCTTTTACAACGCCAGCCTGCGCTACGATACGGAGGTAAAGCATTGGCTTAAATACTTCAAGACCCTGCCCGACATCGAAAAATTCGCGCCCGACATAGAGCGCGAAATAGATAATTGGGGGGAGAATTACCGTTCCTCGCGCATACTTTTGCAGGTTTTGAAACGTATCAACCGCTGCGGGCGTGCGCCGCTTGCCGCAAAGGACGAACTCGAATGGATAAAACGCGCGAACGAAATAGAAAAGGCGCGCGAAATGATGCTTACCAACACCAATCTTTCCGAAAAGTTTATGGGCTTCGGCGGCATAAACGATAAAAAGCGTTCGGAATTTCTCGCGCCGCTGTACGATTTCCACGCGCTGTGCGCCCAGACTTTTATGGACTACAACGCCGACGCCTTCAACAGCGTATGCGCATCGGCTTCGGGCGGAACGCTTGCTCCTCTCGTTTCGGGCTATATTTCGGCGGCGCAGGGATTTATAAAGAGCGTTGACGGCTTCGTTAAACTTATTAACGCCGACAAATCAGCGTATGAGGACGCGGATATCTTCGAAGTGCTTTTGCAGAAGTGCACCGCGCTCATAGACAACGTGGATATGCTTCCCGCATGGTGCAAGTACAAGGCGACTGCGAAAAAACTGAATGACTGCGGGCTTACGTTTATGACGGACGCAATGGAACAGGGAAAAATCAGCGGACAGCAGATTTTATCCTCGTTCCGCAAGAACGTGTATAGAAATTTCATTCAGACGAACATTCCCGCGGACGAAGATTTAGCCGTATTCTCGGCAAGCGTCATGGACGAAAACGCCGCAGCGTTTTCAAGGCTTCTCGAAGAATTTGCCGTGCTTACGCGCGAAAAGATACGTGCGGACCTTATATCCCGCCTGCCCGCAAAGGAGACGGAAGGCGCGCTTGCGCTGGAACTGATGACTTTCCAGCGGCAGATAAAGGGCAATATGCGCGCATTGAACCTGCGCACGCTGTTCTCGGAGATTCCCGAACTTTTGAAAGTAGTGGCGCCCTGCATGCTGATGAGCCCCATAACCGTATCGCAATTCCTGCCGCCCGACCCGGAATTGTTCGATATAGTAATTTTCGACGAAGCTTCCCAGATACCCACGTGCGAGGCGGTGCCTTCGCTTGCGAGGGCGAAGTCGGCAATAATCGTAGGCGACCCCAAGCAGATGCCCCCCACGACTTACTTTATGGGCGCGGGAGTGGATGAGGAATATCCCGAAACCGAGGATATGGAAAGCGTTCTCGAAGATTGCCTCTCCTTAGGCATACCCGAAAAGCACCTTATCTGGCACTACCGTTCCAAGCACGAAAGCCTTATAGCTTTCTCCAACATAAATTATTATTCTTCCAAACTCTGCACTTTCCCCTCGCCCGACGCTATGGACAGCAGGGTCAAGCTGAACTATATAGAAAACGGCGTGTATGACCGCGGCGCAAGCAAGTGCAACCGCCTCGAAGCCGAAGCGCTGGTAGAAGAAGTCGTGCGCCGTCTTAAAGACGAACGCCTGCGCCGTTCGAGCATGGGCATCGTCACTTTCTCGCTGCCGCAGCAAATTTATCTTGAAAGACTTCTCGGCAAGGCAATCGCAAAATACGGGTTAGAGGAATACGCCTATGAGCGCGAAGAACCCATTTTCATAAAGAATCTCGAAAACGTGCAGGGCGACGAAAGGGACGTAATTTTGTTTTCCGTTTGCTACGGGCCGGACGCGGCGGGAAAAATTTCCCTTAACTTCGGACCTTTGAACCAGCTCGGCGGCTGGCGCAGGCTTAACGTCGCCGTTTCCCGCGCAAGGGAGGAAATGGTAGTGTTCTCGTCCATGCGCTATTCGATGATAGACTTGTCGCGTACGACTTCGCGCGGGGTGGCGGGGCTGAAAGCCTTCCTCGAATTTGCCGAAAAAGGAAGGGCGAATATTTCCGTAAAGAGCGACGAAATAATCGTCAACAGGCAGGGCATAGGCAAGTATATCGCAGAAGAACTTTCGAATTACGGCTATGAATGTCGTTGCGACGTGGGCGTTTCGGACTTCAAGATAGACGTAGCAGTAATCGACCCCAAAAACAAGCACAACTTTATCCTTGCGGTGCTTTGCGACGGCACGCGGCAGTTCTCCGTAAAGGACCGTTCGGTAATGCAGGTGCAGACCCTGAAACGGAATAATTGGAACGTCGTCAGGCTTTACACCATCAATTTCTTCAACAATCCGAAGCGGGAAATAAAGAAGATAAAGGACTTCCTCGACAAACTCACCGCCGGCGCGGCGAAAAGCGGTATATCTTTCAAAAAACCGTACAAGTACGCGAAATTCGAGGTGAAAGAGGTCGATTCTAATTATATACTCAACCCCGAAAACGAGGGCGAGGTGACCAAAATCATAAAGACGGTAGTGGCGGCGGAAGAACCCATTTCCACCCAATTTTTGATAAAGCGCGTTTTGTCCGCTTTTAAAATTGCAAAGTGGGGGGTCAAAATAGAGAGCAGGCTGCGTTCGCTTATCGACAAATGCGGCTTCGAAAGCCGCGAAATGGCGGGGAATATCTATTATTTCAGGACTGACCGTTATTCGTCCTTCGACCGTTACCGCGTCGAGGAGGAGGGCGCTTTGCGCTCGCAGGAGACGGATTATACGCCGTTCGACGTCATTTCGGCGGTGCGGAATATGCTTTTGAACAGGGTAAGCATGTATCTTGACGAACTTATCCCCGCAGTTCTTAAAGAATTGAAAGCGCCCCGCGCGACCGACAAAATGCAGAATATGGTTTTATCCTGCATAGACGAGGGCGTGCGCCGCGGGCTTTTCATAAGGAGCGTGTCCGATAAAATTTCGCTGGCGTAAAACCGCTTTTGCGGGTATATTTTGAAAAAGCGCGAAAAAACCGCCGACGGAAAATCCGTCGGCGGTAAATGATTTTTCTGGAAGTTACCGTTATTTTTTAATGAATTTCGCGCCGCTGTGCCATGCGACGCCCGCTTTTTCGCCTATCGCGTAATATCCGTAGTTTATTTGGTCGAAAACGAAAGCGTTCAGCTTCGAAACATCAACTGTCCCTTTACCGTCAAGCGCTTTTTCGTCCGCCAATACGTTTACAATCCTGCCCAAAACCCTGAGACCGTAGGGCTGTTCCTGAATTTCTTCTACCGTACATTCCAGCGTAAGGGGATATTCCTCGATAACGGGAGCGTCAACGTTTTGGCTTTTTACGGCGTGCAGTTTCGTCCTTGCGAACTTATCCGCGGTCTTGTTTGCCGTGTCAATGCCAAGGTAATCGCTTTCTGCAAGCGTGTCCGTGCCCGGCGCGGCGAGGGTAAACGCCTTTCTCGCTTTAAGATTTGCTACCGTTTTGTGAGCCGCTTCCAGATTGAGCGCAACCATATCTTCGGCGCAGATACCGCCCCACGCCATCATCATTTCGTCAACGCTACCGTCCTCGTTATAAGTGCCTATCATATAGGTGGGCATAGGGAACAAATAGGGCTTTACGCCTAAGCTTTTTTTCATAAAAATCTCCTTTAAATGCTTTTGATTAAATTTTAAGGCGGCTGAATTGCTTTGTCAAGCATGAAAATAGGGAAAAATTGTCATTGAAAAGAGAAAATAAGGCAGGTTTTGGAAAAAGTTTTAAAATTTGTTTGACAATTCCGCCGCGTTTTGTTAAAATGCAATTTACTGATTATTGTGGTGAACTGTCGCCGTAACGGCGCGCCGTCTTAATCGAAAGTAAGTGCGGTTTAAACCATTTATTTGGAAAAATCGTGACAATTCGCGCAACCGCACGAATTGCACGAAAAGATTTCAAATGTTAACGCCGAAAAAGGCAAGCTTGGATTTACTTCAAGCGTTAAGCCTTTTTACGACCTTAGCAACCTCGTGACAATTCGCGCTACCGCACGAATTGCACGAAAAAGGTTTCAAACGCTTAATGCCGAAAAAGGCAAGCTTGGATTTACTTCAAGCGTCAAGCCTTTTACGACCGCGGCAACCTCGCGTAAAGTCGCGCCACTGCACGACTTTAGCGAAAAAAAGTTGCATATTCTCCCTCCGCTTTAAGGGTACGCGGTAAGGGTCTATATATTCCACAGGGGGCAACCCCGAGTAAAACAAGGAGGTAAAATATGCCTACAATCAACCAACTTATAAGAAACGGCAGAGAAAGGCAAATCTACAAGAGCAAATCGCCCATTTTGGACAACTGCCCTCAGAAGCGCGGCGTGTGCCTGTCAGTTACGACGACCACTCCCAAAAAGCCTAACTCCGCTATCCGTAAGATTGCAAGGGTTCGCTTGACCAACAAGCAGGAAGGTACGGTTTACATTCCCGGCGAAGGTCATAATTTGCAGGAGCACTCGTCCGTCCTTATCCGCGGCGGAAGAGTTAAGGATTTGCCCGGCGTGCGTTACCACATTATCCGTGGCGCGCTCGATACGGCAGGCGTTTCCAAGCGTATGCAAGCCCGTTCGAGATACGGCGCTAAAAAACCCAAGAAGTAAGGCGCGTTAAATAGCGGCTTGAACTTATCTGACAGATTTATTTCAAGCGTCAAGCCTTTTACGACCTTAGCAATCTCGTGACAATTCGCGCTACTGCACGAATTGCACGAAAAAGGTTTCAAACTTTAACGCCGAAAAAGGCAAGCTTGGATTCATTTCAAGCGTCAAGCCTTTTTGCGACCATAGCAACCTCGTGACAATTCGCGCTACTGCACGAATTGCACGAAAAGCAATTATTCCTACTTGTTCTCGGAATATATACCCTTTAACCGATAAAAGTAGGCAGTATTCACCGGCAGGTGGAGAAGGTTTGCCCCGCAGAGCATTTAACTCTTCGGACGAGCAATAGCTTATTTAAGGTTCACCCTTAAAAAACTCTGAATGTAATCCGCGCTTTTTGCGCGAATTACGAAACATCTTTGCTTACGCGGGAAATCAAAGGCTGAACAGCCGTTTTTCCGCAAAGCAACCCGCAAAAATCGCGCTCTGCGCGGTTAGAGCGAATAAATAAAAGTGGAGGATTATTTTATGCCCAGAAGAGGCGGAGTCCCCAAAAGGGACGTTTTACCCGATCCCGTGTATAATTCAAAGGTTGTAACAAAACTTATCAACCAGATTATGTACGACGGAAAGCGCGGAACGGCACAGGGAATCGTTTACGACGCTTTCGAAACAATGAGCGCGAAGCTCGGCAAAGACGCAATGGAAATTTTCGAGCAGGCAATGAATAACATAATGCCCGTTCTCGAAGTAAAGGCAAGGCGCGTCGGCGGCGCAAACTATCAGGTTCCTATGGAAATCAGACCCGAAAGGCGTCAGACCCTTGCAATCCGCTGGCTGGTAATCGCAACCAGAAAGCGCAGCGAAAGAGATATGTCGCAAAAACTTGCGGCGGAACTTATGGACGCCTACAACAACACAGGCGGCGCAGTAAAGAAAAAGGAAGACACGCACAGAATGGCCGAGGCGAACAAGGCGTTTGCGCACTTCCGTTTTTAATCAGAGGTAGCATATGGCAAGAGAATACGATTTAGTGCATACAAGAAACATAGGCATAATGGCGCACATAGACGCGGGCAAAACGACCACGACCGAGCGCATTTTGTACTACACCGGTAGAACGCACAAGATCGGTGAAGTGCACGACGGCGCCGCGACGATGGACTGGATGGAGCAGGAGCAGGAAAGAGGTATTACCATTACATCCGCCGCCACCACCTGCCATTGGACAAGGAGCGGTCAAAGCAAAAAGGACGAGTGCCGTATAAACATAATCGACACTCCCGGACACGTCGATTTCACGGTAGAGGTTGAAAGAAGCCTGCGCGTTCTCGACGGCGCAATAGCTACATTCTGCGCGAAAGGCGGCGTAGAGCCCCAGTCAGAAACGGTTTGGCGCCAGGCGGACAAGTATAAAGTTCCCCGTATAGCGTACGTCAATAAAATGGATATCAACGGCGCGGATTTCGAGCGCGCGGTAAGAATGATGAGGGAAAGGCTTAACGCCAACCCCATTCCCATCGAGCTGCCAATCGGCAAAGAAGCTACCTTTAAGGGAATTGTCGATCTTATCGAAATGGATTCCGAAATCTACGATTCGGACGACGGCAAACAATACCACAGGGACGAAATTCCCGCGGATATGCGCGCCGCAGCCGAAGAAGCGCATATGAAAATTATGGAAGCCGCGGCGGAAGGCGACGACGCCCTCATGGAAAAGTTCCTCGAAACTATGGAACTCAGCCCCGAAGAAATCAGGAAGGGGCTAAGGGCGGCTACAATCGCAATGAAGTGCACTCCCGTTCTCTGCGGTTCGTCCTATAAGAACAAGGGCGTGCAGATGCTTCTTGACGCGGTAATAGACTTTTTGCCTTCGCCCGTCGATGTTGACCACGTAACGGGCATCAACCCCGAAACCAACAAGGAAGAAGTAAGAAAGACTTCGGACGACGAGCCCTTCGCGGGACTTGCGTTTAAAATTGCTACGGACCCCTTCGTAGGCCGTCTTGCATATTTCAGAGCCTATTCGGGCGTGCTCAGCTCGGGCTCTTACGTCTATAATTCCACCAAGGGCAAGAAAGAAAGGGTAGGCCGTCTTGTTCAGATGCATGCAAATACCCGTACCGAAATCGACAAGGTCTATTCGGGCGATATCTGCGCGATAGTCGGTCTTAAAGACACCACTACCGGCGATACGCTCTGCGACGAAGAGCACCCTATCGTCCTCGAACAAATGACTTTCTCGGACCCCGTAATCCAGCTTTCAATCGAGCCTAAAACAAGGGCAGGTCAGGATAAAATGACCATGGCGCTTGTAAAACTCGCGGAAGAAGACCCCACTTTCAAAACCTATACCGACCAGGAAACGGGTCAGACGATTATCGCCGGCATGGGCGAGCTTCACCTCGATATCATAGTGGACAGACTTCTGCGCGAATTTAAGGTCGAGGCAAACGTCGGCAAACCTCAGGTTGCATACCGCGAAACAATCCGCAAGGCAGTTGATTGCGAAGGGTTATACAAGAGGCAGTCAGGCGGTAAAGGACAGTACGGTCACTGCAAACTGCATATGATTCCCGCAGAACCCGGACAGGGCTATACTTTCGAGGACTTGACCGTCGGCGGCTCTATCCCCAAGGAATTTATCCCCGCTATCGACAAGGGTATCCGCGGCGCGTCCAAAACGGGTATTCTTGCAGGTTATGAGGTCGTTGACTTCAAAGTACAGGTCTATGACGGAAGCTATCACGAGGTTGACTCCTCCGAAATGGCGTTCCAGATTGCGGGCTCTATGGCGTTTAAGGACGGTATGGCAAAAGCCAACCCCGTTCTGCTCGAACCCATAATGAAAGTCGAAATCATCACTCCCGACGATTATTTCGGCGATATAATGGGCAACGTCACGGCGCGCCGCGGCACTATCGTCTCCACTGACGACAGAGCAGGCGCAAAGGTGGTTGACGCGGAAGTGCCCCTTTCCGAAATGTTCGGCTATGCGACGGATTTGCGTTCGAGAACGCAGGGCCGCGGTCAATTTACGATGCAGTTCGACCATTACGCAGAAGTTCCGAAGTCCGTTGCCGAAAAAGTTATCGGCGAAAGGGCAAAAGCGAAGAAGGATTAACCCGCCTTTTAAACAATTTTCATAAATTGGTTTAAATTGGTTGTGTTTTTCAAAAATATAAGATATAATAAGTAAAGCCAAAACAGGCATCGCGATAGCTGCGACGCCGCAAGGCGTAAGTTATCATTTTTATAAAATATAATTATAAGGAGAATCAAAAATGGCAAAGGCTAAGTACGACAACAGCAAGCCCCACGTCAACATAGGCACAATCGGCCACGTTGACCACGGCAAGACCACTCTGACCGCAGCTATCACAATGGTTATGGCATGCAAGGGTCAGGCAGCAAAAATGAGATACGACGAGATTGATAAAGCTCCCGAGGAGAAAGCTCGTGGTATAACAATTAACACCGCTCACGTAGAGTATCAGACAGATAAGCGTCACTACGCTCACGTTGACTGCCCGGGACACGCGGACTACGTAAAGAACATGATTACGGGTGCGGCGCAGATGGACGGCGCAATCCTCGTAGTTGCGGCGACCGACGGTCCCATGCCCCAGACCAAGGAGCATATCCTCCTTGCGCGTCAGGTAGGCGTTCCCTATATCGTAGTCTTCCTTAACAAGACCGACCAAATGGACGACCCCGAACTTCTTGAACTCGTTGAAATGGAGATAAGGGATACTCTTACAAGTTACGATTTCCCCGGCGACGAAATTCCCATTATCAAGGGCTCGGCTTTGAAGGCGCTTGAAAAAGCTTCTTCCGGCTGCCCCGACGCGGAAGTTCTTGCCGCTCCCGAATGTCAGTGCATTCTCGAATTGATGGATACTATCGACAAGTATATCCCCACTCCCCAAAGAGATACGGATAAACCTTTCCTCCTTCCCGTCGAGGACGTATTCACCATTTCCGGCCGTGGTACGGTTGCAACGGGCAGAGTAGAGCGTGGTAAGGCGCACGTAGGCGACCCCGCCGAAATCGTAGGACTTATCGACAAGCCCGTAGGCACGGTTATTACCGGTCTTGAAATGTTCCACAAGAGCGTTGACGAAGCAATCGCAGGATTCAATATCGGCGCGCTTCTCCGCGGTATCGACAGAAAGGGCATTGAAAAGGGTCAGGTTCTTGCTAAACCCGGTACGGTTAAAACGGCAACCAAGTTCACCGCACAGGTTTACGTATTGAAGGCTGAGGAAGGCGGACGTCATACTCCTTTCTTCAACCACTATCGTCCCCAGTTCTTTATCAGAACGACCGACGTAACGGGTTCTATCGACCTTCCCGCAGGCACCGAAATGGTTATGCCCGGCGATAACGTAGAAATCACGGTAGAGCTTATTAAACCCGTTGCAGTTGAAGAAAAGCTCCGTTTCGCTATCCGCGAGGGCGGCAGAACGGTTGGTTCCGGCACAATCGTAAAAGTTCTTTAATCAACAATTAAATAATAATTAAACAATAAAAAGGGACGCCTCGTCTGAAGTGAACCCCGTTTAGTTCACAAGAGAAAAAGGGCTAACGAGGAGAGGTACATGTACCTCTCCTCGTTTTCAAT
>CANPZW010000021.1 GCA_947589385.1 uncultured Clostridia bacterium | reverse complement strand
GAGTGTTTTTATCATCTTTAACGGCATTAGCCTTTACTGAACCCCCAGACTATCTGGGGGTTTTCGCTATACAAAAAAATCTGGCGCTTATAAACGCCAGACCTAAAAAAGTTTTATCTTACAAAAAACCTGTTGATTTATTTAACTTTTTTATCTCAAACTGTTGCACTTAGTTTGACAATTCAATATTTTATTTAATTTGTTTTATTTAAGTTCGGCAAAATACTTGATTGTCCTTACCATTTGCGAGGTATAGGAATTTTCGTTGTCGTACCACGATACGACCTTTACAAGCGTTGTGCCGTCGCCCATGGACATACATTTCGTCTGCGTAGCGTCGAAAAGCGAACCGTAGGTCATTCCGATAACGTCGCTTGAAACAAGCTCTTCTTCGGTATATCCGAATGATGAGGATGCAGCCGCTTTCATTGCGGCGTTTACTGCCTGACCGTCAACTTCTCCTTCGCATACGGCGATAAGCTGGGTGAGCGAACCGGTGGGAACGGGAACGCGCTGGGCACAACCGTCCAAAACTCCGTTGAGTTCGGGGATTACAAGCCCTATCGCCTTTGCCGCGCCGGTGGAATTAGGAACGATATTCACAGCGGCAGCTCTCGCCCTCCTCAAATCTCCCTTGCGGTGAGGACCGTCAAGCACCATCTGGTCGCCCGTGTAGGCGTGGATAGTCGTCATATAGCCCTTTTTGATTTTGCAGAGCTTGTTAAGCGTGTAAGCCATAGGCGCAAGGCAGTTGGTAGTGCAACTTGCCGCGGATATTACCGTGTCGCTCGGTTTAAGAGTTTTTTCATTTACGCTGTAAACTATCGTAGGCAGGTCGTTGCCTGCGGGCGCAGAAATTACGACTTTTTTTGCACCTGCCTTGATGTGCGCGGACGCCTTTTCTTTGGAGCAGTAGAAACCCGTGCATTCCAAAACGACGTCAACGTCGTGATTTGCCCACGGAAGATTTGCCGCATCCTTCTCCGCGTAGATTTTAATTGTTTTGCCGTTTACCGTGATGCTGTCTTCCCCCGCAATTACAGAATCGGCGTATTTGTATCTGCCCTGAGCCGAATCGTACTTCAACAGATGCGCAAGCATCTTGGGGCTTGTAAGGTCGTTGATAGCCACGATTTCGTAGCCTTCGGCGTCAAACATCTGCCTGAACGCAAGACGACCTATACGACCGAATCCGTTAATTGCAACTTTTACGTTTGCCATAAATGAATTCCTCCGAAAAATATTTCAATCATAATGATTATAGCAAATAAAATCCTTTAAGTCAATAGAATTTCCCGATTTTACCGCTTATTCCAAATAAATTCAAAAAACATTAAAATTATTTACATTTCCGTTGCGTTTAAAAGCCGCATTTTAAATAATTATCAAAAATTTTCCAAATAAACTTGAAATATTTTTTTCAATGAAGTATAATCATATAAGATAGTAATATCCAAATTTTTCTATTTTTCGGAGGTTTTTTATGGCATTGGTTTCCGCAAAGGAAATGCTTGAAAAAGCGCGCGACGGTAAATACGCCGTCGGTCAGTTCAATATAAACAATTTGGAATGGACGAAATCCATTTTGCAGACAGCCGAAGAGCTGGGCTCTCCCGTTATCCTCGGCGTGTCGGAGGGCGCGGGCAAATATATGGCGGGCTTTAAAACGGTTGCCAACATGGTAAACGGCATGCTTGAATGTCTGAATATAACCGTTCCCGTCGCCCTTCACCTTGACCACGGCACATACGAGGGCTGCTATAAATGCATAGAGGCGGGCTTCTCCTCCATTATGTTCGACGGCTCCCACTTTCCCATCGACGAAAACGTTTCAAAGACAAAGGAACTTGTGGAAGTATGCCGTAAAAAAGGATTGAGCCTTGAAGCCGAGGTAGGCGCTATCGGCGGCGAAGAGGACGGCGTTATCGCAAGGGGAGAATGTGCCGACCCCGACGAATGTAAAAAAATTGCCGATTTGGGCGTGACGATGCTTGCCGCGGGAATTGGCAATATCCACGGCAAATATCCTGCGGATTGGCCCGGGCTCAGTTTCGATACGCTTGCCGCAATAAAAAAGAAAGTCGGAGATATGCCCCTCGTACTCCACGGCGGCACGGGTATTCCCACGGATATGATTAAAAAAGCAATTTCGCTCGGCGTGGCGAAGATTAACGTCAACACCGAATGCCAGCTTGCTTTCGCCGCCGCTACGAGAAAATACGTTGAAGAAGGCAAAGACCTTGTAGGCAAGGGATTCGACCCCAGAAAACTGCTTGCTCCCGGCACTCAGGCTATAAAAGATACCGTCAAGGAAAAGATGGAAATCTTCGGAAGCGTCGGCAAGGCGTAAAACGGAATTTGATTTATTCGGCGGGGCGCGGCTTTAAAAGACGCGCCCCCTTATTTTACTTTCCAGAAACTGATTAATAAAAGAAAAACTGTTATTTAAACGCAAAAATATTTTAACAAAAACCGACTTTACGGCGGGTTGCGGGTTTACTTTACGCGAAAATGAGCAAACTGAATTTTATGAAACGCAAATTTACGCTTTTAATTCTTACTCTTGCCTTAACCCTTGCCGTCCTGCCCGCCTGCGAAAGCAACGTAAACTTTCAAACGCAGAGCTCTATAAAGACTATCACCCGCCCCTATATCGCACAATACGAATGTACGGAGGCGCGCTACGGCGATATAGACCTGCTTGAAAATTACGAATATATCAAAATAATTTTTCTCAACAACGATGAAATGGAGATAGTCTATAAGCCGAAGGACGGCGAAAAGAAAACTTTCAACGGAACATATACCGTAAATCCGCAGACGAGAGAACTCGAAGCCGATTTGGGGATTTTGGGTTACAACTTCAAGGAAAAGGTCAAAGTGGAAAAGGGTAAAATAGTAATTTCGAAATTGCTCGGGCAAAAAGAACTGTTTATAAAATTCGAAGTAAAATAAGCTTTTTTTGCCCATTGTATCGCGCCCTTCGATTGGCGGTTTCACATATTAGCTTATGCGCCGAAATCCCCGCGCGCCGAAGGGCGCGCGGGGATTTCAATTATTCTTCCTTTAATGAACGTTTTTCTTGGATTTTCTTTTCTACCGCCTTTGCTATATAATGTCCGGCTATCCCGCAAGCCAGCCCTATGACCGCGCCTGCAAGCACGTCCGAGGGATAATGAATACAAAGATATATTCTGGACAAGGCGACGATAAAGGCAATTATAAGCGCGGGCAGCGCTTTGATTTTATATCTGAACATAAGCGCCACGGCAGCGGCAAAACATACGGCGGCATGTCCCGAAGGGAAAGACGTATCGGTGGGCATTCTTACCCCCGCCGCATTGTAAAACCCTATGACATCCTCCCATTCAGTCCAAGGTCTGGGGCGGTTCACGCAGTTTTTAAGTATTACGTTGACGATAAAAATGTCGATAACCAGCGCAACCGCAACCGAAACGCCCGCCCAACGCGTTTTCTTAATTATAATAAGTATAAGAGCAAGGAAAATTTCCGCCGCTCCGAATTCCCCCAGCCAGGTGAAACCCGTCATTATATAATTCAGCCACGTTTGACTGTGAAACGTGGCGTCTATCCATTTGAGTATCGCTATTTCCATATTATTCGGGTTTATAATTGCCCGTAATTTCCTCTAAACCTTCTTCGGAGGAATTTGCGGCGTTTTCTATCATTACGTCGTATATGGAAAGCTGACCTTCCGTGCGCGACGTGTTGGCAAGACGCGCTGTCTTTTCGTCGTAAGGCGCAAAGTCGTATTCCATTTTCGCAAGATTTTCGTCGTTATACATCTTTTCCAACTCCTCACGCTGTTTTGATTCCTTCTTCTTATTGTAGAAAAAAGACACAAGCCAAGCTATAAGTATCAGCGCGAAAACAGAAAATACTATTATCGAGAAAATGTATTTTTCCAACATGCTTACATTTTACTTCCTTATTTAAAATATGTCAAGTTTTAATTTGCATTATTCATCAAATTGTCGTATAATATACAAAAAAGCAAAACTTGCGGAGAAAATTTATGCGGACGGACAAAAGAATTTTTAAGACGCGTTCAAGCATCAAGAAAGCTTTTATGGAACTTGTGGAAAACAGGGAAATGAGCAAAATAAGCATTTCCGACATTGCCGCCAAGGCGCTTATCAACCGTTCGACTTTCTATCTGCATTATAACGACATAACCGAAATCGCGGCGGATATCGAAAAGGAAATCGCAGAAAGAATCTCCTATTATATAGACGAATTTTCGATTTCGAACATATACGATTCAACTCTTACCCTGTTCAGGCGGCTTACAAAACGGCTTGAAGAAAACCCGGATATGAAAAGATATATCTTCTTTTCGACAAATTCCGACTACGTAGCCACAAGGCTAAAACTGATTTTCGTGGAAAAAACCAAGAAAAAAATACTGCACAGATTTCCGTTGCTCCGCGAAAAGGACATAATTTACAGGCTTACCTATGCGGCTGCGGGAATTATAGACAGTTATATGAAATGGATACGCGACGCCGACTCCTCCACCACGCTTGACGAGCTGATAAAAACCACAAGCGAGATAACCGAACGGATAATTGCGGCGATAGCGCGCGAAAACAGCTGAAAGGACGGTTTTACCGTCCTTTTATTTTTCATAAAACAAGGCTATATTAAATATAATTTTATTATTATGAAAACGATTCTATTCTGCGGCGGCGGCAGCGCCGGACACGTGATACCCAACATTGCCATTATCGAGGAACTGAAAGAAGATTTTAACTGCCTTTACATCGGCACTGACGGTATAGAAAAGCAAATATGCGCTTCCAACGGCGTTAAATTCTACGAATGTAACACGCCCAAACTTGTGCGCGGCAAAATTTTACGCAATCTGTCGCTACCTTTTAAGCTTATTTCCGCAAAACGCCGCGCGGGCGAAATTATCGACGAGGTCAAGCCCGACCTTATCTTTTCAAAGGGCGGTTACGCCTGCGTTCCACCAGTTTTGGCGGCGAAGAAGCGAAATATTCCCGTGATTACCCACGAATCCGATTTGGAGGCGGGGCTTGCGACGAAGTTTATCGCAAAGCGCTGCGTAAAACTGCTTACGTCATTTCAGCCGACGGCGCGCAAATTCGACAACGGAATATACAGCGGTCCCCCTATGCGCAAAAAGCTTTTCAACCGCAACCCTGTTTCGGCGCGCGAGCGGTTCGGGCTGGACTTCCGCCCAACCGTACTCATTTTGGGCGGCGGGAGCGGTTCCAAAATACTAAACGAAAATATCCGCAAAATTGCCGATAAAATCTGCAAGGAATATAACGTTCTGCATATATGCGGCAGAGGGAATGCCGTAGCCTGCAACATTTACGGATATAAACAGATAGAATTTGCAGACGATATGGGTGAAGTTTACGCCTGTTGCGACGCCGCCGTGTCAAGATGCGGCTCGAACGCAGCCTTCGAACTTCTTGCGCTAAAAATTCCGACGCTTTTCATCCCTCTGCAAAATTCCGCAAGCAGGGGCGACCAGGTTAAAAACGCGGAATATTTTAAAAACGAGGGGCTGTGCGAAGTTTTATACGAAAGCGACCTGACAAGCGAAACACTTTACACAAATATCGATAATTTGATGAAAAACGGCAAAATAAAAGCCGCACTCGACAAATCGGATATCAAATGCGGCAACGATAAAATCAAAACGGAAGTGCTACGTACGCTCCGACGACAATCTTGATTCCTATCAGAATCAACAGTACTCCGCCTACTATTTCGGCAACGCAGGCTTTTTTACCGAAAAGCCTGCCCACTCTTATGCCTATAAGCAAGCCCGCAAGGGAAACCAAAAAAGTTGTAACGCCTATCATGGCAACGCTTATCCACGCCCATAATTGAACGGCTTCCACCCCTTCGAGCATTACGTTGAAAGTAAAACCAACGGCAAGGGCGTCGATGCTTGTCGCGACGCCCTGAACAAGCACCTCGGATAAAGAGAATTTTTTCAAACGAACATTCTTCAACGGTTCGCGCAGTTCGTTAGCGCCGTCGAAAATCATCTTTCCGCCTATAAAAACCAGCAGGATAAGGGCAATCCAGTGATCTACCTCGTCTATGATTTCAATTTGCGAAAGCCCGCGGGAAATATAAAACCCGATTAACGGCATTACCGCCTGAAAAATTCCGAACGTCAAGGGAATAGATATCCCTTTCCGCCTGTCGAGGTCGGGATAGACCATACCGTCCGTGACGGAGACGGCAAAGGCGTCCGCCGACAGCGTTAATCCGGATAAAAAAATTGTGAAAAACAGCGCAAAAGTCATGTGGTGATTATATCATATTATATAATCCGTTGTAAACGAAAATGAACAAATTCTTTCGGCGTTTAAAAAATGCCGACAAGGAAAAACGGTTTTATGACCGCCCCGCCTCTTTGCAATTAAATAAACTTAAAAATGACATAACCGTCATATATCGCTTGACAAACGCGGCAAATTCAATTATAATTTTAATGTTTTTGCGGACGTGGCGAAATTGGCAGACGCGCAGGTTTCAGGTTCCTGTGGGAGACCATGGGGGTTCAAGTCCCTTCGTCCGCACCAGTTTTGCCCGTTTGAGCGGTTAAGTTCAAACGGGCATTTTTTTTCTTGTAGAGTTGAAAAGCGGCATCCGTTATAAATTAAAAATTGGATAAAGCCGAAATTGCGCGCGCACTTAACGTGCGCGCGCTTTAACGTTCTGATTACGCCGATTAACAAAATTATTCAAGCGATTCCAAAAGAAGCTTGTCCGCGACAAGAGCTATGAACTCACTGTTGGTCGGGCGTTCGTTACCTATATATACTTTCGCGCCGAAAATAGAACTGATGGCGTCCGTCCTGCCCTTGTTCCATGCAACTTCTATGGAATGGCGTATGGCGCGTTCGACCTTGCTTGCAGTCGTCTGATACTTTTCCGCAATTTTCGGATAGAGTTCCTTTGTCACGCGGTTTATTACGCTTTGGTCCTCCACCGTCATCTTTATGCCTTCGCGGAGATAAGTAAAGCCCTTGATATGCGGCGGAATACCTATCGTAACGAAGATATTGCTTATCTTTTCGTCAATGGAATTAACCTTCCGCTTGTCGCGCAACTTCTCTCCCACGCGATAGTCGATTGTTCTGTCGGTGGAAAGGTCTTTTATTCTGTCAACCACCGTTTCGGCATCGACGGGCTTAACTAAATAATATACTGCCCCATTCTCTATCGCGGAATTTATTATCTTATCTTCCAGATAGCTTCCTATCGCTATGGGCAGACAGGGTATATTGTTCTGCTTTATGTATTTGAGTACGCTTATTCCGTCCTTTCCGCTTAGCACAAGGTCAACTATTGCCACGTCGGGCTTGATTTGTTTAAGCAATTCTATTGCCGTATTTCCGTTAGAGGTCGCGGCGCATACCGACAGCCCGTCCTGCGCTTCTATACAGCTTTTTAATTCGTGTAAAAAATCCTCGTTATTTTCAAATAACGCGATATTCGCTGTTTTCATGTAAATTACCTCTCATTCCTGTGATGTAATTTGAATTATACAGCAAATTTTCCGAAAAGTAAAGACATTTTTGTAAAATATTCAAAAATAATATGCGATTTTTTTACGAAAATATGGCGAATTTTGAAAGAACTTGTCATTACTACTGCGTAATTATATCTATATACTCGTCGTATGTCACGGTTTTATCGAATGTTTTGACGCCGTTTATCTCGATAATTCTGTTTGCGACGGTATTCATAAGTTCTTGGTCGTGGGAGGTAAACAGCATGCAGCCCTTGAAACTTTTCATTCCGTTGTTGAGCGCCGTTATCGATTCGAGGTCGAGGTGGTTGGTAGGCTCGTCGAATATTAGAAAGTTACTGCCTTCAAGCATCATTTTTGCGAGCATACAGCGGACTTTTTCGCCGCCCGAAAGCACTTTCGCCTGTTTAAGCGCTTCCTCGCCCGAAAACAACATTCTGCCCAGCCAGCCGCGGAGGTATTCTTCGTAATGGTCTTTGGAAAACTGCGAAAGCCACTCCACAAGCGTGTATTCGCACCCTTGGAAAAATTCGTTGTTGTTTTCGGGGAAGTATGATACGGAGATTGTTTTACCCCACTTCACAGTGCCCGCGTCCGGACTGACTTTGCCCGTCAAAATATCGTAAAGCATAGAAAGGGTCGTACTCTTGTCCGAAACAATGCCTATTTTTTCGTCGCGCTGAACGGTAAAGCTTACGTTTTCGAAAAATCCTTTCTTGGTAAGCCCCTCCACCATCAGAATATCGTTGCCTATTTCCTTTTCGAATTTGAAATCTATGAAAGGATATTTGCGCAGCGAGGGCTTGAAATCGGCTATCGTTAGTTTTTCAAGCTCCTTCTTGCGCGAAGTTGCCTGCCTCGATTTCGAAGCGTTTGCCGCAAACCGCGCAATAAACTCCTGCAACTCCTTGGCGCGCTGTTCGTTCTTCTTGTTCTGGTCGCGCTGCTGGCGGGCAAGAAGCTGGCTGGTTTCGTACCAGAAGTCATAATTGCCCAGCATCATATTGATTTTGCCGAAATCGACGTCGCATATATGAGTGCAGACTTTATTTAGAAAATGTCGGTTATGAGAGACTATTATTATTGTGTTTTCAAAGTCCAAAAGGTAATTTTCAAGCCAACGGACGGTTTTTATATCAAGGTTGTTAGTGGGCTCGTCCAAAAGGAGAATATCGGGATTGCCGAAAAGCGCCTGCGCCAACAGGACCTTGATTTTAAGCTTTGCATCGAGGTCGCGCATGGTAATATAGTGATATTCTTCGGTTATATCGAGCGCATTTAAAAGGGTCTGCGCCTCAAATTCCGCGTCCCAGCCGCCGAGTTCGGCAAACTCGCTTTCAAGCTCGCTTGCGCGCACCCCGTCCTCTTCCGAAAAATTCTCTTTCGCATAGAGCGCGTCCTTTTCGTCCATTATATCCACCAAACGTTTATGCCCGAGCATTACGGCGCGCAAAACCGTTACGTCGTCGAAAGCGTTCTGATTTTGTTGAAGGACGGACATTCGCTCCGTCTTATCGAGAGTCACGTCGCCCTTGTTGGGCTCTATTTCGCCGCTGAGCACCTTTAAAAAGGTAGATTTACCTGCCCCGTTTGCGCCTATTATGCCGTAGCAGTTGCCCTTTGTGAATTTTAAATTCACGTCCTCGAACAGTTTTTTGCTGCCGAATTGAAGTGAAACGTTGTTTACTTGAAGCATTTCTATTTCCTTATAATTTAATTATCTTTATAATTTAATCAGCTTTTTTCATTGCTTTCGCGGCGTACCGCTAAATCTTACGGATTTCAGCCCGCGAATTGACTATTGTAAAGCTTATTGTAAAATCCGCCGAGAGCCAATAGTTCTTTATGCGTGCCCTGCTCCACTATTTTGCCGTCCTTCATCACGAGGATAAGGTCGGCTTCGCGTATGGTCGAAAGCCTGTGCGCGACGATAAAACTTGTCCTGCCCGCCATAAGTTTTGCGAAGGCGTCCTGTATGCGTTTTTCGGTGCGGACGTCTATGTGTGAGGTAGCTTCGTCCAAAATCAGTATCGGGGGAATGGAAAGCATAATCCGCGTTATGCACAAAAGCTGTTTCTGTCCCTGCGAAAGGCTGCCGCCGTCCTCGCCTATAACCGTATCGTAGCCCTGTGGCAGTTGCATAATGAAGTTGTGCGCATGCGCCGCCTTTGCCGCCTCAACCACTTCGCTTTCGGAGGCGTCGGGCTTGCCCATACAGATATTTTCGCGCACTGTTCCGCATTTAAGCCAGGTATCCTGCAATACCATGCCGTAGTTGGAACGCAGGGAATGTCTTGTCAAACCGGAGATATTCTTTCCGTCCACGGAAATCGTGCCGCCGTCAGGGTCATAAAAGCGCATTAAAAGATTTATAAGCGTAGTCTTGCCGCACCCCGTAGGTCCGACAATAGCTATCCTCTGCCCCGGTCTTGCCCTTACGTTCAAATCTTCTATAAGTTTTTTATCCGCCGAGTATGAAAAATATACTCCCTTTAATTCCACGTCGCCTTCCGCCATTTCAAGCGTTTCAGCCGAAGGGCTGTCGGGGACTTCGCAGGGTTCGTCTATTATTTCGTAAATCCTGCCCGCGCACGCGACGGCGTTCTGTAATTCGGTTACGACGCCCGAAATTTCATTGAAAGGCTTGGTATATTGGTTGGCATAAGACAATAACGTCGTCAGCAAGCCCGCGGAAAACACGACGGACGGCACAAGCATCGGCGCCTGCATTTCCAGCACAAGGGTAAGCGCGCCCGCAAGCGCCACCATTGCATAGACGACGGAATTTATAAACCGGGTTGACGGATTGACGAGAGAAGAAAAGAATATCGATTTTAAGGAAACCTTTGTAAGCCTTTCGTTGATTTCGTCGAATTTATCCAGATTTTCGTCCTCGCGGGAGAACGCCTGCACCACTTTCAGATTGCCTATCATCTCGTCTATGAAAGCGGTCTGTTCGCCACGCGCTTCGGAAGCCTTTTTGAACATAGAATAAGTGCGGGAAGCGATAAACTTAGCAACGAAAAGCGAAAGAGGAGTGACAACGAAAACGACGAGGGCGATTATCCAATTTATCAAAAGCATTATCACAAGCGTTCCGATTATCGTAAGAACGCCCGTGAAAAGCTGTGTAAAGCCCATTAAAAGTCCGTCCGCAAACTGCTCGACGTCGCCTATTATCCTGCTTACGACGTCGCCGTACGGTCTGCCGTCTATAAATTTCAGGGGAAGGATTTGAAGCCGCGCGAACGCCTCTTGCCGCATATCCTTGACCACGTTATAGGTTATACGGTTGTTTATCGCGCTCATTAGCCATTGCGCAAGGCAGGTTACTGCTATGACGGCGCCTATAACGGTAAACAGACCGAAAATTTGGGGATTGAACGGCTTGCCGTCTATTATAAGGTCTATTATCTGTCCGAAGAAAACAGGCACTGCAAGATTGCCCGCCACGGTCACTATGGCAAGAAGCATAGTCGCAACTACCCACGGCATATAGCCTTTAAGCTGCCTTAAAACTCTTTTCAATACGCCTTTTTTCATTTCTTTCCCGAAAGGAGATTTCGCCATATCAAACGACCTCCTCCGGATATTGGGAATGGTGGATTTCCCTGTACAAAGGGCAGGATTTCAACAATTCCTCGTGCTTGCCGACGCCGACCGTCTTGCCGTCGTCGAGCACTATTATCTTGTCCGCATGCCGTATGGACGATGTGCGCTGGGAAACTATAAACACCGTCGGCTTATAAGGCAGAGCTTTAATCGACTGACGCAAATTGGCGTCCGTAGCATAGTCAAGCGCCGACGCGCTGTCGTCCAAAATCAGAATTTCGGGCTTCCTTACAAGCGCGCGCGCAATGGTGAGCCTTTGTCGCTGTCCACCCGAGAAATTTTTTCCGCCCTGCTCTACCCTTTCGTCCAGACCGCCGGATTTGGAGGCTACCACGTCTTCCGCCTGCGCGGCTTTAAGGGCTTCCGCAATTTCGTCGTCCGTGGCGTCTTTTTTGCCCCATTTGATATTATCGCGCAGAGTCCCTTCGAAAAGCACGGCGTTCTGGGGAACGATTCCGCACTCCGCCCTTAACTTTTCGTCGCCTATGGCGTTTACGTTCACGCCGTCTATCAGAATTTCGCCCGCCGATACGTCGTAAAAATGCGGAATAGTGTTTACAAGCGTGGTTTTGCCCGCGCCCGTGCCGCCTATTATTCCTATCGTCTGCCCCTTTTCGGCTGTAAACGAAACGTTGTCGAGGGCGTTGACAGCCCCGCCGTTATAATTCACGCATACGTTTTTAAATTGTATATACGCGCCTTCATGTTCTTCGGACGGCTTTCCCGAAGAAAGCGAGGGCTGCATTTCGAGAATTTCCGAAATTCTACCCGCGCAGGCGAAGGATTTGGTTATCGTGATTATTAGATTGGCAAGCTTGATAAGCTCCACCAAAATCTGTGACATATAATTATACAGCGCTATCACCGCGCCCTGCGTCAGAAGTCCGTCCCGCACCTGAATTGCGCCGACATACAACAATATTATAATTGTTGCGTTTACTACCGCATAGGTCAAAGGATTCATAAGCGCCGAAACGCCGCCGACAAAGAGCTGCGATTTTTTAAGCGCCGTATTTCTCGCGTTGAAACTTTCCGTTTCCTCCCGCTCCTTGCAGAACGCGCGCAGCACCCTCGCGCCGGTAAGCGTCTCGCGCGTGGCGGAAGTAACGCCGTCAAGCTTGCCCTGCGCCTTTTTATAGAGCGGGATACTGACAAGCATTATTGTAAAAATTACAGCGCACAGCACGGCTATGGAAGCCGCTACCACTCCGCCCGCAAGAGGGCTGAGCACAAACGACATAATCATCGCCCCTAATACTATGAAGGGCGAACGCATAAATAGCCTCAATACAAGATTTACGCCCGATTGAAGCTGGTTTACGTCCGAAGTCATTCTCGTCACCATACGCGCAGTGCCGAGATTATCTATTTGGCTGAAAGAAAGCGACTGCAATTTTTTAAACAGGTCGTGACGCAATTCCTTCGAAAAGCCTACGGCGGCGCGAGCCGCAAAGTATTGGGCGGCGACCGCCGCAATCAAACCCACTACCCCCAGAGCGACGAGGATAAGGCAGGCGCAGATAATGTATTCTACGCCCTTACCGCCTTTTATTCCATTGTCGATTATCGCGGCTACGACAATGGGCACGAACAGCTCAAAGCACGCCTCCAAAAGCTTGAACAAAGGCGCCGCGACTGTCTGCAACTTATAATGGGTAAGGTACTTTAAAAGCTTGCGCATACGTAGATATCTTACCATTTAAAGCTTAAAAAAGCAAATTATATTAAATGCGTTTGCAATTATAATTTAAATTTGATAGAATCTGCTTATGGCATACGATATTTATCTTAAAAAGAATGAGGAAAAGCGCATTATCGCGGGGCATAGCTGGGTCTATGCGAACGAAGTCGCGAAAATCGAGGGCAAAGACAAAAACGGAAGTCTTGCTACCGTTTATTCTTACGACGGCAGGTTTATCGGCAAGGGATATATCAACCACGCTTCGAAAATTCTCGTACGCATTTTTATACGCAGTAGCGAGGCGGACGGCAAGGAATTTTATCTTAAAAAACTGAAAGAGGCGAACGATTACAGGGTGCGCCTCGGATATGAAAACTGTTACAGAATGGTCTTTGCCGAAGCGGACGGGCTACCCGCTTTGATTGTGGATAAATACGGCGGTTACCTTGTAATGCAATGCCTCTCCCTTGGCATAGATATGCGCAAAAAAATGATTTGCGAGTGCCTTGTTGAGCTTTTCAAGCCAAAGGGAATTTATGAAAGAAGCGACGTTTCCGTGCGCAAAAAAGAGGGATTGAACGAAGAAAAAGCGCTTTTGTACGGTGAAGTGCCCGACTATGCGGAAATAACCGAAAACGGCATAAAAATGCTTGTGGATATCAAAAACGGACAGAAAACGGGCTATTTTTTAGACCAAAAAGAGAACAGATTAACCGCAAGAAGATATGCCCGCGGCGAAGTTTTGGACTGTTTTTGCAACAGCGGCGGATTTTCTTTGAACGCCGCAACCGTCGCCCAAAGCGTTACGGCGTGCGATATCTCCGAACTTGCGCTTAAAAACGTAAGGGACAACGCCGCGCTTAACAGCTTTAATAATATAAAAACTTTGTGCGGAGACGTTTTCGAGGTTTTGCGCAATTTCAGAAAGGAAAAGCGGCAATTCGATACGGTTATACTCGACCCTCCCGCCTTCTGCAAAACAGCCGACGAAGTCAAAGACGCTTGCCGCGGCTACAAGGATATCAACCTTACCGCCATGAAAATCATAAAAAGCGGCGGGTTTCTGCTCACCTGCTCCTGCTCTCACTATATGTCTTCGCAACTTTTCGAAAAGACTTTGCAGGAAGCCGCACGTGAAAGCGGGCGCACGGTGCGCTGCGCGGAAATCAAAACGCAAGCCCCCGACCACCCCGCACTTTTCGGCGCAGAGGAAACAAGTTATTTGAAATTCTACGTTCTGAATATAATATAAATTAACTCTACCGCGCCTATTATCGGCAAAAGCGCCCGCAGGTTTCGCCTGCGGGCGCTTTTCGCTATTGTTATTTAAACAGATTTTAAAGGCGTCTTTAAGGGTCAACGCCTATTTGCGCGGCTCATTTCGGAAGGATATTCGGCAACCCATATTACCTGCCATACAGAGAGGTGAATTTTTTCAAAACGGAAATGTAGTTGCGGGAAGGGATTTCCTTTAAACGAAATTTCCAGTTATCCGACGGCTTCGAGGGGGTGTTCATTCTCGCGTAATCGTCTAAAAGCAGCAAATCCTGCACGGGAATCACCGCAAGTTTTGCGGGCGAGGCGAAAGCGCACGCGCACGCGGCGCGCGCCGTACCGCGGCGGGTTACGAAAGAATATTCCGCCTTTTCCCATTCCATTGACGCGGCAAGCCGCTTTTTAAATTCCTTAAAACTTGGACCGTCCATTTCTTTTAAAAATCCGAGCATTGTGGAATTATCGTGCGTGCCCGTATAAACTACCGAATTTTCCGGCATATTTTCTGGAAGATAGGGATTTGCGGGATTACCGTCGAACGCGAATTGCAGAATTTTCATTCCCGGGAAGCCCGTTTTTTCGCGCAGGGCAATCACGCCGTCGTCCAGCACGCCCAAATCTTCGGCTATAATGCATACGTCGCCGAGCGCAACCCTGATATGTTCGAACAATTTAAATTTCGGACCTTCCAGCCATTCCCCGCAAGCCGCCGTCTTTGCGCCCGCGGGCACGGAATAATAGCGGTCCAGACCGCGAAAATGGTCGATACGTATTATATCATACAGCTCCGAGGCGCGCCTTATGCGGTTTATCCACCAGCCGTAGCCCTCCGCTTCCATTGCCTCCCAATCATACAGCGGATTGCCCCAAAGCTGACCCTCCGCCGAAAAATAATCGGGGGGAACGCCTGCCACATGCGTCGGTTTCAAATCTTCGTCAAGCTTAAAAAGTTCGGGTCGGCGCCAGACGTCAGACGAATCATAAGCGACATATAATGGCACGTCGCCTATGATTTTAATACCGAGCGAATTTACGTATTCTTTCAATTTTTTCCACTGCGCGTTAAATTCATATTGCAAAAATTGCCAAAAGCAATATTCGCTTTTATATACCGACTTTTTAAATTCCTCCAACGCCCTTTCATCCCTGCGCTTAAATTCCGCGGGGAAGCCGTCAAACGGACATTTATACTTCGTTTTAAGCGACATAAACAGGGCGTAATCTTCAAATTCGCCGTCCGACAAGAATTTAAGAAATTCTTCGCCGTTTATGTCAAAACGAGAATAAGCAAGGCGTAAAGCCGCGTAACGGTTTACATAAAGCGCGGAATAGTCGGCTGAGCCCTCGGGCATAACGCAATCTTTAAGTTCGGTATCGGACAAAAGTCCCTCTTCTTTCAAAGTTTCGAGGTCGATAAAATAAGGATTGCCCGAATTGCAGCATACGGATTGATAGGGGCTGTCACCGAATCCCGTTTGCACGAGGGGCAGAATCTGCCAGAATTTTATGCCGCTTTTTTTCAGAAAATCCGCAAAGGCGTACGCCTCTTTGCCTAACGAACCTATGCCGTACTTGCCGGGGAGCGATGATATATGGCACAGTATGCCTGCGCCGCGTGTGATATTGTTATCCATGGTATTTTAATTAAATTATCGTTATGTATGAGTTTTTAAAATTTTAAAATAAATTTTTCAGCCTTAAAGCGGCTTCGCGGGTGTCCTCCGCGCTGCCGAAAGCCGTAAGGCGGAAGAAACCTTCGCCGTTTTTTCCGAACCCCGCGCCGGGCGTGCCCACGACTTGCGCTTCGTTCAGAAGGAAGTCGAAAAAACTCCAACTGTCGTATTCCCGCGGGCAACGAAGCCATATGTAAGGCGAATTTCTGCCGCCCGTATAAAAAATCCCCGCCTCGTCGAGCGCACCCGATATCGTTTTTGCGTTTTCCTTATAATAGCCCAAAGTTTCTTTTATCTGCCTTTGTCCCTCTTTTGAAAAGACAGCCGCGGCGCCCCGCTGGACGATATACGGCGTTCCGTTGAATTTCGCGCTCTGCCTGCGAAGCCAAAGCTTGTTTGCCGAAACGCCCTCTCTTTCAAGTTCGCCGCAAATTACCGTATAGCCGCAACGCATACCCGTGAAGCCCGCCGTTTTGGAAAGCGAACATATTTCTATTGCGCATGTGCGCGCGCCTTCAACCTGGAATATCGAGCGGGCAAGCGAATCATCGGACACGAACGCCTCGTACGCCGCGTCATAAAGTATTATTGCACCCTTTCCGTTCGCGTATTCCACCCATTTAGCCAGCTGTTCCTTTGAATATGCCGCCCCTGTGGGGTTATTCGGGGAACAGATATAAATTATATCCGCTTTTATGCCGTCATCCGGCATGGGAAGAAAACCGTTTTGCGGGGTGGCGTCCGCAAAAATTATTTTCCGACCCGCCATTACATTTGTATCCGCATATACGGGATAGACGGGGTCGGGAATCAAAACCGTGTTATCCACGGAAAAAATATCGAGGATATTACCTAGGTCGCTTTTTGCTCCGTCGGAAACGAAAATTTCGTGCGGAGAAATTCCGACGCCCAAAGAAGAATAATATCCGGAAATCGCTTCCCTTAAAAAAGCGTAGCCTTCATACGGACCGTAACCCTTGAAGGTTTTGGAAACCGACATCTCCTCCGCCGCCGCGCGCACTGCCTTTACCGCTTCGGGCGCGAGGGGCTGCGTTACGTCGCCTATGCCTAAATTCAATAATTTTTTATCGGGGTGTGTAAATGCAAACGCCGAAGCGCGACGGGCGACCTCGGCGAACAGATAGCTTTCCGCTAACTTGCTGAAATTTTTATTGAAATTCATTTACACCTTAAAAAATTTATTTTGTGTATTCCACCGCCGCCTTTACAAATTCACGGAAAAGCGGGTGCGCCGCTTGCGGGCGGGATTTAAATTCGGGGTGGAACTGCACGCCGACATAGAAGTCGTTTGCGGGTATTTCCACCGCTTCGACGAGCAGCCCGTCGGGCGATGTGCCCGCGATTTTCATTCCCGCCTTTTCAAATTCCGCCCTGAAATCGTTATTGAATTCATATCTGTGGCGGTGGCGTTCGGAAATGAGTTCAGCGCCGTACGCCATGCGCATTTTATCGCCCAGCACCTTGCAGGGATACGCGCCCAGCCGCATTGTTCCGCCCATCTTCACGCCGTGCTGGTCGGGCATTAAATCTATTACGCAATGCTTGGAATGAGGCGCAAATTCGGAAGAATCTGCGTCCTTATAGCCCAGAACGTTGCGGGCAAATTCGATAACCGCCGTCTGCATCCCCAGGCATATGCCGAGATAGGGCACGTTGTTGACCCTTGCGTATTCCGCGCAGAGAACCTTGCCCTCTACTCCGCGGCCGCCGAAACCGCCCGGTACGAGGATACCCTTGCAATCGCTTAAAGCTTCCGCTATATTTTCCTTTGTAAGTTCCTCGGTGTTGACCCATTTGATATCTACGTGAGCGGAATTTTCATAACCCGCGTGCGCAAGCGCCTCCGCAACCGATTTATACGCGTCGTGGAGCTGCACGTATTTGCCGCACAGTGCGATTTTCACCGTCTTATCGCATGCCGCCACCTTTTTAAGCATTTTATTCCATTCCGTAAGGTCTATAACGCGGGGGTCGAGGTTGAGTTTTTTACAAACTATCGTGGAAAAATTGCTTTCTTCGAGCATTATGGGGCATTGGTACAGGACGGGCATTGTAAGATTTTCGATACAGCACTCCGGCTCAACGTTGCAGAACATCGCTATTTTCGCGCGCACGTCCTTGGGAAGAGGGGAATCTACCCTCGCCATTATTATGTCGGGGTTAATGCCCATTCCCTGTAATTCCTTAACGGAATGTTGCGTAGGCTTGGATTTAAATTCCTCAGAACCCGAAATATACGGAACGAGAGTTACGTGGATAAAGCAGCAATTTTCCCTGCCGACTTCGCGCGCGACCTGCCTTATAGCCTCTATAAACGGCTGGCTTTCGATATCGCCTATCGTTCCGCCTATTTCGGTTATTACCACGTCCGCGGCGGTGGTTTTGCCTACATTATAAATAAAAGATTTAATCTCGTTTGTGATGTGGGGAATGACCTGCACGGTCTGTCCGAGGTATTCGCCGTTACGCTCCTTATTTAAGACGTTCCAATAGACTTTGCCCGTGGTCAGGTTAGAATATTTGTTCAGATTTTCGTCGATGAAACGCTCGTAATGCCCGAGGTCGAGGTCGGTTTCCGCGCCGTCGTCGGTGACGAAAACTTCTCCGTGCTGATAGGGGCTCATAGTGCCCGGGTCTATGTTTATGTAGGGGTCAAGCTTCTGAGACGCAACTTTATATCCCCTGCATTTCAAAAGTCTGCCGAGCGACGCCGCCGTGAT
>CANPZW010000020.1 GCA_947589385.1 uncultured Clostridia bacterium | reverse complement strand
TTGAAAACGAGGAGAGGTACATGTACCTCTCCTCGTTAGCCCTTTTTCTCTTGTGAACTAAACGGGGTTCACTTCATTTTGCCGTCCTTTTCCATTAAATTCTTTATAAAAATACATAATTTTTTATAATTTTCCCCATACTTTTGGCGCGCCCGTTTGGCGTTTTTGCGCCCGCAGGCGGTCGCCTGCGGGCGCACTTCGGGGCATATCTTCGGCGTTTGTAGAGCGTTTTTTTCGGCGTTTTTGCGCCCGCAGGCGGACCGCCTGCGGGCGCACTTCGGGACGAACCGCGGCGTATTTTTTTGCGTTTCGCGCCTTATTTGCGCCCGCAGGCGGACCGCCTGCGGGCGCACTTCGGGGCATTAACTTTGGCGTTTTTTCGGTGTTTTCGCGCCCGCAGGCGGTCGCCTGCGGGCGCACTTTGGGACATTAACTTTGGCGTTTGTAGAGCGTATTTTTCGGAGTTTTTGCGCCCGCAGGCGGTCCGCCTGCGGGCGCTTTCTTCGGCGTTACCCGCGGAGTTTTTAAATCAGATAAAAATTTTTTGTCTGCAAGCGATTTATTTTTTCAATAAGCGTTTACTATTTCGAAATTGTGTGTTATAATTAAATAGTAAATATTTTACAAATTGTGGAGGCAATTAACAATGAAATCTAATTATTTCCCCGAACCTTTCAGAATCAAAAGCGTTGAACCGCTTAAAATTTTGACAAGAGAAGAGCGCGAACAGAAAATAGCCGAAGCCAACTATAACGTTTTCTACCTTGCTTCGCGCGATGTTTACATAGACCTGCTTACGGACAGCGGCACGGGCGCTATGAGCTCTAACCAGTGGGCGGGCGTTATGCTCGGCGACGAGTCCTACGCCGGCGCGGACTGCTATTATAAGGTACAGGAAAACGCCAAAAAGGTTTTCGGCTTACCCTATGTTCAGCTTGTTCACCAGGGCAGAGCCGCAGAAAAAGTGCTTCTTCCCATTCTCCTCGAAGGCAAAAAGTACGCCATTGCGAATATGCACTTCGATACCACCCGCGCTCACGTAGAACTTGCGGGCGCGAGGGCTATTGACTGCGTTGTTCCCGAGGCGCTTGATACCACTAAATATTACGAGTTTAAAGGTAACATGGACTGCGATAAGCTTGAACAGTACATTAAAGAGCTTGGCGCGGAAAATATCGGCGTTATTATCATGACGATAACCAATAACTCCGCAGGCGGTCAGCCCGTTTCCGTTAAGAACATAAGACAGACGCGCGATATTGCGCACAAGCACGGCATTAAATTTATGATTGACGCCGCACGCTATGCGGAAAACGCGTACTTCATTAAACAGCGCGAGCCCGAATTTAAGAATAGCTCTATCGAGGAGATTGTAAAGGCATGCTTCGAGGGCGTTGATTGCTTCACAATGAGTTCGAAAAAAGACGCTATCGTAAATATGGGCGGGTTGATAGGTTGCAGAGACCAAAAACTTTTCGAGCTTATCAAGCAGAGAACGATTTCTTTCGAAGGATTTATAACTTACGGCGGTATGTCGGGAAGAGATATCGAAGCGCTTGCGGCAGGGTTAATCGAAGGCATTGACGAAAATTACCTTAAATACCGCATTGGTCAGATGCAATACCTTGCCGGACGGCTTGAAGACGCGGGGATTCCTTTCCAGAGCCCCGTAGGCGGTCACGCCGTGTTTATAGACGCAAAGAAGCTTCTGCCCCATATCCCTTACTACGAATTCCCCGCACAGGCGCTTGCCATCGAACTGTACAAGGAAGCCGGAATCCGCGCTTGCGATATAGGCAGCTATATGCTTGGCAACGACCCCGATACAGGCAAACAGCTTGAAGCGGACTTTGAATTTACGCGGCTTGCCATTCCCCGCAGAGTTTACACGCAGTCGCACCTGGACGTGATTGCGGACGCGTTGATTAACATCAAAGAGCGCGCAAGCAGCATTAAGGGCTACAAAATCGTTGAAGAACCGCCTATTCTGCGCCACTTTACAGCTAAACTTAAACCCCTCGGAAAGTAATTTATCATTTGAATAAATAAGTATAATAATTTTATTTTAAGCGGCAAATCAGCTTTGATTTGCCGCTTATTTTTAATTACCGACCGCATTATTAAGGCGGCTTCCTAATAAAATGCGGATTGTTTTTATTATAAGGCGCCTTCGGCTTTCTTTGCTTTTCTTTGTTTTTTTGATTTTATCCGTGCTTTAAAAGCGCTTTACCGCAGTTTTATACAAACAGATTATGTTTAATGAAACTCCACCGCTATGGCGGAAACTTTATACAAAAAAATCGGAGCGGATATTTCCGCTCCGATTTTAATCGGTTAATCAGTTATTGCCATCTTTCTTATTTATATCTTCGAAGTTGCTTTTTGAAACTTTGATTTTAATAAGACCGACCTGCAACAATGCTTCGTTCGACTTATAGTCGATTTTGTACTGGATATTGGGCGTTTCACCGCGCGCAATGCCCATATTCTCCATCAACTTTGCAACAAGTTCCTTTGCGTATTTAAGCGAACGGGGCTTTCTTATTTTGAGCATTGTGGGAACAGTCGCATATCTTGACATTTCCGAAACGTCTTTGACATGGTACTTTTCGTCTAAATCCGCGGGATTCAACGCGATGTACATATACAGCGACTTGCCGCGAATTTGAAGTTTAATGTACTTTTCTCTGCCCTTATTGAAAGTATCGAAACTCCAACTTATGCGGGACTTAACGCCCTTATATGCAAGGATATCGTTCTTCAATTCGGAATAGTACGATTTGATTACATCGTCCGCCTGAGAAAGACGCGCTGTGAAGCTCTTGTTATAAATCGAACGCTCGTCGGCGTCGTTTGCGGGAACTGCCGCGGCAATTACTACGGGAGCGCCGCCGTCCTCTTCACCTTCGTCGTCGTCATCGTCGTCATCGGGCAATGCAACAGCCGCAGTTTCGTCATCGTCGTCGTCATCATCGTCGTCGTCCGCTTCCTCGTTTTCTTCTTCGGGAGCGTCAATCACAACCATAGTGTCGTCGTCCTGCGTTTCATTGTTCTTCTTAGATTTAAGAAGCCTTATAATAAGGATTATTATTACAATCAGAAGAACAAGGATTATAGCGTCAATCAGCCATACCCACCACAGGTTTTGCTTTTCGTTGGCAATCTGGTTGATGATTACGAAATCCGAGAAACTTGACGTATTGAAAGATACCGCGTTACCCTTTGTAGTAGTGGCAAGACCCTCGCATGTATCCGTACTGATTTCGGTTGTGCCGACGGGTACGTGCACGGTCGCGGCGTCTATGCCGTCGAACGAGTTATCGCTTACCGTTATAACAACTACGCCGCTGAAATTCTTGGGAAGCGCCATGCTTATGGAGTAAACTTTTACAATCTCCGCATGAGTGCCCGATTTTGCCCAAGGGTTGAATTGTTCATTGGAGTAGCTTGCAGTGCTTTCCTCTACTTTCAATGTTTCAAGAACGTCGTCCGAAACATTCGCATTGACGGTTATCGTGCTGTCGCCTACGGTAACGACCTTTTCATGCAGGCTACCGCTGCCGCCGGTTTCCTTAATAGTCCAACTATGTTCGATATAGTTGTTTTCGGCAAATTCATAGTTTACGGCGAAATCGGCTTTGATACGGAAGTATGCCTTTGCGGTATATTCGCCTGCCGCTATCTGTTTGTTATCGGTATATTTAACTAATTCGATTTTTTCTTCAAGCGTTTCGGAAACAAGTTTTACCTGACGGATAGAACCTTGTGAATAATCGAACGAATCCGCGGTCCATTTCCATTTATAATTAGTAATATCGATTTTTGCTTTGTTGATAGTCCAGGTCAATTCGCTTGGAGCGTTTGCAACATAATAGTTGGAACTGTAATTACCGGAAATGCTTACGGAAGCTACGTACGTACCTGCGTTGGTAGCTCTGTTACCGCTGTAACTGAACTGCACTCCGTTGGGTAATGCTACGGTAGCGGCGGAAGTAAGAATCACCAACTTCTGTTCGCCGTCATATACGAACGGTTCGGGATAATTCCATGCATACCCTTCGAGGTCAAGTTTTGCCTGTTCAATTTTCCAAACAAAAGATGTTTGAGGCATTACTATAAGGTAATTCTCATCGTCCGTGCCCGTCAATTCTATTTTAGCGGTATAAGTTGCTGCACTGATATTAAAGTTTCCGGTAGGAGTGCCGACTTTGATTCCTTCGGGAATGGGCTTCCCGTTACTCTCAACAAGCACAAAGTTCAAGGTCTTTACAGTACCGTCATATACGAAGCAACCGTCCTCATAAGGAGTATTATCATCGCCGTAACCCCAATATGAATCGCTGAAATCCAAAGTAGCCTTACTTATTATCCAGGTGAGCATATACTGGTTTACGCCGTTGTAGATGTAGTTATTCTTATGCGCTTCCGCGATTGCAAAGGTTATCGTAATCGTATAGACGCCGGCTTTCGTCTGTTTGAGGTTTTCCTGTTTATCTATTGTGCCGACAAGAACTTCCTCGTCAACGTTTGTCTTATATGTCAGTTTTGCTTCGTGCTCTTTGCCGTCATATACAACGGTCCAAATTTCATATTCTTTTACCGCGTCGGCAACTTCAAGCGTAGGAATTTCAAGAACTTTTGCTTCGAACTTCGTGATTTCCCACGTCAAGGTAAACTTGGTTTGACCGTCGTAAGCATAGTTATTTTCATTATCCGCAGAAACGCTTAACGTTACAACTACCTTATAAACGCCGGCATTGGTTTGAGTGAGTTCGGTTTCCTTATCGATTGCCGCAACCAAAATTCCATCGTCAACGTCAGTCTTGAAAGCGAGGCGAGCATTATGCTCTTTGCCGTCATAAACGATGCTGTTTACGTGAGGCTCAATATCATCTACGTAGAGCGCGGGTTCTTCCGTCAACTCGACGACTTTCTTGGTTATTTCCCAGGTAAGTTCGATTTCTGTTTCGCCGTTGAATACATAGTTGCCTACATAGTCTTGCGCAATCGTGAACTTAACCTTTACAGTATATACGCCTGCGTCCGTTTTGGTAAGCAAAGTTTCGTCTTCAACAACGCCGTTGAATATCGTTGTATCGACGTTAGCTTCAAAACTGAACTCGGTCGTGTGTTCCTCTTTGTCGTATTCCACGCTTGTTACGGACAAAGCAGGTTCTTGCGTAAATTCAATTTCGACAGGAGAAATTTTCCATTCGAAAGCGTTTTCTTCGCTGTCACCGACTGCGGGAAGTTTTACTTCGTACATGTCGGGCTCGCTATTGGTGATTTTAATGTATGCCTTATAAGTACCTGCATTTATACCCGTATTTCCGACAACTTCATACTCTACGTTTTCGGGAAGTGCGAAATCCGCGGGAAGAACAAATTCTACTTTCTTTTCAGTTCCGTCGTAAACATAATAATTGTCTTGCGTATCCAAAGTCCATTCACCGACGGACAAATCTACAAGAATTTTATTTATGGTTACGGTAATGGTTCTGCTCTTTGCGGAAATCTCCGTTCCGTCCGATAAAGTATAGGAAATTACGCAGTAGTACGCTCCGCTTTCCTTAATATCAGTAATCTTCACTTCGGAACCGGTAGCTTCCTTCATAGCTAAACCGTCTTTAAACCACTGATAAGTAAGCTTAGCGTTGGGAGCCATGCAACCGTTTTCAGCCTTTGCGGTGAGAACAACCGATTTGCCGTCGTAAGTCTTTACAACGTTTCTTGCTACGGTAGCGCCGTTATAAAGAGTTGCAGTGAACTGGGTTACCGCATAAACCGTGGTGTCCGCTTCGGGCATTCCTTCAACGACGTTGCCTTCACCGTCAACCCAGGCTACTATCTTACGTCCGTTCGCCTCTTTCATGTCCGCGAAATACTTCACGTCCGCGCCGGCGGGAAGCAGACCCGTTTTTACCGTTTTGGACTTTACGGCATATTCCACTTTATATATATTCGAAGCCGTTACGTTGAGAGATACATTGCGTTCCACAGTCATTTCGCCGTCGAACCAGGTATCTATCAAGCTTTGAACCTTATCGGCATAGCTTCCTTCGCCCTCGGCAAAGCTGTCCATATAAGGAGCTATTTTGTTGAGAATAGAAGTAAGCGTTCCCTTTACGTCAATGTTGAATATTCCGTCCCAAAGAATTTCTCCCTTTCCGTTATACAGGTCGAGAATGGAGCTTTCCTTTAAGGTTTCGGGAAGTTTGTTAAAGAATTTTTCGATATAGCCTACAAGCTTATCGTAAATCTTGCGGGCGGTTTCGCTGTTTGTAGCCCTTTGGATAAGTTCGTCGAATTTAGCGTTGAACGCAGTTTCGTCGTTGATAAATTCTTTAAACGTTTCGGCGTTCCAATATTCGAAATCTATTTCCTTCAAAAGGTCGAAGAACTTCTGCGCAGCTTTTTCAAGTTGCTCGGGCATACCGTTGATGCCTAACCCTTTAAGGAAGTCCTTGATGCCGTCAACGCTTTGGTTTTCGGAAATCTTTTTAAGGTAACCGAAAACGTCGTTTATGAATTTATCGATTTTTTCCTGAGAAAATTCGCTTAAATCAACGTCGTAGCCGTTTAAGAAACTCTTTATCTTTTCGGCGTCGATAAGGCTTGCGAATATCTTGCGGAAATCCGTGCTCTTTACATATTCGAGTATCTGGTCGTAAGTGTAATTTGTTTTAAAGTCTTCAAGAAGTTCGTTGCCCGTCTTTCCGAACATAGCGAAAACGTTATGTTTGATTTCGTCGGGAATGGCGTCGGAATTTGCAAGCCTTGCCAAAGCCGCGCCGAATGCATCGGGCAGAGTTATTTTAACGTTGTATTTTCCGTCAACGCTTACTATATCGATGTGGTCGGCAATGAACTTTGCAATGCGCCTTACATTCGTGCAATCGCCTTTGAAACCGACGGTAAGCTTAAATTCCGACTTGCCCATGGTCGTGTCCATGCTTACCTGGAAGTCGAAACGCATATTACCATCTTCGGTCTTGGCGATTTCGCTGAGCTTGGGCAAAGAAGATAAAAGCTGTTTGATGCCGGAGATATGGAATTTACCGTTGCTGTAAATTTCGATATCGTTTACGGTAAGCGACCTGAGCATGGAAAGAAGCTCGGTTACGGAAAGGGTGACTTTACCGCCTTCCTCTACGACCTTTGTTATATCTTCCTTTACCTTATCGCTTTGTTTGGTATTTTCGGATTTAAGGTCTTCCTTGTTTTCTTCAATCCTGGAATCGGAAACTGCTACTTCGTCGATTACTTCCTCTACAATACTTTGGACTTCTTTGGTAGCTTCTTCAATTTTTTTCTCGATTTCACTTTTTTCAAGCTCGGGGTGCTTCTCTATGTACTGCGAAACAGCGTATTTGATTACGGAGTCGTACTCGCCGTTGAGATATTTCTCGAACTCGTAAAAGTCGTCGTCGCCCTTTTCGGACAAACGCTCTCTCAGCTTTTCGGCGTATTCACCGAGAACGGAGTCGCCGGTAGGCGCTTCTATGGGCATAGGTATTCCTGCCGACCGAGCACCCGCAGAGATGCCCGCAGCGGTGCTGCCGCCGAGCAACTTTTCCATTACAAGCGAACGGAACGCCTCGACGATAGTATCTTTCAATTTGAGCGCTGCATCTTTGTTAAGCTCGGAATAATCGCTCAGATTTGCGCTAAGCAAAATCGTCAGTGATGTATCGTCGTACGAAACGTCGTACCAGGACGTTGTTTCAGTCTTTATCGTTTCGGCTTTCGCAGAGGCGGCGTCGCGGCGTACGAGCAACGACGTTGTTGCGCCCATCAAGACGATGAAAGACAGAATCATAAGCAATACTAACGACAGCTTACTTTTAAACTTCATCATAAAATTTCTCCTATTTGAATTTTTTATGCTTTTACCTATTTCAACTTATCATACGTTACCCGTATAATAAAGTTTAAACCACTAATAATTCTAAACTAAATGATAAAATAAGTCAACAAAAAATCAAACATATTTTATATTATCAATCAATAATTTTATCGTTTTTACCACGCTGTCTGCGTTTTTTCCTCACACAGACAACGGGAATTATTATCCCGGCCGCCACACACGCCAAAAATAACGCGGCAAGCGTGCAAACAAGCCCGATATGGTTGGACGCCCATATGACCGCTTTTACAACTCCTTGGGCGGGTTCGGCGGGCGTTTCGGGCAGAAGTATCGCATCGAAAAGCGCGAAATAGGTGGAATCTTCCGTTACGGGAAGAATCTCCCTGTCCCACCCTTTGAACTCGTAAGAAAATTCTCCGTCGGGCGGTTTATAAGCCGCGGAAGGGGGTTCTACCCTATCCCCGTAGCGGTAAGTACGCGTAGAAATCGTCTTTCCGTCCGCCACAAAAGTCACGTTGTATTCCAAAAATCCGCAAGCCGCGCCCACAAAGACGTCGGACGACGGCATTTTAAAGGTATTGGCGGTTGATATTTCTATATCCGCGCCTTCCGAATCGTGTGCATACAGGCAATCGAAATACCTGCCCGCATATACCTCCCCCAACGTAAGTTTTACGGTAAGATTGGGCTTAACGAGAACTGAGTCGGCAAATATCCCCGAAATTCCGTCCGATTCGAGAATGTTTACCGAATACATGGGATAAATTTCGTACATATAACCGCTCATCATGACGAAATTTATGTTATCATCGCTCATTTTTACGCGAGAAATAACGGATTCCCCGTCTTTGGTGCGGTACAGCCTTGATTTATCGACGTCGAAAACGCCGTAGGCGGTCATTGTAAAGGTAAAAGGCGAGGACTTCGAAACAGACGTCAGCTCCACCTTATACTCGTACTGATAAAGGAAAATCTGCTTGACATAAACCGAAATATTTATTACGCCCGCCCGCAGAAGCTCCTGCGTTTCCTCTTCCGAAAAATTCAGTTTAACCGAATTTCCGTATTCTATGCACAGTTGCGCATTTTCGCCCGCCGCAAATTCGACAAGTTTGGATATATTGAAAGAATTTTGCTGCGCGCGGGTAAAATCCGCGGTATAAACGCCGTCAGATTTTTCGACAATGGCGCCGCCTTCCTTAAAGGGGACTATGTATTTGCGCTCGAACTCGGCCTTATATTCCTTGTCATATTCCGCAGGCGATATTGTAGTGCTCCAATATTTAAATACATAATAATAATATTTGTCAGCAGGCTTCTGCGGGATTCCGCCGCCGTAAACGGGCATATCCCCTTTCCAGACCGACATAACGGTAAGCACGTTTTCAACGTTAAAAGTTATCAGCACGCTCGCTTCGAACACGGCGTTGTAGCGCACCGTCTTTTCTTTTACGGGCTTTAACGGCTTATCCCATGACGAAAACCGATACTTTCTGCCGTCTGGGTCGTCGGGCTTCTGCGGAATCCCTTCGTATTCGGGAGTTTGGTCGTAAAGCACTGTTTGGGGATATTCCGTACCGTCTATGACCCATATTACCGTACATTCGTCGGGAATTTCGTTGAAATGCGGGTAAAGCTTTATGTCGCCCGCGCCGAAGGGCAGGTTTCCCAAATCGATTTTATTGCCGTATCTGTCCACCCAATAATCGAAAACGCAGGTATAGCCCGTACGCGTTTTCGTAGGGATTTCGCCCTGATATTCCGCGTACGACCCTATTTCCGCTTCCGTGACGTATGACGGCTCTTCGTCGTACTCGTTCAGATAAAAAGAAACTATAACAGTCTGCGAATTTCTGAAATATTTGGTAACGTCGGTAGATAACGTGATTTTAATATCGCCCGAATATTCGTACCTTGCGGTCAGCGCGCCGCCGTCAAATTCTTCCGAAAGTTTTTTCTCCCATTCGTCGGGAACATATCTTTCGGGAGGCGTGGGTTCTTCCACCTTTTCGGGCGGCTCGGGTTCTTCCACCTTTTCGGGCGCGTCCCCCGGGTCTTGCACCGCGGCGGGAGGAACGGGCTCGGAGGGCTGAGGACCTATGTCCTGCGGCTTTTGCACTTCCTCAGGACGAACGGGCTCTACGGGAATGTTGGGCACTCCCTTTTCGAGAGGTTCAGCGTCGTTGTCGTCAACGAGAATTACTCCGTTAAGTATTTCCGACGGCGTAAAGCCGTCTATCCTATAATTTCCGTCGAAATCCGCTTTGCCCTTTTCGGGAAATTTGGTATAGTATGTTTTTTCGTAGTTTGCGACCGCGCCGTTGTCCAGTCCGTTGCAAATTTCGAAAAGCTGCGCAAGCAAAATTCTGAACTGGCGCACTTTATCGCGCTTTTCTATTTCGTTTTTGACCGCCGGCTTGGCGTACAGATAATCGAGAGTGCGCAAAAGCTCGTTGAAGTTTTGGCTAAGCGCTTTGTAATTGGAAATATAAAATATGTATTTGCCGTCTTCTTTGGTTAATTTATGAAAGTCCGTTATCAGACTGCGCAAATTTCTCGTTGCGCTTTCCGCCCTTTCAATAGTTTTCCTTTCAATCTGCGCACCGAGAAGGACGGAATCCCCGAATTCGCCAAGACGCGAAAGGACTTCCGTAACCGAATTGCCCATTATGGCTCCGCTTAAAGTGCGGCCGCCTACGGGAACGTCCATATATTCGAGAATATTAAGCTGTTTTCTCGCCTTTGCGACGTCGGGGTCTTTCAGCGCCTCGTTGAATTTTTCGTAATCGCTTTCGTATATGGCGTACTCGTTCTGATATTTTTGCCAGAGCGCCAAATCTTTCAGATACTGTTCGTTTCTCTTTTGGTAATCAAGATATTCTTCGTACTCATTATCGTAATCGGATTTTTCTTTAAGATATCTTTGATAATCATTGTATTTACCCTGCCATACCGCTAAATCGGCAAGGTACTGTTCATAGGCGGCGCGGTCTTGCTCGTACTGCCCCGAATCGGAAACATAGCGGTCATAAGCTTCTTTGTCGCGTTCGTATTTATCGAGCTTGCTATTATAGTCCGCCTCCAAATCTTTAAGTTTAGACGAAACGCTTTTCGCTTCGTTGTAGTAGCCGTTGAGAACGGCATTTACGGGCTGCGCGGGAATATTAAGTTCGGTAGAATATTTTATTGTAACAAAGTCCTCTTGACCGACTGTCACTTCACAGTTTTCGCCGTCGAAAGGAATACCGTTCACGCTTAAAGGCTTCCACACTACCTCGCTGTCGTTCGCGGCGGTATAAGAACTTGTTTCGGCGGTTATATGTACGCTTGAAGTTCCTTCGTCGAACTCACCAAATATATATTTTCCCGCAATACGGTCGCAGTATTTAAAGACAAAATCGGAATTTTTTCCAAAAAACTCGCGCTCATGCCCGAAAAGTTTCAAGTTCAGACAATCTTCAAAAAAATCCGCGGCATAAACGCTTTTATTTTCGTAACCCGTCCGTGAAAAATCGAGGGGAGATGAGGTTTCCGCTTCTGAGATAAAAACCCGAGGCGCAAGCGTTACCGCGGCAAAAGCCGCCAACACCGAAAAAAATGATTTTTTCAACGCCGTACCCCCTTTTCAAATTATACTTATATTCCGTAACAGCTTAGAATATTACCTATACAAATAATATAACATAACAATTTCATTTTTGCAATGAAATGACGACGAATTATTGAATGCTAAAACTGTTAAAATTGTAAAATTTTACTTATTTTATAATACAATGCATAAGGCATGCAAATATTTCGGGCAGAAACGCGCGCCGCGTCCGGGATTCCGGACGCGGCGCGCAATAAAAATATGGAGCAGGTGACGGGAGTCGGACCCGCCAAAATCAGCTTGGGAAGCTGACGCCATACCGATAGGCGACACCTGCACATCGCCGATAATAATAGCATAAACTTGCGGGAATGTCAAATATTTAAAGTAAAATATCGTAATACCCGCTAAAAATACTTGATTTTTTTTGTTAAATTTTATATCATATTGATTGCTGGGCTGAAAGATGCCGAGCGACGATGCAGAGATGGCTGAGTGGTTTAAGGCGCACGATTGGAAATCGTGTGACGGCTAATACCCGCCCGGAGGTTCAAATCCTCTTCTCTGCGCCACGGAGCGCCTTATAGGCGCTTTTTTTGGTTAAACAGCCCCGCCGATAAAATCGGCGGGGCTTTACTTTTTTTGGCGCTTTATTTCGGTCATACAGATATAATATTTACCGCATTTTCCCCCATATAGTAAAGAATAATTATAAAATACAGTTTTTAAATATAAATTTTGGGGTCAGATAAAACATTAAATTATTTTTCCGATTTAGTCTCTTTCCCGTTTAAATCGTAAAGATACTTCAAGCCTTCGAGGGTCAATAGTTTATCCACGGAATCAATACAGGAAACCTCCCCCGCTATTACCTCGGAAAAGCCGCCCGTGGCTATTACTTTAACGTTTTCGCACTTCATTTCGCGCTTCATTTTTTTGACTATGTATTCGACTAAACCCGCAAAACCGAAGAATATGCCCGACTGCATGTTGGTTACGGTATTTTTGCCGATTACGGTTTTGGGACGCTCTATCTCCACCCGAGGAAGCTTCGCCGTGCCGTTCACGAGACTGTCTAATGAGCCCTTTATTCCGGGCGCAATCACGCCGCCCACGAATTGGGATTTTTCGTCGATAGCGTTGAAAGTTGTCGCCGTACCAAAATCTATAATTATAAGCGGAAAGCCATATTTTCTGACCGCAGCAACGTTGTTTACGACCCTGTCCGCGCCGACTTCTTTCGCGTCATCCACCTTTAAATTCAGTCCCGTTTTAAGCCCCGGTCCGAGCATTAAGGGCTTGATTTTAAGATACGTTCCGCACATTCTTTCAAGCGTGTAGTCCAACGGCGGAACGACGGAAGAAATTATTCCCCCGTCGATATCCTTAACGTCTATGCCGTTGTTACCGAGAATGGACACCAGCTGAACACCGTATTCGTCCGAAGTTTTTTTATGTTCTGTGGCGACGCGGAAGCTGAGTTTCAAAACATCGCCGTCAAATACCGCAAATTTAATATTTGTATTGCCTACGTCAAGACAAAGTATCATTTTAATTCCTTTTATACAGCTTCTTGCGCTTTCTCATTCTTGATTTTTTTGGGAAGAATTTTTCCGCTTACCTTGCGCAAAACCGCTACATAAATCGGCACCAAAACAAAGCAAGCGACAAGTTCTATGGGGAAATAGATTGAAACCGCTACGTTCAACAATGCAGACAGCGTTCCCATCGCATTGGAAGTCCAGATATTCACGGCAAAAAGATATAGCACGGTATTTGTAACCGAGCCCACCACTCCCGCGATTGCCGCAGGAAGCACTTCTTTCACAAATTTATTTTTAACATTTTTAAATAGCTTCGAAAGTCCGAAATACGTCCAATACGCCGTAATTCCTATAAAAAAGCGGGGAAGAACGCATATCAGCGGGTTGGCATAAAATAAAAAAAGCGAAGCAAAAATCAGGCAGAATATACAGCTGCTAACGCCCAGCAAAGTACCGCCGATAAAACTTTTGCGCCAATCGTCGTAAATACTCAACGCAATGGCGACGGGCAGGGAAAGCACGCACGCAGTCATTCCTACGCCGGAAAGCAAAGTCCCTTCAAGCAGAAAAAGGACGAATATCAGCGCAAGCATGACGCCGATAAATGCGACAAAATGAGCTTTGTCATTCTTCATAAAAAAACCTCCGTCGGGTTCACTCAGGATACCCGCAGCAAAAAAATTATTATACTTTTACACGGTCGGATTGAGTATATCCGCCGAAAGTACCGAAATATTATATCATTACAAATTCGGTTTTGCAACCGTTTGAGGGGTGTAACATTTTCACGGCAAAAAAAATATTATTTAATATATACTATACTGCACGCAAAAAACATATTACATACCGGCGTGCAGCACTATCAGAGGAGGATTTATGAACATTTTTTCGCAATTTTGCGGCAACAACGGATGCCTTTGGATTTTAATCTTGTTACTTCTTGCGGCAAGCAGCGGTAACAGCCTTGAAAACATACTCGCGGGAAGCTGTACGCCCATTCTTATCGCGATACTTTACAGTATGTGGAGGAACGGCAGCCTTTCGCATTTGCTTTACGGGAGCAACAACGGCTGCGGTTGCAATAATAACTGATTCTGCGACGAAAGGGGCTGCCGAAAGGCAGCCCCTTATCCGTTTACGGAAATTCCGTTTATATACATTTCATATACATATATTTATATATGGCAACTGCCGTTTTGGCGTCGGTAATTTCTCCCCGTTCAAGCATTCCGAGCACCTTCGAAAGCGGTATAAATTCGGCGGTTAAAAATTCGCCTTCGTCAAGCTTTTGCTCTGCGCGGCGGGCGTTCTCGGCAAGAAAAATATGAATTACCTCGTCCGTGTAGCCCGGCGAAGGATAAATTTCAGCCAAACGGACAAGCTCCGCTTTGAAACCCGTTTCCTCCTCCAACTCCCGCGCGGCGGCGCGGACTGGTTCTTCGCCGGCGTTGAGTTTGCCCGCAGGAATCTCGTAAATTTCTTTACCGTAAGCGTAGCGGAACTGTTTGACGAGAAGAACTTCCATATCCCGAACAAGGAGCACGGCGGCTCCGCCGCAATGGCGCACCACTTCTCGCTTGCTTATTTTTTTGTCGGGAAGTTCGACGTCGTCAACGTCAAGGGTAAGAATTTTACCCTTATAAACTGCGCTTCCTTTCAGTTTCTTTTCATAAAAATTCATTTCGACTGCCCGTAGGCGGCAATTTGCTGCAAAAGCGAGGTTACGCCGTCGCTGAGGCAGTTGTTATAAAGCACAAAATAGTTATACCCGCAGACAAGCGCGTTTATAAGCGGACGATTGTCGTTTTTTACCGCGTAAAAAAGCTGGGTCAATATGGCGAGCGCGCCCTCTTTCTCCTCATCGGGAATCTTTGCGTTTGTGGAGATGAACTGCTTTTCCTCCGAAATTGAAAGGTCTATCGCCGTAAGAAGCCCCGACCTAAGCGCGCTTTGCGCGGGCGCGGCTTCGGGAACATATTCGGGCTTTTCCATTTCTTCCTTGAAACACATCATAACGGTGTCCTGCATCGACTTTATCACTGTGTTGCAGAAAGCATGGAAACTTGAAAAATAACTGCCGTCCTCGGGGAAATAACGGCGCAGAAAATCGTTGAAATCCAGCGTGTTGTTGTCAAATTCGACCAAAAGGCAGAACGAAAAGGCGAGAATCTGCGCGGGCTCCTGCGGCATTGCCACATAGCTTCGGTTATAATAGCCGTCGTTTACCGTTATAAGATATCTGGACTTTTCCTGCAAATAATTAAAATCCCTCGTCGCCACGTTGAAAAGATTGTAAAGGTCGGGCGAGTTGACTATACTCTTCAAAATATCCTTGATTTTAACGGGCGCCATTATGAACTTGCATTTTTTAAGTTCGTTGCATGCCTCCATAAAGGATAAAATCTGTTCTTTTGTTTCGCTCATTGCCTTTTCCCCTTGCGGTTTTTATTCATTATAACACACTAAATACAAAATTGATTATTTTTTTTAAGAAATTTCTTGATTTTCCGCGAAATATTATGTATAATATTTTCACCTTTCTTTTATTTTATAAAGAATTATAAGATATTATGTTGTTAACAGGCGAAACTTCCACCAACAAATTAATAATTCTTTTTGTCTTTGATAAGATGGAAAGCGCGCTGTCCGAAAGAACGATTGTGGATATGTGCACTTCTTCAAACAACTGGATGGGCTATATGGACTGCGTGAACGTCATTCACAAGCTGATAGACGACGGTTTTATTTATATCGTCAACTCCGATTCGGGCGAGGACGAGGACGCGCTTTATACCATAACGCCTGACGGAAGAGAATCGCTTGCCAACTTCTACATAAACATTCCGAAAAGCGTAAGGGAAGAAATTTCGATTTTCGTAAAGAAAAACAGCGCCAGATACCGCAACAGGCAGGAATGCCGCAGCGATTATTACCAGAACATAGACGGCACTTTCACCGTTTCGCTGAAAATTCTTGCGCCCGTCCAGCCCATGCTCGAACTTAAATTCGTCGTTCCAGACAAAAAAACGGCAAAAACGATTTATAAAAAATGGGAAGAAAAAGCCGCCGATTTATATTCGGTCATATATGAAAGCTTGTGCGATTAGGAGGAAATATGTTTACTTATTCCACTTCGGGGACGTGCTCCCGCGTAATTTTATTCGACGTAAAAGACAATAAACTGCACGGCGTTAAATTTATAGGCGGTTGCAGCGGTAACTTGCAGGGTATTTCCAAACTGCTCGAAGGCAGGGACATAGACGAGGTCGAAAAATTGCTTTCGGGCATAAAATGCCAGAACAACACTTCCTGCCCCGACCAGCTTTCAAAGGCGATAGCGGCGTATAAAAAATCGGTTGCAGAAGGGCAAAACTGAACACGTACGCGGAATTTTGACCTATTTATAACATTATCCGCATATAAATAAGCATACAAAAAGCGGGCGCAAAACGCCCGCTTTTTTAATTCGCGTACAAAATTATACGGATTGCAGAATATCGTAAAAACCCTTTAAAGTCCCGTTTATATCGAAATAATAGCATCTGCCCGCATAGCCGTTGTCCGAATTGTAGCGGATAAGATTGAAACCCGAATGTGACGACTCCACCTGCATCAGCAGTTTTTCAAAGGGCATATCGGCGTAAACTATACGCTTGCCGAAATCAAATTCTACCCAAAGCCCCTCGCACATAGCCCGGCGGGTGTCCTTATCAAGGCTTACCGAAAAAGCGGGCATCTCGCGCGCATCGGAAAGCAGATTTACAAAACCGTTTATGACAAGTTCGAAACTCTTTTGCGAGGGCAGCAGGCACACGCACGCGCCGTTGTTGTAAATGCCTATTTTTTCGACTTGCCCGAAAAATTGCTCGATTTTCATTTCAACCATACCTCTATTTTTTCCGTTTAAGGAAAATTTATGCTTTTTTGCTTAGATATTCGTTTATAGCTTTGGCTGCCGCCTTGCCCGCGCCCATGGCGAGTATTACCGTTGCGGCACCCGTAACGGCATCGCCGCCCGCATAGACTCCCGTTTTAGAGGTCTTGCCAGTGTTTTCCTCGACGATAATCCCGCCGTGGCTGTTTACTTCAAGCCCTTCGGTAGTATTTTTGATAAGCGGATTCGGGCTTGTGCCAATCGCCATAATCACACAGTCAACGGCAATTTCGTATTCGCTGCCGGGCAGCTCCACGGGTCTGCGCCGCTCCTTTTCGTCGGGCTCGCCGAGCGCGCATTTGACGACGCGTATTCCGCGTACGAAACCGTTTTTCGGGTCGCGCTTGTCGGCGGGATTTTCATAGCCGAGTATTTCCACGGGGTTGCGCAAAAGCTCGAATCTGACCCCTTCCTCTTCGGCATGTTCCACTTCCTCGCGCCTGGCGGGCAGTTCCTGCATGGAACGACGGTAGATTATGTAAACGTTTTCTGCGCCCAGCCTCAAAGCGGTACGCGCGGCGTCCATTGCCACGTTCCCGCCGCCCACGACTGCCACGTTTTTTGCGTGCATAATCGGCGTATGTGAATCCGCTTTATAAGCTTTCATAAGGTTGGAACGTGTAAGAAATTCGTTGGCGGAGTAAACGCCTTTCAGGCTTTCGCCCGGAATACCCATAAAACGGGGCAGCCCCGCGCCCGAACCTATAAAAACGGCTTCGTAGCCTTCTTCAAACAGTTCGTCAACGGTCAAGGTTTTGCCGATGACTACGTTTGTCTCTATATCCACGCCGTATTTTATAAGCGTTTCCACTTCCTTTGCGACGATTTCTTTGGGAAGGCGAAATTCGGGTATTCCGTAAACGAGAACCCCGCCCGCCACGTGCAACGCCTCGAAAACGGTGACCTTATATCCCTTTTTCGCAAGGTCGCCCGCGCACGTCAATCCGGAAGGACCCGAACCCACTACCGCCACCCTGTGACCGTTGGGCTCGGGGAGTTCCGAAATTTCGCCGCAGTGGGCGTTGTGCCAATCGGCGGCAAAACGTTCCAGACGGCCTATCGCGACGGGCTCGAATTTAACGCCCATGGTGCATTTGCTTTCGCATTGCGTTTCCTGCGGACAAACTCTGCCGCACACGGCGGGCAAGGACGAGCTTTCAGAAATTATCCGATAAGCGCCTTCAAAGTCGCTTTGTTTAATTTTAGCTATAAATTCGGGTATAGAGATATTTACGGGGCAGCCTTCCACGCAGGGGCGGTTTTTGCAGTTTAAACAACGCTGAGCTTCGAGTACGGCAATTTCGGGGGAGTATCCCAACGCCACCTCGCAGAAACTGCGGGCGCGGATTTTTGCGTCGCAAAGGGGCATTTCATGCTTTTTGGGTTGCAGAGCCATTATTTTACTCCTTTGAAGAGATTGCACGCGGCTTCTCTCTCCCTTTTTTCAAATTCGGCGTACATGGAAGAACGCGCCGCCGCCTCGTCGAAATCCACCTCGTAACCGTTGAAATCCGGACCGTCAACGCAGGCGAATTTTGTCTTTCCCCCGACTGTCAAGCGGCAGCCGCCGCACATGCCCGTGCCGTCTATCATTATGGGATTCATGGAAACCGTTACGGGTATTCCGTACGGCTTTGCGGTCTGTACCACATACTTCATCATCACAAGCGGACCTATCGCTATTACCTCGTCGTATCTTTCTCCGCTTTCGAAAGCTTCATTCAACGGCTCTGTAACAACGCCCTTCCTTCCGTAACTGCCGTCGTCGGTCATCACGGTAAGTTTATCCGAACAAGCCTTAAATTCCTCTTCGAGAATCAATAAATCTTTGTTGCGGAAACCGACTATTGTATGAACCTTTGCGCCGAGTTTATGAAATTCCTGCGCAACGGGCAGGGCTATCGCGCAGCCCACGCCCCCGCCGACTATGCAGACTTTTTTAATTCCTTCCGTACGGGTCGGACAGCCGAGAGGACCTACGAAATCCGATATGTATTCCCCTTCTTCCTTTTTGTCGAGGGACATGGTAGTAGCCCCGACTATCTGAAAAATTATCTTAACCCAGCCCGCTTCTCTGTCGTAACCTGCGACGGTGAGGGGAATCCTTTCGCCGTCAGAGTCTGCGCGCAATATTATGAACTGCCCCGCCCGAGCCTTTTTTGCGACGAGCGGAGCATAGATATCCATCATTGTGACCGTCGGGTTAAGGCGGCGTTTTTTTAAAATTCGGTACATTTTACGTCACTTCAATTCCTTTATACGTTTTATCCATTGAAAAGGAAAGGGCGCTTTTTCTTCCGTGGTAAATTCGATTTTCCGTATCACGCCCTCTTGCAAATTGTTATGTTTGCCTAACGGCGCCGTAACCCGACCACCAACCTTTGCGCCTTGAAAATCGCAAAGATACCAATAGGTAAGTCCCACCACGTTGGGGTCATCGGGAAATTCAACCGCAACAAAGCAAAACAATTCTTCCATAGCGTATATATTATATCAAAAACCGCTAACAAATGCAATATTTTTTAAGAGATTGCGCGAAATTCATAACCCAATAGGCGGTTGCTATCTATCGGCAACGTAGTTTTAATTAGATTTTTTCTTCTTAATTTAGGCAAAGCCTTTTCAAGCATTGAATTGTCAAACTAAGTGCAACAGTTTGAGATAAAAAAGTTAAATAAATCAACAGGTTTTTTGTAAGATAA
>CANPZW010000019.1 GCA_947589385.1 uncultured Clostridia bacterium | reverse complement strand
AAATGTTATTGTATATACAGAAAGTGTTCATCTATTATGCTAATAGATGAACAAAATCGGCGGCAAATTTGTTGCCGCTTTTTTGTTTTTTATGGGAAATTTTTGCGTTTTTTATATCAAAAACGCTATTTTTAGCCCGTTACACAGGGGATACGCTCGGGCTTGCGCCCTCGGTATGACGTAATAGAGAGAGTATGTTGGAAAAAGTGGATACGCTCGGGCTTGCGCCCGCGGCATGACATAAATGAAAAGGACGCCTTATACGTGGCGTCCTTTTACATTATATAATATATAATATTTATAGGAAATTAAGCGCGTTCATCGGACGGGCTTTTAATTTCTTGCTTTTTTTAGCACTTCTTCGAAATTTACGCCGTAAAAATGCCCGTCGTCAGTATTTATAATGCAGTCCGCTACAAATTCAGCGGCGGCGGCGCAGCAATCTTTCAGACTTTTGCCGTTAAGATAATTCGCCGTGAATACCGACGCGAAAATATCACCCGTGCCGTGCTTTTTGACGGGAAGCAATTTATGCCATAATTCGCAAGGCTCTTTTTTGCCGTCTGCGGCAATAAATTCGCCTATTTTTCCGCCGTATTCCACTCCCGTTATTATTACGGTTGCGTTTGTAAGTTTTTTAAGCCCTTCTATCAGTTTTGCAACGAAAGCGCCGTCGTAATTTTCCCTGTATTCCATGCCCGTAAGGAAGCAGGCCTCGGTCACGTTGGGTAGAATTATGTCCGCCCGCCTTAAAAGGTGCGCCATGGCTTTTACGTATGCCAAATCGAATCCGCCGTAAAGTTTGCCATTATCGCCGAAAGCGGGGTCTATTATTATCTTCGCGCCGTCCCCGGCAAAGCTGTCGAAACACTCCTCCGCCAAATCCATAAGTTCATTTTTGCCGAGATAGCCCAAAAGGAATCCGTCGAATTTAAGCCCGTTCTCCTTCCAGAAATGAAAAATGTTCTTTATTTCGGGCGTTAAATCAAAATAGCTCCAACTTTTGAACATGGTATGGTTGGAGAGCACCGCCGTGGGCAGCACCGCCGCCTCTATTCCGTTTGCCGAAAGCAAGGGCAGAGCCACGGTAAGCGAACACTGCCCCACGCAGGACAAATCCTGCATAGTCAAAATTCTTTTTGCCATAAAAAAATCCTCGCTTGAAAGTGAGGACATTATACAACGCTTTTGATATCAATGTTATAACCAAAATAATTTTTTTTGATAATACCAGATTTCAGAAAGAATTTTTAATTCTTTCCGCAGCGGCGGTACGGCTATCCACTCCGAGTTTAAGATAAACCGAGCTTATATAATTGCGGCACGTACCGTCCGAAAGTTTCAAAGCCGCGGCAATCTGGTGGTTTGTAAAGCCGTCGGCAATCATTAGCGCGATTTCCGTTTCCCTGTCCGAAAGATTGAACGCCTTTTTCAATTTTATATTTTTGTCCTCGGAAACCATGACGGCGGCGTCAGTGATTTTCTTCGCGATTTTAGAGGGAAGAATAGTATCTCCCGAGTACGCGTTTTTGACGGCGTCGATAAGCGCGGCGGCACTTATATCTTTCAAAAGATAGCCGCTTGCGCCGTTGTTTATAGCGTTTAAAATATAGTCGCTGTCGTCGAAAGTGGTAAGTATGACAATCTTGATTTTGTCGTTCAGTTCTTTTATACACTTCGTGGCAACCACTCCGTTCATATTGGGCATACGAATATCCATCAGAACGACGTCGGGCGAAAACCGTTTGCACATTTCCAGCGCTTCTTCCCCGTCAAGCGCCATACCGCATACCCTTATTTCGTCCGAGGAATGAAGCACCGACTTTATGCCCTCGGCTAAAATCATTTGGTCGTCAACAAGCAATACGTTAATCATTTTTCTCCTTTTTGCCGGGCTCAACGCCCTTTTGCGATTTATGCGCGTCCTTCCCCGCGCTTTGGGCTACGGTTATTTTCACCTCGAAGCCCTCGTCCCGCTCGCTTGTAAGCGTGCACCCGCCGCCGAGCGTTTTTGCGTTTTCGATTATCCCTTTTAAGCCGAACCCCGGGCGAATTTCGCCTTCCACGCCCCTGCCGTTGTCCGAAATGTACAAAGTGACAAACCCGTCTTCGGCTTTAAGCTCGACATAAAACGCCGTAGCGCCGCCGTGGCGTATGCCGTTAGCAAGACACTCTTTAAGGCTGTTGCACAAAAATCTGTCCGCCTCGTCGGATAATTCCGCGTCGCAGAAACTGCACCTTGCCTTGATTTCCGTTCCGCCTACCGTCTGGGCGATTATCTCTTCCAGCTCCTCGCGCAAGGGACGGGTCTTTTTTCTGCCCGCAAGCAGGTGAACGCTTTCGCGCATCTGTTCCAAAGCGTTGCGCGCCTGCAAATTTGCGGAAATTATACGGTTTTTCGCCTCGGCAGGGTCTTTGTCGATGAGAAGCCGCGCCGCCTCCGTCTGCACTATCACGGTAGTCATGGAATGTCCCGCGTTGTCGTGAATGTCCTTAGCTATGCGGTTGCGTTCTTCATACACCAGCGTTTCGGAAAGCTGTTCGTACGCCTCTTTCAGCCGCGCGCGGCTGTCGTCTGCCTCTTTAAGCGCCTTGGAAAGTTCGATATTCGTGCGGTAAAAGCTTAAAAGAAACTGTACGACTATAAAATCCAGCGCTATGGCGAGCAGTCCGAACAACGCGCCCGAAATAATAGCCACCGCGGAATCCACCATTGAAGCCGCGGGGTTGGTTAAGACCCAGCCCACTATAAATGAAACGGCGAAAAGCGCGCAGCTAACCGCAAAAAGTATCAGTTTGTCCTTGAACCGCGGAATGTTTACGTACATCTGCGTAAGCACCACGCAGTAGAGCGTGGAAAGAAGGGAATTGCCTGTAAGTATGCAAATCACAAGCAGAAGCGCCGCATCGACGCCGTAAAAAGCCATTTTCGCGGCAAATTTTCTGGCGATGAAGCTGTCAAGAGTTTCGGCGACGGCAAGCGCGAAACAGCAGGCGAACACTATCAGAAGCTTATAATATTCCTCCGTGTTTACGTAGCGTATAACCGCCTGAGCGCACACCACCGCCGCTATCACGACGAGCAGAACAATAAGCGCGAACTTGAAATACGTAATAAGTTTTTCGGATTTTACGTTGAATTTCATTACCTGAAAAGAAAATTTTAACAAGTTTATTTTTTTGCGTTAATTTATTTTACCACAAAATAAAAAAAGAGTATAATGTTTTAAAGGCAAATTTTACTGCGAGGTGAATTAAATGAACTATTTTGACGGTATGCTGAAAGAAATTTCGGAGATAATTAAGATAAATTCCGAGGAAGGCGTTCCCGAAACCGGCGCGCCTTTCGGCAAAGGTCCGCGCGCTGCGCTTGACGCATTTTTAAAGCTTGCGAAAGATTTCGGCTTCGAAACGCACGACATAGACGGATATGCGGGCGAAGTGATTTTCGGCGAGGGCGAGGAATTTGCAATTCTCGCGCACCTCGACGTTGTGCCTGCCGGCAGCGGCTGGACTCACGAGCCCTACGGCGGAGAAATAGATTATCAGGCGCGCCGCATCTGGGGCAGAGGCACTATGGACGACAAAGGTCCTGCCGTCATAACCCTTTTCGCCATGAAAGCGCTTAAAGACGAGGGATTCAAGCCCGCGCGTAAAATCAAACTTATCGTAGGCTGCAACGAGGAATCGGGTTGGGGCTGCATAGAATATTATAAAAAACACGCGCATATGCCCGACGAGGGAATTTCGCCCGACGCGAATTTCCCCGTAATTTACGCCGAAAAAGGCATTATGCAGCTTAAACTTAAATTTGCCGCAGAAGGCGATTGGACTTCTTTAAAGGGCGGCGAAAGACCCAATATGGTCTGCGATTACTGCGAAGCGGAATACGCAGAAAATAAAAAAGCGTTGAAAGACTTAGGGCTGGAATACTCCGGCGGCAAGGTAATTTCCCGCGGCAAATCCGCGCATGGCTCCACGCCCGAAGCGGGCGTGAACGCAATTCCCCCCGTTCTGAAATATTTAGGGCTTAATTCGGTTCACGATTCCCTTTTCGCGCTTAAAGGCGAGCTGGAAAAGCTGAAAGACGAATCGGGCGGACTTTCCTTCTCCCCCGACGTTATTTCGGGCGGGAAAAACTTTGTGGAAATCGTCTGCGACGTACGCTATCCTGCCACGATGACGCGCGACAAAGTGCTTGATATAGTGAAAGCGAGCGGAATTTCCTACCAAACGATGCACGAGCAACTTCCGCTGTTCAACGACAAGAACGGCAGGCTTATAAAAACCCTTTGCTCGGTTTACAACGAAGTGACGGGCGCGAAATTATCGCCCATAGCGATAGGCGGCGGGACATATGCAAGGGCGCTGAAATACGGCGCGGCGTTCGGACCCGAGGAAGACGGAGAAGAAAACACCATTCACCAGCCCAACGAATACATAACTTTCGAAAAGATTGAAAAATGCTTTAAAATTTACAAGCTCGCCATAGAGCGGCTCACCGCGATATGACACATAAAGGATAATGGAAAAAAGAAAACGTATTTCAAAAAAACTGCTTGCGGTTATCATCGCCGGAGCGTTTATTGCAATTTTAGGCTTTACCCTTTTGGGATTTTATATAGCCTTCCGGGTTTGCGACGCCAACGCTTACGTATGGACGCCGGGATATGAAATGCTGTCGGACAAAGAATTGGAAAATCTATACGAAACCGCGAGTACGGACGAAGAATTTCAGATTCTCTTCGAACAGACGGGTCTTACCAAAATCGGAATAGAGCGCGCCCGTAAAAACAAATCGGGCAGTAATCGTATAAAGGAGATTCGCGACAGCTATTTCACTCCGCGTGAGGTGAACAACGGTTATTACGCCCCCTTTATATGCACGGATTTTATAGACGTTTGCGGCGTGCCCATATACCTTGAACGCGGGGATATCCTTATAACTTCCTCCACCCACTTTGCAGGGTTCAGGATAGGACATTCGGGCATTGTCGCAGCCCCCAATTCCAAAGAACCTGTGTTCCAGGCTTCGCAAATAGGCGTTCAGAACGGCTATTCGACCGTTGACGAATGTATAACCTGCCGCATTAACTTTATGGTCGTCAGAATCAAGCCGGAAGTATTCGGCGCGGACAGCGCTGAGGACGAGGCGTATTTAAATGCGGTCGGGGACGCCGTAAATTACATTACGAACGACTTGAAAGACGCAAAATATACCCCCGTGGCGGGAATATTTACCCGCAAAAACGCCGCAAAATACACAAGCTGCGCGCATCTTATATGGTACGGTTTCCTTCACTTCGACGACAAAAACGGCGGTCAAAGAAACATAGATTTAGACCCGAACGGCGGGCTTTTGGTAACGCCCAAAGACATTTCCCGCTCCCCCTTTGTGGAACTTGTGCAGACCTTCGGCTTTGACCCCGATAAAATGTACGAATAGCAAAATTTTAGTATAGAAGTTACTGCGGTTTGATAAAATAATCGATAACGTATTGCGTTTTAAATCAGAAGCGGCGCGCGGCAGAAATCTGCCGCGCGCCGCCGTTTTAACGTTTTATTTAATTACGACGGAGAATCGGAAGCGTCGTCTATTACGTTGTCTATCGCAATTATCAGCGCCGTCATAAAGGCAAGATTTTCAGGCTCGGCGTCAAGGATAAAAGAATCGCGGATAATAGTGAAATTGCGGTGTATTCTCCCTATTGCCTCGCCGTTGCGGTATGCCGTCATGTTAAAGGACAACAAATCTCCCGATATGGTAAGCTGAGACCCGTCCAAAGCTTCCAATTTAAAGTTGTTGCGTATGGCAAAACGGTTGCGCACGCTTGCCACCTTATTCCCTTTGTTGTCGATTATGTACGCCTTGTGGAAAAAGAAATTGAAAAATCTTGTGCGCACAGTAAAAAGAAGATTGCCGTTCATATCGGTAATTTTCTTTTTTCTGGTAAAGGTAATAAGCTTGCCTTTGATTTTGTAAACGGGATTATCCGCTTCGTCAACGGCAAACGAGCTGCCCCGCAGACTTATGATTTTATTTTTGACAAAAATTCTCATATTCGCCTCTTAAAATTATTGTATCACAGTTCTACGGAAATTTCAACAGGTTTCTTTTCCCACCTCTTCCATTCTGTTTTTGCCGAAATCGTAATCTGTATCAAGCCTGCGCCGCCGCATTTTCACTCCCCGCAAAGTTCTAAAAATTAAAGTATTGTATAAAAAATTATTTTATTTTTATTATAAAATTAAGTGGCTTAAATTGTAAAATTATGTTAAAATAAAACATAATATCGGAGTTTATATGGAATTTGTTGAATTAGAGCAAGAGCAATATAATAAGTTAAAAATTTTAATATCTAATAATTTATTTAATGAAGCTAAAGAATATGCATATGAATTATTAAAGATTAAGAGTAAAGATTTAATATGCTATTTATATTTAGTAAAAGTCTATTCTAACCTTAATAAACCTTTAAAGGTACAGAATTTAATTCAAAAAATCAAAGGCGAAATTTCTTATTTTAAAATTCGGCAAACAAAATATTATAAAAAGCCAACTTATAAAGTATAAAGATTTTGTTACTGAAAACTCTTTGGCATTTAATGATAATATATTAAACCAGCTAAAAGAATTGATTGATTAAGGAGATAAAAATGCAAAATTGTTGGGAATTAACCTCTTATTCGGTAGAAAAATTACAAGAGGATATTAACAATAAAAAAATTATTGTGCCACCTTTTCAAAGAGGGCTTGTTTGGGAAAGCGATAAAAAAAGTGCATTAATTACTACTATTAAGAAGGGATTCCCTTTTGGCTCAATTTTGATATATGTTGATAAAAATGGTAAAATGCAAATTGTTGATGGGCTACAGCGTTGTACAACTATTTTTGAATTTTTAAATAAACCAAGCCAATTTTTTGACGAACAAGATATTGATGACAGTGTTATTAGACAAATCTTTGACTTAATGGAATATGGCAATGCGGATTCATTAAGAGAAAATTTTTGTGAAGATATTAAAAACACATTAACCACGTGGGTAAAAGAATCTCACCAAACAATGCAAGCTGTTAAACATATGCAATATTTTGATTTTGCTATGAAACTTGCCACCAAATATCCAATATTAAGCACACCAGAAAAATTAAAAAAAGTAGTTGATTTTGTGCAGCCAATGTTGGATAAATACATAGAAATTTGTGATTTTATATTAACGACAAAAATTCCCGTAATAAAGCTAATGGGGAGTGAAGATGACTTACCTGAAATATTTGAGCGTATAAATAAGCCAGGTTCTTCGTTGACAAAATATCAGATATATAATGCCACCTGGAGTGGCGTATATGTGAAAATTACTGATAAGAAATTATTTGATATTATAAATAAAGTTTGTAATCGTTATGATAAAATGGTTGAGAGTTATTATGAAATTAAAGATTATAATTCAACAGAACTAAATAGAACTAAAACGCTTAATATTTTTGATTTATGTTTTGGCTTTGGTAAAAAATTATGTAATGAATATCCCTACCTTTTCGGCAAAAGTACTGATGCAGCAAAAGTTGATAGTGTCGGTTTTTCTTTAATCAATGCTTGTTTAGGCTATAAAGTTAGCGATATGGATAAACTTCATATGCACATTAAAAAGTTAGGCAGTAATGAATTTATTAATAGTTTTTTACTTAAAATTATAGATTGTGTTGACGAAGTTGATAGATTATTAGGAGTTGTAACCACATTTAAAGGAAACAAGCGGAGCATTAAAAATATAAGAGTTAATCATACAGAAATGCAAATTATCTCTATTATTTCCTTTATGTTTATTCAAAAATATGTAAATATTATACGTGATGAAAATACAGAAGAAATTAAAAATAGAACTTATAATTTAGAACAAATATCTAACGCCTGGAATGTTAATAAGCTATTGTTTAAAAAGAACTGTTTAAAAATATATATAATGGACTGTTTAAATGAAAGATGGAAAGGTTCTGGAGATAAGAAATTAAACAGTATTATTGTATCAAATTCATACTACTTTAGAGATATTTCGTGGGAGGATTTTGAAAAAACTTTAGATTTATGGAATCAAAACTTAATTAATGAGCGCAGAGAAGAACAAAAACCTGCAAATCCAAAAGAGGGCGAAAAAATTTTATTAAATATAATTTACGTGAATGAACTTAGAGCAGCCGACCATTTAGGAGCAGATAATTTTGATATAGAACATTTAGCAACAAAAGGTTTAATGAAAGCTCAATTAGAAAAGATAAATAGAGGTAAAGATGATAGAGATAGATTAAAGTTACCCATTAGTGCTTTTGGTAATCTGTGTTATTTAATTGATGCTGACAATAGGTCAAAAGGAAAGAAAACTATATATCAAGATACCACTTATTTAAAAGGTAAAAGTTTAGAAGATATAGAAAAAAAATTCACTTTTACTACAAAAAAAGATATGGAATGGTTAGATACCGATGTTTGGGATTCAGAAACATTTAAAGAATTGTATTTTGAATTTATAAACAAGCGTTATATTAAAATGAAAGAGAAGATTAAAGGTTATCTATTTAGAACTTATTAAACAATCAACATTTTTCGACAACTCGGGAAAAAAGGCGCGCCGTGAGGAGCTCTGCCGTTTCCCGCTCGCGGGAATCCCTCGGCAGGGCGTCGGCAACTCTGTTGCCTCGCGCGTATCGTGGGGATTCTCGCCTTCACAACGCAAGCAGGGGACGCTTTTGCGTCCCCTGTGCTTTTGGCGCGCCGTGAGGAGCTCGAATCCCCAGCCTTTGGTTCCGTAGACCAACGCTCTATCCAATTGAGCTAACAGCGCATAGTTATTAAATTACTCCGTTGCCTTCTTTTAAGGCGAAGTTTGCCGCACGGCAAATCCGCAACCCCCGATTGACAGCTTAAATATTATATAAAATATATCCCGCTTTGTCAACCGTTTTTTTAAATTTTTTATACCGCGCCGCGCGGCCGTTTCGGGCGCGCGGCGCGGGTCAACTCGGAAAAATTATTTCTCGTCTTCGGAATTTTCGTCCTGCGCGGAATTGAACGAACTTGCGCCTATAAACGATTCGTCCGCATCCTCTATTACCCTTTTCACAAGCCCCTTTTCGATAAGCGCCATTGTGCCGTTATAGGGCTCGTAATAATCAACGGGTTCGCGGGCGGTCTTATGCGTGCCCAGCTTTTTGAACACTTCGGCTATAAGTTCCGTCGCATAACGCACGCGTTTGTCGCTTTTAATGCGATAGAGGGCGGGCGTGTCCGCAAACATGGAAATTTCCGCGGCGTCCTCCACTCCGTACTTGCTTTCCGCATAGTCGCTTGGATTAAGCGCAAGATACAGGCACAACGTTTTGCCTTTTATGAAAAATTTGGCGGCGGGGTTTTTCTTATACGAAAAGCTTTCGTACTTCCAGCTTATTCTATTTGTGGCGTTTTCATAGGAAAGAATTTCGTTTTTCAGCTTACCGTACCACTCTTTTAGCTTATCGTCCGACTGTATAAGCCTTGCGCGGAAACTGCGGTTATATCGCATTGAATTGCGCTCGTCCCCGAAGAGCACGGTTTCGTCCGCGACGGGCGGGGCAATGAGCGACATATACGACTCCGCGTCGCCCGCAAGCGCAATCTCTCCCTCCACGGTAGGAACGGGCTCGTCGTCGGCGGCGGAATATTCTTCTTGGGAAGGAAGTCCCGCCTTTTCGGGCGATTCGGACGGCTTGGCAGATTTATCTTTATTATCCCCTTTGACCGCGCCCGACGTTTGGGGATTTTGCACGGGCTTTTCCCCTTCGGACGGCGAATCCCTATAAATTATAATGGGGTCTTTCTTTTTTGCCGCCTTTAAACCCTTTGAAAGTCTTACGACGGCGATAATCAGTATTATTACGAGTATGTACAACACGGCAAGCATGATAACTACCGCCCACTGAAAAACCGACAGTTCGAACGGCAAGATATCCTTTAAAAATGGCATAAATTCCTCCTATGACCGCCGCTTATCCCTATATTGCCGCGTTGCCTTGCGGACAGTCTTACTGTCTTATTTTACACTTTTATCCGATTGCAAGTCAAGCGTTTGAATTGAACGGTCAGAATTTTAAAAATTCAGACGCTTTTGAAAATTGAAATTTATAAAAAAATCGCGGCGGCGGACGTAATTTGCGCCCGCCGCCGCTTAAAAAGCCACCGCTTAAAATCGAAATATTATTTACAGCTTTGAATCATAAGACGGATAATTTCTTTGTCGGTCTGGCGCATGCCGTTGCGCGCGATATCGCCGACGTTGGCGATAGTTTCCTCCACGCAGTCGCCTAAAATACCGTCGCCGCAAGGGAAAGAAGAACCGTTCCTGCTCATCTCCATTCCTATTAGCCCCGCCTCAACCGAAGAAGCGATTTTGGCGGCGCAGCTTGCCTTTGCGCCGTCGCAGAACAAGCCCGAATTTATGGCGAGCGCATTAGCTATGGCACAGGAAATTTCTTTAAGCCCGCCGCCGTACAAATAACATATGCCCGCGCCCGCGCCGCAACCCGCGCTGACCGCGCCGCAATAAGCCGAAAGTCTGCCGATGCCTGACTTCAAATGTATAGTTACAAGGTCGGAAACGGCTATGGCGCGTATCATCTTTTCGCGGCTTACGCCGAGGTGTTCGGCAAAGGTTATTACGGGAAGGGAAGCCGTCATCCCCTGGTTGCCGCTGCCCGAAACTATTACTACGGGCAGACTGCAACCGTTCATCCTCGCGTCCGAACCCGCGGCTGCCCTCGCCTTTGCGCGGTTATATACGCTGTTCCCGAAGGATTTTAAAAGAATTTTCCCCACTCTTGCGCCATAATCGTTTTTAAGCCCTTCGTCCGAAATGGCGGTGTTGTACTCTATTTGTCTGCCGATAAGCGGCTCGACGTCGGACATCTTCGCGCAATCGGCAAATTCTAAAATATTTTCTACCGTAATCAGACTTCTGTCCGCACCCTGCGGCGCGGTAGTTTCGCCTTCGTCGTCCTTTTTGAGAATATCCTCTCCGTCCCGGGAAATCCGCACAACATTGGTGTGGTGCCCCGTTATCCTTACAAGCGCCGAATGTCCGGCGGCGCTCACCTCGACGGAAATATCGAAAATACAGTCCGAACGCGACTGTTCCACCGAAAATTCCGTTGATTTTATGTAGGCGTAGATTGCGGGAAGGTCTTTTTCCGTAACGGAAGAAATTACCTCCAAAATCTTGTCCTCGCGCCCCGCAACTATTCCCGCCGCGGCGGCGGAAGTTACGCCTTTAAGCCCGCCCGTCCCGGGGACGACTACGCCTTTTACGTTCTTTAAAATGTTCCCGCTTACGGCGATTTTCACCTTTTCGGGGGTAAATCCCAAAGTTTTGCGCGCCAGCGCCGCGGCATACGCTACGGCGATAGGCTCTGTACAGCCCATTGCGGGCAGCAACTCTTCTTTCAACGCTGTAAGACAGCTTTGGTAAACGATATCTTTCATAGCACTAAAATAATACTTTTTTTAACGTATTTTGTCAATTATTTTCAGATATATGAAAATATATATTTGAACCCGACAACCGCGCGGACTTACTAATTCTTCCGCTTCGCGCCGAGGTAAATTAACTTATTAGGCGCAACAAATCATATAATGCGGTATGAAAACAGCGGACTATGACAGACCGGCGGCGGTTGCGTACGCGCGCCGCTGGGCATTCGGGCGAAACCCCGATTATTACAATTTCAACAATATCGGCGGAGATTGCACGAATTTTGCCTCCCAATGTATCTATGCAGGCGCAAAAGTTATGAATTACACGCCCACGTTCGGGTGGTATTATAAATCGGTAAACGACAGAACGCCGTCCTGGACGGGCGTGGAATTTCTATATGAATTTTTGGTGAACAACAAGGGCGCGGGACCCTTTGCCGAAGATGTTGCGCCCGATAAATTGCAGGAAGGAGATATAGTCCAACTGGGCACGGCGACGGACGACTATTACCATTCGCCCATAGTAACTTCCTTGCGGGGCGGGCAAATTTTCGTTGCCGCCCATACGTTTGACGCATACGACCGTCCCCTATCCTCCTACCGATTTGCAAAAGCGCGCGGGATACATATTCTCGGCGTCCGAAAGAACGATTAGCCCGCCTTAAAGCGGAACGAAGATATAGTTTTGAATAGCCGATATAATTTCATCATATTTACTTTTATCAGCGTTAAATAATTTTTTTAGAGGAAGCGATTTGTATTAAATTATAAATCGGTGTATCAAAACAGCCGAGCCGAAACTGTGTTTCGGCTCGGCTGTTTTGGTGGGAACAACGGGACTTGAACCTGTGACCTCTTGCATGTCAAGCAAGCGCTCTGACCAACTGAGCTATGCCCCCAAACTTTTCATAATCATATCATAGTCTTACTGCAAAAATCAAGCGTTTTCGGGTTGCGCCGCAAAATTAAAGCGACAAATAAGTTTTACTCCGAACTCCGCATAATTTATTGACATTTTAAATTAAAAGGTATATTATATTTTTGTTAAGGGGATATGGCTCAGTTGGTAGAGCGATGCGTTCGCAACGCATAGGTCGCCGGTTCGAACCCGACTATCTCCACCAAAATTGTTGGGCGGAAATTTTTCCGCCCAACAATTTTTTTGATTGTGTTTGCGATTCGAAACGGCGAAGCCGGGGTTGAATCCTTGCAAGCGCAGCGACGCCCTGCCGAGGCTCCCGCTTGCGGGAAACGGCAGACTATCTCCACTAAAAAGGACCTAAACTGAACTACTTCGGTTTAGGTCCTTTTTATTTTTTTGCAAGAATTTTTGACCGCTCTTGACAAACGCTTTTTTTTGTGATACAATATCATTTGCCAAACAATTCTAATAATATAAGGAGCACGATTTTTTTATTTTTTAAAAATTGCATAGTTTTTTTGCATGTACAAACAATGGGTTTAGCAAGACTGCGAACTCCACTTATGTTTGTATATGCAAAAATCGTACTCTGCATAAGAATTGTTTGGCGACAATCGGAGTTTGCGTTTTGTATGCGTCAGCTTCGGTTGGCGCATTTTTTATTTTTTACGGAGGGTTGGTTATGAAAAGAACAAAATCGTTTGGAACGCGGTTATTTTTATTTTTAATCACAATTATGGTTATAGTTACTTGGGTTATATGGTGTCCTTTATGTATTAAAGATACTGCCGATATTAAAGATGCTGCCGAACCATTAACCAAAGCAGAATCAAAATTTGTTGGCACATGGGTGTTGGATGATATTGGTTATATTGATTATTCCGATACAAGTCAAAAAATTTTTAAATATCCGTCTGATTCAAGCACTTTTGATTCACTTTGCAAACAATATTTAAATAAAACAAAAATAATTTTTTATGACTACAAAAACGAGGGCGAAATTGCAGGCATTCTGCATGTCAGTGGCGAAAGTAATATTTTCAGTTGGCATGGGTGGAATTTAGACGAAAATGTGCCGCGCATTGATTTTGTAAAAAAATTTAAGCTGTTATCATATTCATCTAAAACCGATAACACATCATCGGTAACTATTTCTTATGCAGTAATTATGGATGATGGCGAACTGTATATTAGCCCTACTACATATATGAAATATATTTTTAAAAAGCAATAAAATCTATTAGTAATATAAATTCTCGGAGAAATTATATTAAAGTATTACTCTTCTATTTGTTCGCTTGGTGGTTTAAAAAACTTGAAAATAAAAAAAACAATTATAATACGAGCTGTGTTAACAGGAATTTTAGGCGTGTTTAGTGGATAGCCGTATTACATGGGTGAAATTCACTACATATATAGAGTTTGAAGTATATTGAAAAATCGCAAAAAATTAAGGCAAAAACGCCGTTTTTACGGCGGTACAAATTTAAAAAAGGAGCAAAAAATGCAAAATTACAGTCTTTTTAACGGTTTGCCGTTCGGCACAAATTCAAGAAAAATTTACGAGGAATTTGCCGAAAAATTCGGCTGGGATAAGCGGCAGGCAAACCAATTTGGTAGGCAGGGACTCCCTCTCTATGCACGCAACGCCACGCCCGAGGGCTATAACGTATGGTTTATAGGGCACAGCAATTGGACGGCAACAAAAGGCGGAGATTGGGACAACGAGATTTTAAACAGCAAAGAACATATAAACGAATATTGGAAAAAAATAAACAACAAAGCCGATTTTTTTGATATGACGCACCGCGTTGTTTTTGCAAAAAAGAAGGACGGATATTATTATTTTTTGGGGATTTATGAAACGGTCGAAAAGCCCGATATTACAAAAACGGTTGAGCACAACGGCAAAAACGTCTATTTAAGACGTTACCGCCGCATTTGCGAAAATTATCCTAATTAAGTGGTAAAATATGATAAACAATAAAGATAAAAAAATATTAATTATAGTAGATTTGATTTGTATAATCCCTCTTATAATAGGGATTATACTTCTAATATCATCAACAAAAACTACTGAATATTCTACTGACGAATATTGGGTGGCACAAGATTATCATCACGTTTATGAAAGATATTCGGGCAAGATTGTAAACTATATTGAAGATGATGAAACATGCAAAATTGACGGGGATACAATAATTGTTAAGAAAAGAGGTGCCGGTTATACTTGGGGCACAGTTTTAACAGGTTTCTTTGGTCTTGCTACTATTGGGTGTGTTGTTGGAGGTATATCTACAAGTGATTGGTGGTTAGAGTGGCAACAAAAACACAATTTTTAAATTTAATTAAAGCATAGTCCGTTTTAGTTTATTTACTCTCTACAAAAATAAAAAAATCCGAACTTTTCGGGGGAATTTATAACCCGCGATTGGTTCGGAATTTTTATTTTAAAATTGTAAATTTTCGTTCGGATAGATTTGAAATTTTTTTCGTAAGCTCACAGCTTTACACAAATCAGTCCTTAGGCGAAGAAGCATTAAAAAACGCAAAATTTGGCGTAAAAAGTTGAAATTTGCCTTTAAATTTAGTACTATGTGACACATAATACAGCCAAAAACAGTTAAAATTGCCCGATTTTTCTCCGAAAACCGACTTTTTATTAAACTATTAGGGCTTCCTCTTCCACCTTTAAGTTTTCGGGAAAATTACTCGATTTAACCGAAAATGCAACGAAAAACCTATGATTTTGCTTTAAAAAGTCAGCCTCTGGCGCGCCTTGACGGTAAAGAAATCCGCCCAAGGGTCGGGCTTTTCAAGGCGCTTTAAAGCCGTACTCACGTTTATCGCGGCGGGGGCGACTTTGGACAGTTCATCCCACCCTATCGGCATAGAAACGGGCGCTCCTTTGCGCGCGCGTACGCTATACGGGGCAACCCCAGTCGCGCCCGGACTGTTTCGCTGCCAATCGATAAAAATCTTTCCTTCGCGAAGTTTTTTCGACATCGAGGAAACATAGCGGTTCGGATATTCGCTTTCCAAAAGCTCTGCTACACGTTTTGCAAAATCACGGAACGCACGTCCCTCCACCCCCTTGCGGAAAGGCACAACAATGTGATACCCCTTGCCTCCGCTGGTTTTTAAAAAGGATATAAGTCCAAGCCCGTCTAAAACGGATTTCAAATCACGCACGCCTTTTCTTACCGCGCTTAAAGGAAGCGCTTCGTCGGGGTCGAGGTCAAATACCATTACGTCAGGACAAAACGGCGACGACTTCTTGCTGCCCCAGACGTGAAATTCGACGGCGTTATACTGCGCTAAATATATAAGCGCGCTTTTGGATAAAATGTAAAAATATTCGTCGTCCTCCGCGGGCGCTTGTTTTATTCCTTTAAAATCAGTTTCAAAATGCCTGCGGAAAAACTTTTCGCCGTCTATTCCCGAAGGGCAGCACACAAGGCTTAAAAATCTGTCTTTCAGATAAGGCAACATACGTTCCGCCGCGGCGGAATAGTAATTCGCGAGTTCAAGTTTCGTCAGGGCGGTTTGGGGGAACATGACCTTTTCGGGATGAGTAATCTTTACGCCCGAAACAAGGCAATATTCCTTTTTTCTGTTGTTCTCGGACTTTACCGAAGTTTTATTTGCGGATTTCTTTATATGGTCGGTTTTTTCTGTTTGCTTTACTTTTTTAGCGACAGTCTTACTTTCGCCGCGGTTTGAGATACGACTTTCGGATTTTTGATTTTCGCTTGAAAACGCACTGACTTTGCTTGACGGCTTCGTTTTAACTCCTTTTTGATTATTGGGCTTATCTTTCTTAATGCTCGTACTTTCGTCCGAAAATTCGTCAGTTGTTTTTCCCCGCGTTTCTTTTGCGGCGGGTTTTTCGTCAATAATTTCACTTACGGGTTTATCCAGCCGCAAGCCCTTGAAACTCGCCTGCCGCAAAACGCCCGATGAAGTTATTTCGGCAAAATCCACCTGAGCGGCAAGCATGGGTCTGACCCACAGCGCGCCCTCGGCGTATTCCTTCGGAAGAGAAGAAAACGGCGAGGTTTTGCGCGATATCGCGGCAAATTTCTTTACTAGACTAAAACGGGATTCCTCGGTAAAACCCGTTCCTACCCGCCCCGCGAATTTCAGTTTGCCGTCCTCGTAAAATCCAACGAGTATGGATTTCAGCCCGCCGTCTTCGGACAAAGAATATCCGCCTATCGCAAATTCGCGGTCGTTTCTGAATTTCAGTTTGACCCAATCGCCCTTTCTGCCCTCGGAATAAGTAGAATTTTTTCTCTTAGCGACAATCCCTTCAAGCCCGCGCGCTTTCAATGCGGCAAGCTCACGCTTACCCATTTTATCGGTGTGCCCGCTGTATGAAATTACGGGCGAAACTTCTTTCAAAAGCCCTTTAAGCCTGCGTTTGCGCTCGATAAGCGGCAATCCGCGCAAATCTTCGCCGTCGAGAGCCAAAAGGTCAAATAAGACGTAGTTCAGCCCGCCCGCGCGTTTGTTCTTTACGTACGCCTGCAATGCGCCGAAATCAGGTATTCCGTTTTCACCAGCAACGACCATTTCGCCGTCAACCACGGCGGCGCGGCCCTTCAAGACATCTGTAAGCGCATCTGCGGCGGCAGAAAAAGCCGAAGTACAATCGTGCCCGTTTCGGGAAAGCAGAACTGTTTTTCCCTTTTCGGAAAAGCCGCAAACCCGATGACCGTCGTATTTCAGTTCGTAAATCCATTCCCTGCCCGAAGGAAGTTCGGCGCACGGTTTAGCAAGCATTACATTTATCTGTGCGAAAGGATTTTTTTTGCCGCTTTCGGAAATTTCCGCCATACTTTTACCCGAGCGGATACCGCGCGAAAAACGGCTTATTCCCGCCGTGTTTTTGGCGTATCCATCGCGTTCCTTGATTAAAAGCCAGGGCTCCGACCCTTCCTCGCTTTTCATCCTTACAAGCGCCCAATCGCCTTTAAGGCGTTTTCCGTCGAGGCAGAATTTCAGCGACCCTTCTTCAAGCCCCTTTTGGGGATTTACCCGAGGCGTCCATACGCCCTCGTCCCAAAGCATTACCGTGCCGCCGCCGTATTGCCCCTTAGGTATAATGCCCTCAAAGTCCATATAATCTACGGGGTGGTCTTCCACGCGCACCGCAAGCCGCTTGTCGGAAGTTTTGAACGACGGACCTTTGGGCACAGCCCAGCTTAACGCTACCCCGCCGTATTCAAGCCGCAAATCGTAATGCTCTGCTCTCGCCGCGTGCAGCTGTACGGAAAATTTAAGTTTCCCGCCCGAACGCCTGATTCTGCCCTCGGGCTCTTTCGTTATATCGAAATTACGTTTCGCGTTGTATTTTTTCAGTTTGTTTTCAGCCATAAAATTAGTATATGGACGAGCGCGCTTTTTATAGCGGCGGAAAGAATATTCCTTTCGGGAAAGCAAATAATTTTTAAGAGGTGAATTTATGGCGATAATCCAGAAGGGCGCTATATCGTTCGGGCTTGTGTATATACCCGTAAATCTTTACACGGCAACGCAGGACAGCGACATAAGCTTTAACCAGCTTCACAAGACGGATAAATCGCGCATACGCTACAAAAAAGTGTGCGCGCACTGCGGAAAAGAAGTCGAAGCTAAGGACATTGTACGGGGATTTCAATACGCGAAAGACCAATACGTAGTGATAACGGACGAAGAAATCGAAAAAATCAAAACGGAAAAAGACCGCACTATAACCATTTTAAACTTCACGTCCCTCGACGAAATAAGCCCCGTATATTACGACAAGGCATATCACGTAGCGCCGCAAAAGGGTGGCGGCAAGGCGCTTGAATTGCTGCGGCAAGCCATGATAAAGACAAACCGCGCGGCGCTGGGAAGAACGGTTTTCGGCAATTCGGAAAAGCTGCTTGTGATTATCCCGCGCGAGGACGGAATGTTGATACAGACCCTTTTATACCAGGACGAAATTAAGGAAATATCCGTAGAATATGAAAAGCCGAAAGTATCCGAAGCGGAACTTAATATGGCGGAAAAGTTAATCTCGGGCATGGAAGAGCCATTCGAGCCCGAAAAATACAAGGACGAATTTCAGGAAAAATTAAAGGCGCTGATAGACGACAAAATTGCGGGGAAAACGGTAGAAAAGCCGAAAGAGGAAAAGTCCGGCAAAATAATCGACCTTATGGAAGCCTTAAAGGAAAGCATAAAAAAAGCGGACGGGAAAAAATCCGCCGCAAAAAAAGTTGCCGCACGCGCGCCCAAAGCGCGAAAACAAGCTTAAAACGACTTCCGAACGGCAAAAGCTCTATATATTTTTTAAACGTTATTTAACGCGTTATTTACGCGGCGGGCGGTTTAGCGCCCGCCGCGTAAACTTTCAGCCTTTATAGGGATTGCCCGCCTGCATGTTTTTCCGACCGAAATTCTTAAAAGCAATTTGAAAATTTCGAAGAACGGTATTACCGAAAGGGAAGCCGCAAACACTATCAGCCATTGCAATGAGGAAAGCGCCGTAAGCGAGAACGCCGCGGAAACAGGGGTTACGCAAATAAGGACGTTGACCGCAATTCCGGCCGCTACCGTAAGAAGGAGAATTTTGTTTCCGAACAGATTTTTAAGCGCGGACGCGCGCTCCGAACGGATATTGAAAGCGTGGAAAAGTTCAAGAAAGGATATCGTGAGAAAGGTCATGGTAGTTGCGACGGCATTGCCCCACAAATTCAACGCAACAATGAAAACCGCCATAGTGACCGCCGTCATATATATCCCCGCGCTTGCTATCCCCGCGACAGACGTCTTTGAAAACAGGCTTTTTTCGGCGCGTACGGGCGGACGGTTCATTATATCGAAGTCCTCCTTCTCCGTGCCGAGAGCCAGGACGGGGAAGCTGTCCGTTATAAGGTTAAGCCAAAGTAGCTGGGTGGAAAGCAGAAAATCGTACTTAAAAAGAAATACGGCGGCAAAAAATATGGCAAGGACTTCGGCAAGATTTGTGGAAATGAAAAACTGTATGGTTTTTTTGATGTTTGCGGAAATTCTTCTGCCCTCGCGCACCGCAGAAACAATCGTGGCAAAATTGTCGTCCGTAATAACCATATCCGAAGCGCTCTTGGTAACGTCCGTACCGTAAATGCCCATGGCGATGCCTATGTCCGCGCTTTTTATGCTCGGCGCGTCGTTGATGCCGTCACCCGTCATTGCAACTACTTCGCCCCGCTTTTTCAGGCATTTTACTATCATGTTTTTATGTTTGGGCGATACGCGCGCAAACACGCGGCATTTCGCTATCCGTTCGTCGCGCTCCTTTTTCGTAAGAGAATCCAGCTCCTCTCCCGTCATTACCTCGCTTACATCATGCGCGATATTCAGGCTTCTCGCAATCGAAAGCGCCGTCCGTACGTGGTCGCCCGTAATCATAACGGTTGAAATCCCCGCCGTTCCGCATTGTTCCACCGCCTGCTTTACGCCCTTTTTAAGACCGTCGTACATTCCGCAAAGCCCTATGAAAATCAATCCGTCCCCGAAATTCCCCCCGTACGGCGCATAGGCGAAAGCAAGCACGCGCAATGCCTCGTCCGCCATGCTGTCGTTTTGAGAAAGTATCAGCCTTCTGTCGGCTTCGGTTATGGGACGTACTCCGAAATTATCGCATACGTATGCGCATTTTTTAATCAAAACATCGGGCGCGCCCTTCGTATATGCCGTCCGCTCGCCGTCTATTTCGGCAGCGACGGACATCATCTTTGTATCTGAGGAAAACGGCTGTTCGGCAAGCTTTTTAAAGGTAACGGAAAAATTTGCGCCGTCGGCATATTGTCTTAGCGCGACTTCGGTAGGGTCGCCCAAATATTTTCCGCGTTCGCCCTTTACGGTAGTGCAGACCGTCATACATTCCAAAAGCCTTTTCTCCGCCGCCGCGGATTCGCCGAGCCCCCAAACGCGCACAACTTTTAGCCTGTTTTGAGTGAGAGTGCCCGTCTTGTCCGTGCAAATCACCGAACAACTGCCCAAAGTTTCCACCGATTTCAGTTTTCGGATTACGACGTTGCGCCTGCTCATCCTCTGCACGCCCATAGCCATAATTATCGTCACGACGGCGGGAAGCCCTTCGGGAATCGCGGCTACGGCTATTGCCACGGCGGTCATAAAATTCTTCAAAATCCCGCCGCCGCGAACAAAAATTCCAATGAAAAATATTGCGGCGGAAATCAATAAAACGCAACACGTAATGACTTTTCCGAGTTTCGAGAGGCTTTTTTCAAGCGGAGTTTTTTCGGGTTTCGCGCCTTTTAAAAGTTCGGCGATTTTGCCCATTTCCGTTTCCATGCCGACGGCGGTTACAGCCGCCGTACAGTTGCCGCTTACCACATACGTTGAGCCGAAAAGGGTATTCGACATTCCGCTTAAAGATACTTTGTTGCCGCGTATTCTATCGGAATTCTTTTCGACGCTTACGCTTTCGCCCGTAAGCGCGGCTTCATCGCACTTTAAGGCGTTTTCCTCTATTACGCGGCAATCTGCGGGCACGACGTCCCCCTCTTCCAAAAGCACGACGTCGCCGACCGTAAGATTTTCGCAAGGAATTATTTTTTCCGCCCCGCCGCGCCGCACCTTGCATGTGCTTGCGGATAATTTCTTCAAATTTTCTATCGCCTTATCCGCGCGGAACTGCTGAATAGTTCCCACAAGCGCGTTGAGAAAAATTATGCACAGAATTATAAACGTGTCCGTAAGGTCGCTTTTGTCTTTTGAAATAAAGGCTATCACCCCCGAAACTGCCGCGGCGACGATTAAAAGAATAGTCATAAAGTCGCAGAACTGCGATACGAAAAGGCGGAACACGCCCGCGTTTTTGCCGCTTTCAATGGCGTTTTTGCCGTATTCTTTAAGTCTTTTTTCCGCCTCGCCGTCGGAAAGCCCGCAAATGCCCGTTCCGAGTTCTTTTAAAACCTTTTCCTTGTCCTCAAAACAAAAATTCCGCATACCTTACCTCTTTTGTAAGGTATGCGGGTTTGTCCTTTAATATTACCCGGCGAATTTCAATTCTTTTTGGGCACGGTTTTTGAAAATTCCAGCGCCGCGGCGACGGTATCGTCCATATCGTTGTATTTATATGTAGCGAGCCGCCCGCCGAAATGCACGTTCTTTTCTTTTGCCGCAAGCGACGCGTAAGCCGAGTACAGCTTTTCGTTGCGCACGTCGTTGACGGGATAATACGGCTCGTCGCCGACCCGCCATTCGGAAGGATATTCGCGGGAAATCACCGTCTTTTCGCTCTGCACAAATTCGAAATGCTTATGCTCGATTATCCTCGTAAACGGCACGTCCGCCGAAGTGTAGTTGACCGCGGCGTTGCCCTGAAAGTCGGGTATGTCCAGCGTTTCAGTTTCGAAACGCACCGCCCGCCATTCAAGCGCGCCCAGCTTATAGCCGAAATATTTATCAATCGCGCCCGTATAAATAATTCTTTCGGCGAGGGCGGATAAATTTTCCCTGTTTTCGGTAAAATCGCAATTAGTACGTATATCCGAACCTTCGAGCAATTTTTCTATTATCCCCGTATATCCGCCGATAGGAATGCCCTGGTATCTGTCCGAAAAATAATTGTTGTCGAAAGTAAAGCGGACGGGCAGGCGCTTTATTATAAATGCGGGCAGCGCACTGCAAGGTCTGCCCCACTGCTTTTCCGTATAGCCCTTGACAAGCTTTTCGTAAATAGTTCTGCCCACAAGATTTATAGCCTGTTCTTCGAGGTTGGAGGGATTTTCAACATAGCTTTCGCCCCGCTCCTCCTCTATGCGCGCCCTTGCTTCGGCGGGAGTGAACACGTCTTTCCAAAGTTTTGTAAAGGTGTTCATATTGAACGGCAGATTATAACACTCGTCCTTATACCGCGCTATCGGGCAGTTTATAAAATTGTTGAACTCGGCAAATCTGTTTACATACTCCCATACTTCTTTGTCGGAAGTGTGGAAAATATGCGCGCCATAACGGTGTACGTTTATACCTTCCGTCCTCTCGGTATAGACGTTTCCGCCTATATGTCCGCGTTTTTCTACGACAAGACATTTATAGCCTTTATCGGTAAGTTCGCGCGCGCATACCGCGCCGTAAAGCCCGCTGCCGACTATGAGAAAATCGTATTTCATCCTTTTTTTTGTCCCCCTTGTATTAAATTATATATGCGGAAAAGCTTTTCGTCAATCCGTCCGACGGAAAACGTCCTACGAAAAAAAGGAAAAGGCGCTTTGAAGTGAACCCCAAAAGGAAAATCATATAAAAAGGGTAAAAGGAAAGCCTTCTATGGTATAATAACCATAGGAGGT
>CANPZW010000018.1 GCA_947589385.1 uncultured Clostridia bacterium | reverse complement strand
ACCTCCTATGGTTATTATACCATAGAAGGCTTTCCTTTTACCCTTTTTATATGATTTTCCTTTTGGGGTTCACTTCATTTACCGTATCCTTTTTTTGCATTTTATTTTATAGCAGTGATTTTGTATTTGCTTGAAGTCGTTGACGACTCCGTTCAAATATGATAGAATATCTTCGTATAATATCGTTAAAGATACCGATTGGCGGAAATTTTCGGGCTGTGCCCCGCCCCGCTTCGGAATCCCGCTTGGAGAAACCTTATGAAACCCAAACATTTTATAGCCATACTTTTGTTATCCCTTCTTCTTATACCTTTGATTCCCGTAGGCGCGATTACTGCCGAGGCAAGCGGCGCTAAAAAAATTCGCGTAGGGTATTTCGCTTTCTCGGGCTATCATATCTCCGACGGGGAAACGGATAGGCGAAGCGGCTACGGCTATGAATTTTTGCAACTTGTAGCAAGATTTACCGATTGGGAATACGAATACGAAGGCTACGATAAAAGTTACAGTGAATGTCTTGAAATGTTGAAAAACGGCGAGCTGGACATTGTGACTTCCGTATCCAAAACGCCCGAACGCGAAGAACTTTACTTGTTCTCCGACAAAGATATCGGCACTAATTCCACTATTTTTACGGTAAAAGCGGGCAATGACAGTGTTGTAAAAGGCGACTACTCCACCTATAACGGCTTGAAAATAGGCATGCTCGAAAACAATTCAAAAAACGAAGTTTTCGAAACGTTCGCCAAAGAAAACAGTTTTGATTTTATACCCGAATACCGCCAGACGGAGGCTGAACTTTCGCAAGCCCTTGAAAACGGCGAAGTTGAAGGCATAGTAACGGGCAGCCTGCGCTCTATGGGCAACGAATGGCTTATCGAATCTTTGTCGCCGCAACCGTTCTATGCATGCGTCAACAAAGACAACCGTGAACTGATGGACGAAATCAACGCCGCCATAGACGAACTCGACCTTTCCGAACCAGATTGGCGGAATACTTTGCACGATAAATATTATTCCACCGATTCGAGCGGGAATATCATTATAAGTCCCGAGGAACGCGGCTGGCTTGATTCGCTTGCGGCGTCGCAAAACAAATTGAAGATATTGATGAACCCCGACAGGGCTCCCTATTCCTATTTCGAAGACGGAAAAGCTTGTGGTATTCTCCCCGCAATCTTCGAAAAGATGACGCAAAGCATAGAAATTCCGTATGACTTTGTGCCCGTACGAAACCGCGCCGAATATTACGAAGAACGCAATTCGGATAACGTAGATGTCGTGCTGGACTTCAACGACGACATGTATTTGGCTGAAAGCAGCGGATACAAACTCACGGACGTCTATTACACCACCACCCATACTCTTATTAAAAAAAGGGACTTAAAAGGCAATCCCAAAAAGTTTGCAATTCAATCATATGCAGACAATCCTTTTTCAGATTATCTGGAAAAATATGTAGGCGACGACACCGAAACCAAAACTTACAATTCCCTCGATGAAAGCGTAAATGCCGTTAAAAAAGGAGAATGTGACGCGACAATAACCCTTTCTTATGTTGCCGAAGTGTACATATGGTCAGACGAACGGGGAGAACTTACTTCCGAGCTTATAGGTGAAACCTCTTCCGCTTATGCAATCGGCGTAAACAGCTCCAAATGCGGACATACGCTGTTATCGATTTTAAATAAGTGCGTTACGGGGCTTGACCGCAGCGCCGTTTCCACTATCGTCACCGAACAGGTAACAAAGTTCCGCCCCGACTTAAACGAAGGGCTTATCTATTTCCTGCGGCGCAACCCCATTTATATCGTTTTCATCGTAACTGCGGTATTGCTGCTGCTTTTCGTCATAGCGATGCTTGTTGTAAGAACGTTAAACCAACATAAGCTTCAACAAAAGGTGACCGAAGCTACAAGCAAACTTCAAGCGCAGACGGAAGAACTTTCCGTAGCCCTGCATGCCGCCGACGCCGCTAACCGCTCCAAAACCACTTTCCTGAACAATATGTCGCACGATATACGTACGCCAATGAACGCGATAATAGGCTTTACCGCGCTTGCCACCACACACCTCGACAACAAAGACCGTACGTTAGACTATCTCACCAAAATTTCGCAGGCCTCAAATCACCTGCTTTCGCTTATCAACGACGTCCTCGACATGAGCAGAATAGAATCGGGCAAGGTGCATATCGAAACCCGTCCCGAAAATCTTGCGGATATTTTGCAGGGACTTCGTAATATCATTCAATCCGATATTCATTCCAAACATCTGGAACTTTTCATAGACACGATAGACATTACGCACGAAGAGGTTTACTGCGATAAGCTCCGCCTTAACCAAATCCTTTTGAATCTCACTTCGAACGCCATAAAATTTACCAAGAGCGGCGGGTCGATATTTATCAAAGTTACGCAAAAGACCTCCGAAAAAGAGGGATATGGTACATATGAATTCAGCGTAAGCGACACGGGCATCGGAATGAGTCCCGAATTTACAAAATCCGTGTTCGAACCCTTCACCCGCGAGCGCAACTCTACGGTTAGCGGAATACAGGGCACCGGACTCGGTATGGCGATTACAAAGAACATTGTTGACATAATGGGCGGCACTATCACCGTGGAGAGCGAACAGGGCAAAGGCACGGAATTTGTAGTAAGGCTTGAATTGAAATTTGCAGACAGCGAACCGCAGCAATTTGCACTTACCGAACTGAACGGTCTTTATGCCCTCGTCGTGGACGACGACCTCGTTTCCTGCCAGAGCGTATCCAAAATGCTCCGCCAAATCGGTATGCACGCCGAATGGACGGTCACGGGGAAAGAGGCGATTGTCCGCACAAAGGAAGCGATTGAGTTGGAGCATCCATTCGAAGTATATATTATCGATTGGTCTATGCCCGATATGGACGGCATTGCAACGGTAAAACAGATACGCGCAATAATTGGCGACGACTCCCCCATTATTCTGATGTCGGCATACGATTGGGCGGATATCGAACAGGAAGCCCGCAATGCGGGCGTGACGGGTTTCGTCAGCAAACCGCTGTTTGCCTCCGACCTCCACCGCGCGCTTGAACAGAGTTTGGGGAAAACTGTATCTACCCCCGAACCGGCGCCAAAGGAAAATAAATTTGTCGGCAAGCGTATCCTTTTGGTCGAGGACAACGAACTGAACAGAGAAATCGCGCAGGATATCCTCACGGAATCGGGTTTTGAAGTCGAAACTGCCGAAAACGGTAAAATCGCCTGTGAAATAGTCGGCAATTCGGAAGCCGGTCATTTCGACCTTGTGTTGATGGACATCCAGATGCCAATAATGGACGGTTACGAAGCTTCTAAACGCATCCGCGCCCTTGAAAACAAGGCGCTTGCGTCAATCCCTATCATCGCGATGACCGCAAACGCTTTTGAAGAAGATAAGGCGAACGCCTTCGCCGCGGGCATGAACGGACATCTTGCAAAGCCCATAAATATAGAGGAAATGTTCGCATTGCTCGAACGGATTCTGAACGACGATGGTTCGGAAAGCTGACGCGCATAACGGCGACCCCGCCCTCCCGAATTTGACAATGAAAAAGTTTTTTATTTCGGTTTTAATTTTATTTCATACAATTTCTCTCTCGCTGGGCGTCGGAATTTACTTTGGCGGCGCAAACATTCCCGTGTGCGCGGCTGAAACCGAGCAAAGTCCGGATATGCAAACCGTTTCGGCGGAGCCGCCCGAAAATCTTAAAGAACTTCAAGCGGCTTCCGACGAGCAACTTGACGCCTGGACCAAACTGTCCGAATTTGACGGAAGAAAATACGGGTATATCACGCGTGAAAAAAATCAAGGCAGTTTTGGTATATGTTGGGCATACGCCGCGGTAGGCGCGGTAGAAGCGGGTATTCTGCGCGAGGGAATAGATACGTCGGTAAACAGAGAAACCCTCGATTTGGACGAAGCTATTGCGGCTTATGTGCGTTTTAACCGCGACGGTAGCCACGACCCGCTTTATCTTACCGCAAACGATACATACAGCTCTGATAATTGGAGAAACAGCGGCGGTCACGCCGACGACGTATTCGCCTCTATGTCACAGGGCTATTCTCCCGTCGGGCAGAAAACCAACGACGGGTCTTATGCATCTGACGGATTTATCAAAAATAACATAAAGCAATCGAAATATTTCGTTCAGGGCTACTCTCCCGTTTCAAAAAACAGTGAAGCCATTAAGCGCGCCATTTTGCAATACGGCTCTGTGACAATGGAATACAAAGCGCCGCAAACCTCTTACCAGAAATACCTTTATTACTCCAACGGAACTTCTCTCGGACACGCTTCGCTTATAATCGGCTGGGACGACAGCATATCAAGGGAAAAATTCAGCCCCGATAAGCCTGAGCATGACGGCGCGTGGATAATTAAAAACAGTTGGGGCAAAGGCGGAATTGAGGAAAACGGAACGTACGCATTTTATCTTTCATATGATTCTTACCTTAGCAACAACCTATATACCGTGGATATGGATACGAGGGAGAATTACCAAAACATTTACTACTACGACGGGCGGCTCGATACCAGCCTGAAAAATTATTACGCCGAGGCGCAGGCGGCGATATTCGAAGCAAAGCTGTCAAGCGCGACTAAGCGCGAGCAGCTAACAGCAGTCGTCGTCGATTTGAGCCAGAGCGATTTAGATGTCACCGTCAAGATTTACAAGGGTCTGAAAGTAAACGCGGGCAACGTCAACGATAAAATAAACATACCCGACCAAGGCACGCCCGTATCAATCACCGAAGCGCATTTCGATAAGGGCGGTTTGCACACGATAGACCTTAAAAGCCCCGTCGATTTGGAGCAAGGCGAATATTTTTCTGTTGTAGTCAGCTGCAAAAACGCATATGATTACGTCCCTGTTCTTTGCTCGGTAGATAACGGCGATTCCGTCAACGACATGACTTACCACCTCTATAACGGCGTATGGAAGAGTTATAAAGCAAGCACGTTTTATGCGGACAGTTCGTCGGATAATATGACGGCGAGGATACGGGCTGTCACGAACACCGTACCGCGTAAAAACGCTTTGGAAAACGACCTGAAATATGCGAGAGTTGAAATTCCGAACAGACTTTTGTTCTATTCCAAGGACGCTGAGCTTGTTCCCGAAATAAAAGTGTATTTCGACGATAAGTTGCTCAACGCCGGACAGGATTACGACGTTGAAATTTCAAACAACACCGCGCCCGGGCAGGCGACGATTAAAATTACGGGCAAAGGCAGTTATTCGGGCACGAGGACTACTTGCTACGAGATAGGCAAACTAAGATTTCCACCCGGCAGAATTACAGAAACGATAGACGTTTACAACGATATCGTTTGGCTGCACGAAATTCCCATTCCCGAAGGCTGGCAATGGATAGGCGACGATATAAAGCTTGAAAACGGTTATTCCTACTTCGCTTATTCGATTAAATATGTCGGTGAAGACGCGGAGTTCTACCAGATTTTAACCTGTGATTTCCATGTGAACAAACACATAGAAGAACCGCCCGAAAAAATCGATATTTCGGGCGCTGAGGTGCGGATAGAGGGCGAATACACATATACGGGTAGCGCGATTACTCCCACCGTAATCGTAATATGTAATGACAGACAGCTTATAGCGGGCAAAAACTACACTCTTAGTTGCCTTAACAATAAAAACGCAGGAGAAGCGAGCGTAACCGTCACGGGCATCGGTCAATACAAGGGCGAAATATGCAAAACATTCCGAATTAACAAAGCCGACTTCCCCAAACCGCTGCCCGAAAGCGAAATTTCTGTCAGTCGCCGCACCCAAACGCTTAAAGACGTTCCGCTAAAATGCGAGGGTTGGTATTGGCAAAATCCCAATCAGCCTATCAACGGCGAAAAAATGACCGCAACTGCGGTGTATAACGGTCAGGACAAGGCGAATTACAACCATACCGAAATACAGATAACGGTAACAAAGGAAGCAAAACGGGATATTTCGGAAATTACCGTACAGCTCGGTCAAACGCAGTTTGTATATGACGGAAGGTCCAAAACGCCAGACGTAATCGCTTCGGACGGCAACTTTATTCTTGAAAAAGACAAGGACTTTCGGGTTGAATATACCAATAATATAAATGCGGGGGACAGCGCGTACGCTACGGTTACGGGCATAAACGATTATACAGGCTTAGTAAAACTGTCGTTTGCTATCGATAAAGCGTTCAGGCAAGGTTTTTCCGTAGCTCAGCAGGGCTGGACTTTCGGCGACAAGGCGCCTCTCCCCCACGTCACCGTCCAGGACGAAAATGCCAAAGTAACTTATTTGTATTCCGCGCACGAAAACGGTCCGTTTACCGAAAATATACCAGAAAATGCGGGAACTTATTGGATTAAGGCGCAAATAGAAGAATCTCAAAATTACAAATCCGCCCAAAGCACGGCACAGTTTGTAATTTCGCGCAAAGATATAGGAAACTTTACCCTTATTGTTAAAGCCGAAAATCTTATTTACACAGGACAGGCGCTCTGTCCCGAAGTTTCCGTCCTTAACGGGCAAACCGCGTTACTTCAAAACACCGATTATACCGTAGCCTACGGCAATAACATAAACGCGGGAATTACAGCAACGGTAACAATTACAGGCACAAATAATTATACGGGGCAAATTGCGCAAAATTTTGAAATATCAAAGGCGAAAAATTTCGACATAAATACTACTATACATGTGCAACACATGCTAAACAATCTGTCGGAGGCGGTTTTGCCGCAAGATTTTGTGTGGGATGAAGATTCGCTTGTTGCCGTGTCCGACAACGTACTGCGTGCAACAGCTGTTTATATCGGCGGCAATTATGATATAGACAGATTGGAATTTGAAATTATAATAGACGAACAAACCGAACAGCCCCTCCACGCCCCGCCGAAATCAAACGACTGGGTTTGGGCGGCGGTTATCGTTCCCGTAGGCGTAGCGGCGGCGATAGGCGCGTTTTCGGCGGCTCTGTACAAGCGCAGTAAACGCCGTAAACGTTAATTGTATTTTTGTGTTTTCATTTTTGGACACATTTGGGACATATCCTTTAAAAATGCCCTAAAATGAAGCAAAAATGAGCGATTTTTGTTCAAAATCGCTCATTTTTTTTGGTGACCCGTGCGGGAATTTGCCGAAAACCCTTAAAAGGGCACCCTCGGCAAAGTATCGTCGCTAACGCTCATCGCGCGAACCTGTGGGTTCTCATGGCAAAGTGTCGTCGCTAACGCTCATCGCGCGAACCTGTGGGTTCTCTCATAGCAAAAATCACAAAACAAAAAGTGCGGCACAAACCGCACTATTTGTTTGGTGACCCGTGCGGGAATCGAACCCACGATACCACCGTGAAAGGGTGATGTCTTAACCGCTTGACCAACGGGCCTTGTAACGGCAATTTTTTCTGCCGCATATATGTAATTTTGGTAGCGACGGGTGGATTCGAACCGCCGACCTGCCGGGTATGAACCGGCCGCTATAGACCAACTAAGCTACGTCGCCATAATCCGCCGCTAAGGCGGAATTTGGTTGCGGGGGCGGGATTCGAACCTCGCGACCTCCGGGTTATGAGCCCGACGAGCTACCTGGCTGCTCTACCCCGCGATTTGGCTTTTCTGCGAAAGCTATATTATTTTATAAGATTATTTTAAGTTTGTCAACTTATTTTAACGACAATTAAAAATTTTATTTTTACTTTAATCCGCTCCTTCGCGGCAATGCCAATCTTATTAAACCGTTACAATTTTTTAACCGTATAGACATTTGACTTTATCAATCTCAGCTAATATAATATGGCTATCAATACTTTATAAAAGAGGGATATGATGAAAAGACTTTTGACGGCATTATTGCTTGCTTTGACCGCTGCCTTGTGTCTTTCGCTGTTCGCCGCTTGTTCGGCAAAACAGCACGTGCACAGCTGGGGCAAATGGGAATACACCCAAAACCATAAGCATCAGCGAATTTGCAATGACGAAAACTGCAACGAAAAAGAAACGGGCAGCTGTGATTTCGAAGTTTCCGTTACGCAACCTGATTGCAAGAACGCGGGCTTTACCACCTACACCTGCAAGCTGTGCGGATTCAGTTACACAGAAGGCGGCGCAGATGCCAACGGGCACTCCTTCACGGAATGGAAATATGCGGGCACGGACGAAAACGGCCGTCGCATACATACCGCGGTTTGCGACTCGGGCTGCGGCGCGGTTGCTACCGAGCCTTGCGAACACGACAGCGTGGTTACGGAGCCCGACTGCGAAAACGGCGGCTACACCTCCCACACCTGCAAACTTTGCGGCGACGAATTCAGGGACGCCGAAACCCTCCCCCTCAACCATGATTGGGGCGAATGGGAACAGGGCGGCAAAGATGCGGACGGCGATTATATACATAAAAGCGTCTGCCGCCACAACACAGAACACGTTAAAACCGAAAAATGCCAGCTTACCCAGACAACCGTTGACGCGACCTGTGAAAAAGGCGGCTATACCGAACACTCCTGTCCGAATTGCGGACAAAGTTTCCAAGATAACTTTACGGAAAAACTTAATCACAACTGGGGCGACTGGAAATATGCGGGCAAAGACCAAGACGGGAACGACACGCATACCCGCAAATGTCTGCGCGCGGACTGCGACGAAGAACAAAATGCTAAATGTAATATAGTTTCGGTTGAAGACGCGGCAACCTGCACAAAGCCCGAAAAAATAACAAAAACATGCGAAGATTGTCGCCATTCCACTACGGAGGACGGCGACGATTTGGCTCTGGGGCATACGTGGAGCACAAGGACGCACTCCGAAAAGGACGGAAAGCATATCCACTCCCGCTATTGCCTTGTCTGCGAAGAACCCGACGAGGACGCGGAATGTGATTTCGATATTGTCACCACAGACCCCACCTGCTATTCAAAAGGCTACTCTACCTATACCTGCGGCGGCTGCGGATATTCATATACGGACAACGAAACGGATACGTTGGAACATAGTTGGAGCGGCTGGGCGTACAACGAAGAAAACTCAGCGCATTACCGCAGATGCGAAAACGACGGCTGCGCCGAGGTACAGTGGGGTCAGTGCGATTATGATGAATTTATTACCCACCCCACCTGCGAAGCGCAGGGCTACACCACCTACCGCTGTAAGACGTGCCCGCACGAATATCAGGACGATTTCGTAAAAGCGACAGACCACGAGTGGGGCAAATGGACGCACGACGAGGGAACGAACACACACTCCCGCCACTGTCTGAACGACCCCAACCACGTACAGAACGGCGAAAGCTGCGTATTTTCTACCGAAACTATCGACCCTACCTGCGAAATTGCGGGAATACTCAGACATACCTGCCAATATTGCGATAACTCCTACGACGAGGAAGGCGAGCCCGCAACGGGTCACAGCTACGGCAAATGGGAATACGCGGGCATAGACGAAAACGGTAAGGATTACCACAACAAGGTATGCGCCGTCTGCGACAACGAATTAAGAGAGGAATGTAAAATAGTTTCCTCATCGCAAGCCCCTACCTGCTCGACCCCCGAGATTGAAAGGGAAATATGTTCCGAATGTCTTCATACCGACGAGGGAATAGGCGATTTGCCCGCCCTCGGTCATAAATACGGCGAATGGCAACAGGGCACGAAAGCCGACGGAACGCATTATCACTACCACGTATGCGAAAACAACAGCGAGCACCGCGAGGAAGCGGATTGCAGTTTCGGGGTTCACACGACTGACCCCACCTGCACCGAGCAAGGCGTAAGAAAATATACGTGTACGGAATGCGGTTTTAATTACAGCGAAAATTTCGGCAGCGCCAAAGGTCATACTTGGGGCGGGTGGTTGATAGATTCCGACCGCGAAACACACTCGCACAACTGCACCGTTTGCGGAGAAACGGCTTCTGAAACCTGCGAATTCAGGCAACTCTCCGTAACGGCGCCTACCTGCGACGACAAAGGTTATACTACATATATTTGCGATATCTGCAAGGACACGTACGACGAAAATTACATAGATGCAAAAGGGCACGCTTGGGAAAAGCCGAGCTACGCAGAAATTATAGACGGCAAGCATAACCACGTTTACGTCTGCCGCCACGACAATTCACACAAAAAGTACGAAGAATGTACAGACAGCGACCCCGTTGTCACCAAACCTACCTGCCAGCTTGCGGGCTACACTACCTATAACTGCGAAAAATGCGGCGCGACATACACGGATAACCCTACTCCCGCCAACGGACAGCATAATTGGGGGAAATGGACAGCAATTTACAATCCCTTTGACCAGTCGGCAAGTTTCTATTGCCATACCCACAGTTGCCAAAACCCCGGCTGTACGGCAAAAGAAACCTTCAACTGCAATCTCGAAAAAGTTTCAAAAGAGGCTACTTGCGAAGAAGCGGGTTATTCCTATTTGGAATGTGAGGAATGTAATAGAAAGGCGCAAAGGATTGATATCGACAAATTGGGGCACGATTTCGGCGGGTACACCCATATTGAAGAGGACGGCGTAGATAAGCACGTCCGCACCTGCCGGCGCAAAGACTGCAACGTTCAAGAAAAGGAAGAATGTGAATTTGTTTCGACCGAAAAAGTTCCCACCTGCACTTATAACGGCAGCAAAACCGATTACTGCGAAAAGTGCCATTATTCCGAAACGGTCGAATTAGAACAACTCGAACATAAATGGGGCAAGTGGCAGCTTGAAAAAGAGGGAACGCACTACCGCACGTGTACAGCCTGCAAAACGACCGAAAAAGACGAATGTCATTACGACGTAGAAGTGCACGAGGCAACTTGCACCGAAAAAGGTTACACAAAAAGCGTCTGCCGCGAATGTAGCAATATAAAGATAACATACAGCGACGGCGGATACGGTCATAAATGGACGGAAATTAAGATAACCGACGAAAACCACAGCGCAAAATGCTCGGAATGTGGACTGACAGTAAACGACGCCCACGATTATTCCCTAAGTAATTTGTGTTCGGTTTGCAAACATGACGGACTTGTGTATATTGCCGATTCCACGAATACATACTGCATCGTTTGGCATGACAGAAACGTCCGCCAAGCGAAAAAGATAGAGATTCCCGAAATTCACGACGGCAAACCCGTAAGAGAAATATCAACTAAAATTTACAACTCCCAGCTCGGCGGTTTTGTAAGCAATAAATACGTCGAGGAAGTAATTCTTCCCGAAAATCTCGAAACAATCGGCAGCAGCGCGTTTTTAAACTGTACAAACCTTAAAAAGGTTACGGTAAGAAACGAGGAAGAAAACGATTACACTCCCTCCCTTAAAACTATTGGAGATTACGCGTTCAGGGGATGCACGCGCCTTCAATCCGCCCAAAATCTTCCCGCTACGCTTCAAACGATAGGCGAGTACGCGTTCTTCGACTGCAACGCGCTTTCCGACATAAAGCTTTCGGAAGGGCTTGAATTTATAGGCGCGCGCGCGTTCGACGGAACGGCTTATTACAAGAACGCCGCTAACTGGACGGGCGGCAACGCGCTTTACATAGGCAAGCATCTTATAAAGGTAAAGAGCGAGGCGTCAGACGTATTTACTGTCCTCGACGGCACGCTTACCATAGGCGTGGAAGCTTTCAAGGACTGCAAGTCCGTTACTAAGGTCGTCCTTCCCAAGGAATTGATTCATATCGACGCGGACGCTTTCCTGAATTGCACTGCCCTTAAAGACGTGGAATTTAAAGGCGACTTCGGGGGCTGGACGAAGATACACTTCGTGAACGACTATTCCTCTCCTTTGGCTTATGCCGACAAACTGCATATTGACCAGGCGCACGACGAAATTACTATACCGGACGGAGTTACGGCTATTCCCGCCAACACTTTCAGAAATACCGGGATAAAGACCATACATATCCCCGCAAGCGTAACCAAAATAGGCGACAACGCCTTTGCGGACTGCGCCCAGCTTGCCACCGTCACGGTTGCGGAAGGAAGCAAACTTGCCGAAATCGGTCGCGACGCCTTTAAGGGCAGCCTCTACTACAATACTGACGCGAATTGGGACGACGGCGTGCTTTACCTCAAAGACGAAAGCAAGGAACACTGTTTTGCGGTGGTAGGCGGCGAAAAAGCCAAAGGCGCCGTCAACATTAAAGAGGGCACGCTTGTGATTGCCGACTATACATTCTATAATTTGGAGGGCATAACTTCCGTCGTAACGCCCGACAGCATAAGGGAAATAGGCAAGTACGCTTTCAACGGATGTAGCGGCATTACCGAGGCGACGATAGGCTCTGAGTGCAAGAAGATTGCAGAACACGCCTTCACGGGCTGCACGCAGCTTAATTCCGTAACGTTTAACAACACTGCGCATTGGCTTTACAGGCGTGTAGGTCAGCCGATTTACCGCGGAGTAGATGCGGGATTGCTTTCGGATAAGTCCAGAGCCGCGGATTACATAAAAGACGCAAATCTTTTCGAACTTTCAAAACTTTAAAAGTATTGTAAAATTTTAAACGGGCGCGCCCGCGAAATTTCGCGGGCGCGCCCAAATTTTCTTCCCTTGACAAAGACGTTGAACGGATTATATAATTGAAACGGTGTAGTGTTATGAAAACAAAAGCGCAAAAATTCGGAAAACTTCTGGCGGAAACTTTCTTCCCGCAAGATTTCACCTGCGAAATATGCGGTATAGAAATTTTCGGCGGCAGGCTCTGCCCCGACTGTGCGGAAACAGTTGAGTTTAACGACGGCGAAACTTGTCCCGTCTGCGGCAGAAAAACGGCGAAAAGCGAGATATGTATTGAATGTAAATCCAATTTGCCGAAATTTAAAAAAGCCGTATCCGCTCTGAATTACAAGGACGGCGCGGTTCAGCTTATCTACAAATTCAAAAACGGCGGCGCGTATCTTTCCGAATATTTCGCCCAATTACTTGCACCGAAAATAAACGCCCTCCCGCGCGCGGACGGCATAGTATATGTCCCCATGACCGAAAAGGCGCAGTTGAGGCGGGGTTATAACCAAGCAAAACTCCTTGCAAATAAAATTTCCGAAAAGACGGGCGTCCCCGTACTTGACAAAGCTGTGATAAAAATAAAAGAAACGCCCGAGCAAAAGGAACTTAACCGAGCCGAGCGCGAAAAGAATCTTTCGGAGTGTTTTAAATCGGATAAAAAGGCCGTCAAGGGGAAAGTTTTACTTATCGTTGACGACGTTCTTACCACGGGTGCGACGATGAACGCCCTTTCAAACAGTCTTAAAAAGGCGGGTGCAACAGAAATTTTCGTCGCGACGGTCGCTTCGGTGGAATACTCACCTTTAAATGGAAAGCCCAAAACAACGCAGGACGTACCCGCCCAAATCTGATTTCCATAATTTCTTACATATATCCGTAGCGCTTCCTGTACGCGCACACGAACGATACGGTAACGATAAGCGCCAGAAGTTCGGACGCGAAAGAGGATATCCAAACGCCGTCCAGCCCCCAAAAAACAGGCAGGACCAATATGCACACAATTTTAAGCACAAGCGAACGGACAAAAGAAATTATTCCCGAAACAAGCCCGTTGTTAAGCGCAGTGAAAAGCGCAGAACCGAAAATTCCGTAGCCCGCTATAAGATAGCATACCGAATAAATGCAATGTCCGCGCAAGGTCATTTGCGTAAGGCTTTCCGAATATCTGAAAACGCTTACAAGCGGCACGGCGCAGGCTTCGGCGAGCGCAGTCATTAAAATTCCCGAAACAGTGGTAACGACAAGCCCCTTGCGAAACAGATTTTTAAGCTCCTCTCTGTTCTGCGCGCCGTAGTTATAGCCGATAACGGGCACGCTCCCCACCGAAAAACCGACGAAAATGGAAAAGAAAATCATGCATACGTACCCTATTGCAGCGTATGCGGCGACGCCGTCCTCGCCTGCAAGCTTGATAAGCTGTTCGTTATACAGTAGCATTACGACCGAAGATGAAACGTTGGACAAAAATTCGGACGAGCCGTTCGTTGCAGATTTTAAAAGCGCGCGGAAATAGAATTTTGTTTTAGTAAAGCGCAAAAGCCCGCTGTTTTTAAACGAGAAATAGAATAACGGCGCGACCCCGCCGAAAACCTGGCTGGCAAAAGTCGCCCACGCCGCGCCTGCAAGCCCAAGCCCAAACCCGGCGACGAGAATTGCGTCGAGCGCCATATTCATAACCCCCGCCCCCACCGTCACAAGCAGACCGAGGCGGGGTTTTTCAGCCGTGACGAAGAAGCTTTGGAACATATTCTGTAAAATGAAAAAAGGCTGACCCGCAAGCAGGATTCTGCCGTACAGAACGCAGTAATCGTACAGCTCTCCGCCGTCGGTATGCGCCAGCAACTTTACGCACGCGGGCACGGCGAGAACGCCCGCTACGGCTATCGCTATACCTATGCCCGCCGTGAAATAAACGATAAGCGAAAAGTATTCGTTCGCACGCTTTTTGTCGCCCTCGCCCAAAGTTTTGGAAACCAGCGCGCTTCCGCCCGAACCGAGCATAAAGCCTATCGCGCCGAGGATTATTATCATCGGGAAAATAAGGTTGGTAGCCGCAACCGCCGTTTTGCCCGCGTAGTTCGACATAAACAAGCCGTCAACTATGGAATAAATGCTTGTAAACGTCATCATGACGATTGAGGGGGCGGTAAATCTTAAAAGCCGCCCGAATGTGAAATGGTCCGAAAGCTGTATTTTCATAAATTTTCGCGTTAAAAAATAATAAGCGCCGAAAGCAAAGCTTCCGGGCGCACCCGACATCTTATCGACCCTCCCGTTGCGACGGGAAGTCCTCCGATGACCTTATACAGTATAATATGCGGCAATATTTAAGTCAAGTGATTTATAGGCAAAAGGGTTGACCGTTTTATATGATAATGATATAATACGGGTATGGATAAAATTATTAAGGATTTGGTAACCGACGAGGAGCGCGCGCTCTACGGTCTGCACGGAGCCGTGGTCGAAAACTGCACGTTTAAAGGTCCCGCGGACGGCGAATCGGCACTGAAAGAATGTAAAAACATCAAGTTAAAAGACTGCGCATTTTCGCTGCGCTATCCCCTTTGGCACGTAACCGATTACTCTGCGGAAAACTGCTCTATGGACGTGAACGCACGCGCCGCCGTTTGGTATTCGGAGAACGGAGTATTCAAAAACTGCAACTTGGGCGGAATAAAAGTTTTCCGCGAATGTAAGAATACAGTTGTCGAAAACTGCAAGATTTCCTCTTTCGAATCGGGCTGGCACTGCATAGGGATAGAGTACAAGGATTGCGAAATTCTTTCCGAATATCTGCTTTTAGGCAGTAAAGACATACGCATTAAGGACTGCGTTTTAGACGGCAAATACCCTCTTCAATATGTAGAAAACGCCGTAATAGAAAACTGCAAGATACACTTTAAGGACTGCCTTTGGCACGCAAAAAACGTGACGGTCAGAAACAGCGTTTTAAGCGGCGAATACCTTGCCTGGTATTCCGAGAACTTAACCCTTGAAAACTGCCTTATAGAGGGCACACAGCCCCTCTGCTACTGCAAGGGATTGAAGCTTATCAACTGCCGTACAAAGGACTGCGATTTATCCTTCGAACTTTCCGATATCGACGCGGAAATTAAGGGCGAAGTCAAATCTATCCGCAGCCCCCTTTCGGGCAGAATAGTGTGCGACGAATTGGGCGGGCTTATCGAGGACGTTTTCAAAGATTATAACCTTACCGCGGAAATCATCGTAAAAAATAAATAAGGTGTTATATAAAAAATCCGCGCCGCCGTTTTTAAACGGCGGCGCGGATTTTTATTCATTCGCAAGTGTTGATAATTATATTGTGGATAAATTTTTTAATCATGTCGCGCGTTTTGTGCGAAAAACAGCGATTTTTAAGATTTTTTTGCCGCAATGTGGATAAGTTGTGGATAACTTTTTTGAATATTTATTTCTCAACAGCTTAATTGACAATATTTGTGGATAAAATTTTGTGGATAAATACCTTAAAATACTTAATATATGCCGCAAAAACGCAAGTTATCCACAAAAATTTACTGTTTATCTACCTTTTTGCCATAGACCGCCGACACATTGTTTGCATAACGCTGCATACCGTCGCACGATTTAAGGGGTATAGCGTCCTCATAGTCGCTGAGTTTCTTCGCCTGTTCCCTTGAAAGACGCGTGGGAATATCTATTTCCACCGTCACGTACAAGTTGCCCGTGCCCTGCACGGTTTTAACGCCCTTTCCGCGCAAAGTGAAGCGCGTGCCCGAAGCCGTGCCTTCGGGAATGGTCAATTCAAGCGTATCGTCTATGCCGGGAACTTGGATTTTTCCGCCTAAAACGGCGGTTTTGTAGGAAATAGGCACTGTTACGTACAAGTCCCTGTCCTGCCGCCTTAACATCTTGTGCGGCTCTATGCGGAAATAGATATACAAATCGCCGCTTTCGCCGCCGTTGCCCGCAGCTTGACCGTAACCGCGCTTTCTGAGGCTGGAATCGCTGTCAACGCCCGCGGGGATGTTTACGGTGAAAACCGTCTCCCTGCGCGTATAGCCCTTACCCTTGCAGTCCGGACATCTTTCAAGCACTTTTTTGCCCGTGCCGCCGCAATCGGGGCACGCGCCGACCTGAATCGTACGCCCGAAAATAGTATCCTGCTGGAACTTCACCCTGCCGCTTCCGCCGCACCGAGAACATTTCTGAAAAGCCGTTCCGCCCTTCGCGCCCGTTCCAGAACATGCGGGACAAGGCTCGTTGCGCATATAGCGCACCTCTTTTACGCAGCCCTTGATAGCGTCGAGAAAGGAAAGGTTTATCGTCTGCTGAATATCGGCGCCTCTGGGAGCCGTCTGCTGGCGCACGCTTCCTCCGAATCCGCCGCCGAAAACCGAGTTTATTATATCCTCAAAACCGCCGAACCCGCCGCCAAACGGGTTGCCTCCGCCACCGAAGGGGTTTCCGCTCATTCCCGGGTGTTCGAGTTCATAATCGTACTGCTTCCTTTTGCTTTCGTCGGAAAGAGTTTCGTTCGCCTCGTTAATTTCCTTGAATTTCTCGGCTGCCGCCGCGTCGCCCGGGTGAAAGTCGGGGTGATACTGCTTGGCAAGTTTTCTGTAAGCCGATTTTATCTCGTCCTGCGTAGCCGTCTTGGAAACGCCGAGGATATCGTAGTAATTCTTTTTATCTGCCATAATTTTATGAATATCGCGTCTGCGCGTTAAATCGTATTTAACCGTTTTGAGGGGTGTTAAAATTAACACCCCTCAGTGGATTTTTTTACTCAGTGCTGTCTGAATTCGGTATCGCCGCCGTCGCCGCCGTCGGGATTGCCGCTTCCGCCTGCGCCGCCCGCCTGCTGGTACATCTTCGCGATTACGGGCTGGATATCCTTCGTCAGCGTATCCATTGCCGCCTTTATACGGTCGTTATCGCCCGAATCAAGCTCTGTTTTGGCTTTGGCAATCGCTTCCTCAACAATCTTCTTATCGTCGTCGGTGAGTTTGTCACCCGCTTCCTTAACAGTCTTTTCAAGGCTGTCTATCATGCTTTCAAGATTGTTCTTGTTGTCAACCGCCTCTTTACGCTTCTTATCCTCTTCGGCGTATTTTTCCGCGTCCTTGACAGCTTTATCGATGTCCTCTTCCGAAAGGTTCGTCGAAGCGGTAATGGTAATGTTCGTGCTCTTGCCCGTGCCCAAATCCTTTGCGGTGACATTTACTATGCCATTCGCATCGACGTCGAACGTAACCTCAATCTGGGGCACGCCGCGGGGTGCGGGAGGTATATCGGTAAGCATAAATCTGCCGAGCGACTTGTTGTCGCGCGCAAATTTTCTTTCGCCCTGCAAAACGTTGATTTCAACGCCGGGCTGATTATCCGCCGCGGTAGAGAATACCTGGCTCTTCTTTACGGGAATAGTGGTATTTCTTTCAATCAACGGAGTTGAAACGCCGCCCAAAGTTTCGATACCGAGGGTTAAAGGCATTACGTCGAGAAGAAGTACGTCCTTGACTTCGCCCGAAAGAACGCCGCCCTGAATTGCCGCGCCTATCGCAACACATTCGTCGGGATTTATACCTTTAAAAGGCTCCTTGCCGGTAATCTGCTTTACCTTTTCGATTACCGCGGGAACGCGCGTTGAACCGCCGACAAGAATTACCTTGGATATATCGCTGTATGAAAGCCCTGCGTCCTGCATAGCCTTTTTCATGGGCTCTACGGTGCGCTCAACAAGGTCTGCCGTAAGCGAATCGAATTTCTGTTTGGAAAGGTCGATATCGAGGTGCTGGGGCGCGCCGTCAACCACCGTTATGAAAGGCAGGTTGATATTTGTCGTGCTCATGCCGGAAAGTTCGATTTTAGCCTTTTCCGCGGCTTCTTTCAACCTCTGCATAGCCATTTTATCCTTGGACAAGTCAACACCCGTATCGCGTTTGAAACTTTCGACAAGGAAATCTATAATTTTATTATCAAAGTCGTCGCCGCCGAGATGAGTATCGCCGTTGGTAGCGAGAACTTCGAACACGCCGTCGCCTATTTCGAGTATCGAAACATCGAACGTACCGCCGCCGAGGTCGTAAATCATGACCTTCTGGCTTCCCTCCTGCTTATCCAAACCATATGCAAGCGCCGCCGCAGTGGGCTCGTTTATGATACGCAGAACGTTAAGTCCCGCAATCTTGCCCGCGTCTTTGGTAGCCTGCCGCTGGGAGTCGTTAAAGTACGCGGGGCAGGTTATTACGGCATCCGTGACTTTCGTGCCGAGATAGCTTTCCGCGTCCGTCTTTAATTTGGTTAAAATCATGGCGGAAATTTCCTGCGGCGAATAGCCCTTTTCGATATTCACCCTGTATGATTCGCCCATATGGCGCTTTATTGAAATAACCGTCTTGTCGGGCTGTGCAACGGCAAGACGTTTTGCCGCCTGACCGACTATACGAGTACCGTCCGCTTTAAAGGAAACGACGGACGGGGTAGTCCTGTTGCCCTCGCTGTTGGCGATAACGACGGGCTCGCCCCCTTCCATTACCGCTACGCAAGAGTTCGTAGTTCCCAAATCTATTCCTATTACCTTACCCATATTATATTCTCCTTTATTATCCTTGATTTATTTTAAACGGTCACCGAGACCTGTGCAAACCGTATTACTTTGCCGTCCGCTCTGTATCCTTTTTTGATTACCTGCTTGACCGTATTCGGCATTTCGCCCTCCGCGCAGGGGCAATTCATAACAGCTTCCGCGACGCTTTCGTCGAAAGGGTCGCCCGCCGATATTTTTATTTCCTCTATGCCGAGAGAGCGAAGCACGGTTGCAAAACTTTTTATTACCTTGTCTATACCCGTTTTGGTTTTTTCGTCCGAAGCCGAATCATATGCGTATCCGAAGTTGTCCGCTACGGGCAAAAATTTCAAAACCGCTTCCGCCGCGCCGTCGCGGTATGCCGCCGAAACGGATTGCGCATTGCGCTTCCTGAAATTATCGTACTCCGCGGAAACCGAATACCACTTTCGCTTGTAGTCCTCCGCAGAAGCCAAAGCTTTTTCGAGTTCGGAAGGCTCTTTGGGCTCATCTGCCGTTTTTCCGTCCGTTTCCTCGGTTTCGAGTTTCAGCTTTTCGGCTTCCGCCCTCAATTTTTCTGCTTCGTTCTTAAACTTTTCGGCTTCGGCAGCGGTATTTTCATTCTGCACGCCGTTCTTTTTTGCCATATCCGCTCCTTTGTTTGCTTGTTTACAATAATAATATAAAGCAATTTCCGAACCGTTAAACAGTCCCGGACAAAAAAGTTACGTATTTTTAAAATTTTCCCCAAAAATTTTCAAAAATTTGCCGCCGCCCCGTAAATTGAGTTAAATATATATTTGACATTATCCCCCGCGTTTGATAAAATAGTTTTGTTTTGGATGTGGCACATTTGCCGTTTTGCTTTCCGCAAAACGGCTTTAAGCGAAGTTTGCCGCGACGAGCAGAGATGGCGGAGCGGTCTTGTTATACAAGCGATACGACGAACGCGGCGGTCTTGTAAGGAGCCGCAGGCGACGGAATAGCGAATGTTAGCTTTGCTCAATCGCGTCAAACCGAGGCAATAGGCAGTGAAAAATGCAGAGATGGCGGAGCGGTCGAACGCGGCGGTCTTGAAAACCGTTGAAGTGAAAGCTTCCGGGGGTTCGAATCCCTCTCTCTGCGCCAAGAGCACCCAATTTGAACCCAAACGGTTCAAATCGGGTGCTTTTTCTATGTTCGGAATTTTTCAATTCGTCTAATTTATCCTTGTCGAGTTTTACTTTCGTTGGAACTTCGGGTGAAGTATTGTAAAATATATACACAAAGTCATCGAATAAAACTACACGATAAATAAATGAATTAAAGAAAGCGTTTTTCTCTTCGTCATTCTTATATTTCTTTTTTGTAAAATAGTTCAAAAACGATTTTACGGTTTCATATTCAAGCGGTTGAATTTGTCGTGCCTTTTCCAATGCAATCTTTTCTTCGAGAATGTCGTTTTGCTGTTCCAAAGCAAGAAGTCTTTCTTTCGTGGATTTTGTAACAACCCCCTCGGCAATGGCATTCAGAAAACCATTGATGGACTTTTGCACTTGCTGTTGCTCCTTTTCGAACAAAGCAAGCGAATCGGACTTTGTAATACTGCTATTGAATTTCTCTACGACCAATAAGGCAATTTTATCTATTACCTGCGGCTTCAAAACGTATTCAATCGTATTTTCAAAAACAAGGCTTTCAAGTTTCTCTTTTGTTATATTACATTTGTTGCATTGTTCCTTGTTCTTCTTGCGGTTAAAGCACTTATAGTAGTGATAGATTTTACCCGTATGGCTTGTTCCATCCTCGGCGGTCATAAGTGTACCGCAGTTTCCGCAAAAAAGTTTTCCGGACAAGACATACTCGCTGTGTTCTTGCACGGTCTTTTGCTTGTGCCGTTGGTTGTCCATAATACGATTACAAGCTTCATAAGTAGTCTTGTCCACGATAGCGGGAACGACGTTTTCATAGGTTTCGCCATTATTGATAACAATGCCGGCATACTTGCCGTTACGGATTATCTTGGCAAATGAATTTACAGTAAACTTTGCTCCGCTTTTATTGCGTACGCCACTTTCATTCAGCCTATTTACAATACTTTTGGCTTTCTCGCCGCTTTTGTAACAGGCGAACATATCTCTTACAATTTCGGCTTCGTTGGGGTTGATTACCCATTTCTTGTCCACGGTATTATAACCGAATAAACCGTGTCCGCCGATGAACTTGCCTTTTGTAAGACTTTCCTTAATTCCACGCTTGACCTTTTGGCTTAACTCTGCGGAGTAATATTCCGCCATACTTTCAAGTACACCCTCAATGAGGATACCGCTTGCATCGTCCGATATATTCTCCTTGGCGGAGATAACGCGAACGCCGTTTTTCTTTAACTTTGCCTTGTAGTTCGCGCTGTCGTAACGATTGCGAGCAAAGCGGTCTAATTGATAAACGAGGACGTAATCGAAAGTTTTTTTTCTGCTGTCCTCAATCATTTTTAGGAACTGCGGACGTTTGTCAATAGTTCCCGTCAATGCTCTGTCTATGTATTCACCCACAACGGTCAAATCCTGCCGTCGAGCATAATCATAACATACCCGAAGTTGTCCCTCAATCGATTGCTCCGTTTGCGAATGAGAAGAAAATCTCGCATAAATAACTATTCTCTTTTTCATTTTTCTATTCCTTTATCCTTTTCTATTCCTTTATCCTTTGTCCAAAAACCTTGTTCGGTGTCAAATCGTTCATATCGCCTTTTCTTATATAATCAAGAAATATATTTGCAAGTATTGTCGCACTTGCTTTCAGTTTTTCATCGGGAAGATATATATTCCCGCAATCTGTTTGTTTAGTTTGTAAATCAATTTTTACACAATTTTGCTTCAAAACGCCTAATTCCCTCCTTTGAAAGAATGTAAGCGCCGGCATAAGTCCGATATGCTTACATCTTTCGATTTCACATTCTTCGTTATGCCGTTAGGCATTATAATTTTTTAAATTTAAAAGCGAGGGCCATAATCCTCGCTTTCGGTTTTTTATTCTATTTTATTCGGGTCATATTGAGCTTGAAGGGTTTTGTAACCTTCCACTATCAGCCGCACTTTCGTAAGCCCGTATTGTTTAAGGAACGCATTTATTTCTTCCGCATATTCTCGGTCTATACTCGTTCCCCAAACCGCATTTTTTTGTTTTCGCTCATCTTTATGCTTTTGTTCATAAGCTCGCCTAACTATACGGCTCGGCGTATCTTCCTTTCTATTCGACATTTGGTGTACCCCCCTTATTCCACATAAACAATTTCGTTTAAAATTTCCGTTTCGATAATTTTCTGCATTTCGGTAAGTCTGCGGTAATCTTCCATAAAATTGCCCGTGCGCTTGAATCTGTCGTCTTTTTCGAGCTTTGCACGCATAGTTTCCGCCAACTCCTCTGCCTGCCTATCCACTCCGTGCAGGTATTCGGAAAGATTAGCGATTGTCCAATCTATGCCCTTATCTTCAAGGTATTGCTTTTTTAATGTGCCGTACTTCCCATATACCTGTTTTACGGGTTTGACTGCCGCTTGATAGATTATAACTTCCTCAACGGTCAAATCCTCGCCCTCGGCTACTTTTTTTAAAACTTCTTGCGTTGTCATAAGTTTCTTCCTCCTCGCTTACTTCGTGTTAATACGATTACCACATGTTTGCTCATTTGTCAAGTGGTTTTTTAAAAAATGCTCAAATGGCGAAGTAAATGGCTCAAATGTAAAGTAAAGTGCCAGTTTGTAAGATTAAGTTCTAATTGGCGCATTTTTGTAAAAGTAACTGCAAAAG
>CANPZW010000017.1 GCA_947589385.1 uncultured Clostridia bacterium | reverse complement strand
CCGTGTCATACGAGGGCGTAAGCCCGAGCCCCCGACAAAGGGGATTTACTCGCCGCTAAGCGGCTCGAAATGACTGTATTAGTAAACGCCGTGTCATACGAGGGCGTAAGCCCGAGCCCCCGACAAAGGGGATTTACTCGCCGCTAAGCGGCTCGAAATGACTGTGTAGCAACGCTTGAACCGAATTTGGCAAGCGGCGGCAGTTCAGGCGATTGAATGTACGCTTCAATGCACGTGGCGGCGAACAAATTCCGCGTCGTGGGCGGATTCAAGCGCAGTTTCCGCAGAAATAAGCTTTTGTCTGTACAGGGATATAATGGAATTATCCATTGTTACAGAGCCTTCTGCCGCGGAAGTTGCCAAAGCGCTGGCGATTTGAGGCGTTTTGCCCTCGCGGATAAGGTTGCGGATTGCGTGGGTAATCATCATCAATTCGCAGGCGGCGACGCGGCCGCCGTTCGTCCTGGGCAAAAGCTGTTGCGAAAGAACAGCCATAAGCGTTGTGGAAAGCTGCATGCGGATTTGGCGCTGCCTGCCCTCCGGGAAAACATCGACCACGCGGTCGATTGCCTCTGCCGCGGAATTTGTGTGAAGAGTTGCGAAAACAAGGTGACCCGTTTCCGCCGCGGTTAGCGCGGTTTCTATTGTGTTCAGGTCGCGCATTTCGCCTATCAAAATCACGTCCGGGTCCTCACGCAGAATTGCGCGCAAGCCTGTGGCATAGCTTTCCGTGTCAACCCCCACTTCGCGCTGATTTATAACGCAGCGGTCGGGGGTATAGATATATTCTATCGGGTCTTCGAGGGTAATTATGTGCCCGTCGAAATTCTGGTTTATGCGGTTGAGCATAGCCGCAAGGGTCGTCGATTTGCCCGAGCCCGTTTCGCCCGTGACGAGGACGATGCCGCTGTTTAAATCGGGCAGGGTCTGCACCGCGGGGGGAAGCCCGAGGGAATCGAGGTCGGGAATTTTTTCCGCAAGAATACGGATTGCCGCGGAAACCGCCCCCTGCTGGCGGAACAAATTTATACGGCAACGAATCGTGCCCTCAAAAGTCAGCGCCAAATCCAACTCACCTATTTCGGACATCGAGCGGTATGCGTCGCCGGCCATTTCGGTGGCGTAACGTTCGCAATCGGCAGAGGTGAGAATTTCCTTGCCGTAGCTTTGCAATTCGCCGTCTATTCTGAAACGGGGAGGCAAACCACGGACAAGGTGGATATCGGAAGCGCGGGCTTCCTTTGCCGCAACTACGATTTGATTTAATTTAAGATTCATCAAAACGCCTCTTCTTTTATATCTCTCTTTCTATACCATATTATTTATATATAAGGCAAGCAAATTTTATCGGATTATACGTTAATTTGTGCAATTTAAGCAATTTTATTCTCTTACTCCCCGCGGTATTACCCGCCGCGGGTTTTAGCCCGCATATAAGCTGCGGTTCAATCGTTGCGGATTTTAGTCCGCATAAGCCGCGGTTTAATCGGCAGTGGTGTTGAGAATACTTATTGCCTCTTCGGCGGAGGTTACGCCTTCCATAACAAGCTTGCGGCAACCGTCGGCAAGCGACGAGAACGTGCCCTTTGACAGACATTCCATAAGCTCCTGCTTGTGGCGGCCTTCCGAAACGGCGCGTTTGAAATTCTGGTCCATTAGAAGAATTTCGAAAACGGCAGTTCTGCCCAAATAGCCCGTATGATAACAATTCGGACAGCCGCGGCCGCGATAGAAAAGAATATCCTTCGTAGTGGGTTCGCAACCGAGGCGGCGAAGCTCTTCCTCCGACGGAACGTAACTTTCCTTACAGTCGGGGCAAATTTTGCGGACTAAACGTTGGGAAATAACGCCGTTCAGCGCTTCCGCGACAAGGTAGGGCTCTACGCCGATATCGATTAGCCTGTCAAGCGCCGTTAGCGCGTCGTTCGTATGGACGGTTGAAAGCACTAAATGTCCAGTGATTGCCGAGCGCACCGCGATTTCGGCGGTTTCGCCGTCACGGATTTCACCAACGGCAATTATATCGGGGTCTTGACGGAGAATCGCGCGCAGACCTTCCGCAAAGGTCATGCCCGCCTTTTCGTTTATCTGTACCTGATTGACGCCGTCGATATCGTACTCGACGGGGTCTTCCAAAGTGACGAGGTTGATTTCTTCGGTATTGAGCGAGCGAATCATGGTGTACATCGTCGAAGATTTGCCCGAACCCGTAGGACCGACTATCAAAATCATACCGTGGGCGTTGTGTAAAAGTTTATTGTATCTTTCAAGGTTTTCGCCGGAAAGCCCTATCGCCTTCGCGTCGAGAAGCTGGGTGGATTTATCGAGCAAACGGATAACCACCTTTTCGCCGTATAGCGTGGGCAGGGTTGACATACGCAAATCTATATCGTGCCCTTTTACGCGGACATTGGCGCGCCCGTCCTGTGGCAGGCGCTGCTCGGAAATGTCCATACCGCCCATAATTTTCAGACGGGAGATTACGGCGCGTTTCAAATCCCAGGGAACGGTCAAAATGGTACGCAGACTGCCGTCTATACGCATACGCACAACCATTTCGTCGCTGTGCGATTCCAGATGTATATCGCTTGCGCGTTCTACGGTAGCGCGTTCGAGAATGGAGTTCACAAGCCTTACGGTAGGCGCGGATTGAATGTCGTCCGTTACCTCGTCAGAGGTTACGCCTGTGGCAATTTGTTCTCTTGCGGCAGATTCGAACCGCATTTCCTCTATGGCGCGCGCCGCGCCTTCGTTGCCGTACAATGTGGCAATCGCCCTGTTCACCGACGCCGCCGTCGCGATTTTCGGAAGTATGCGCTTGCGCGTTGCGGTGCGCACCTCTTCGAGAGCGACGAAATTCAACGGGTCGGACATTGCCAAAGTAAGTTCATCCTTGACAAGCTTTACGGGCACGACGCCGTGGCGCTTCGCTATATTTCTGGGAACAAGCTGCGCCATTTCGACGGGAATATGGATTTTGCTTAAATCGATGAAGTCAATGCCAAGCTGGACTTCCAACGTTTCGATTAAACGCTGTTCGTTTATAATGCCTTCGTCGATAAGTATAGTGCCAAGTCTTTCGTGCGTAGTTTTCTGCACTTCGAGAGCGTGACGTAATTGATCTTCGGTTATTGCTCCTGATGAGGTGAGTATATCACCTAACCGCATATATGCCATATTATTTCTCCGTTAGTTTAAACGCCTTGACAATAATAATTATAAAATTTTTTGTTATTTCTGTCAAACATATAAACAGATTTTCGACAATTTAAATTGCCTAATCTTTCAAATTTGTCTTAAATTTTCAAATTATTTGTTGTTTAACAACGTGTTAAGCGCATCCATTAACTTATCCATATCGATAGGTTTGGGCACGTGGGCGTTCATGCCGCTTTCAATAGCTTTCATTTTATCGTCGTCGAAAGCGTTCGCGGTCATTGCCACGATGGGAATATTCGCAAGTTTCGCATCGTCCAGGGCACGGATTGCGCGGGTCGCGTCGTAGCCGTTCATAATGGGCATCTGTACGTCCATCAAAATCAGGTCGTACTTGCCGCCCGAATTTTTAACCATTTCCACGGCTTCCGTGCCGTCCTCCGCCGTTTCGACTTCGAACCCGTTTTCAATAAGCAGTTCTTCGGCTATTTCACGGTTAAGTTCGTTGTCCTCCACCAAAAGAAGCCGCTTGCCTTTAAGTCCTTCGTAGGGGTTGCTTTTTTCGGGTACGGGAACATCGCTTTTTTCGATAGCCGAAACAAGCGTATCCCGAAGTTCGGATAAGAATATCGGCTTGTTGCAGTACGCCGTGACACCCAAATCCTGCGCCTCGTCCATAATTGCGGTTATATCGTACGCCGTTATGATTATTATGGGGGTAGATTCGCCTACAATATTCCTTATCTGGCGCACTATTTCAAAACCGCTTAAATCGGGCATTACCCAATCTATTATGTATGCTGAAAATTCGTCGCCCATGTCAACAGCCTGTTGCGCACGAAGCACCGCTTCCTTGCCGTGCATCGTCCACTCGGAGCGCATACCTATCTGCATAAGCATTTTGGACACGCTGTCGCATGTATCGAAGTTGTCATCTACCACAAGGGCGCGCAGACCTTCGAGTTCGCGAATAACCTCAACCTTTTTCCTTTCCGATTGCAGGCGGAATTGCAGGTTAATTATAAATTCGCTTCCCTTACCCTTTTCGGTGATAAGCTCTATATCGCCGCCCATTGTATCGACGATATTTTTCGTAATCGCCATACCAAGCCCAGTGCCCTGTATCCCGCTTACGGTCGAGGTGCGTTCCCTTTCAAAGGGCTCGAAGATATGTTTGGCAAAATCGCTGCTCATCCCGATACCCGTGTCCTTTACGCGTATCTCGTAAGCGCCGTAGCCCGACGGCGCGCCCGCCTTTTGCCTTATTGTCAACGACACGGACCCGCCGGGAGGAGTGAATTTGATTGCATTGGACAGCAGGTTCAAAATGATTTGGTTTACATGAAGTTTATCGCAGTAAATATCTTCATCGACGACGTCCAGCGTATCCATAAAGAAATTAAGCTGCTTGCTCTTCATCTGCGTCTGTATTATATTACGCATGTCGCGGAAAATATCCGATATGCTGCAAGGTTTTTCTTCGATATTCAGCTTTCCGCTTTCAATCCTGCTCATATCGAGGATGTCGTTTATTAGGCTTAAAAGGTGATTGCCCGAAGAAAGTATCTTTTTAAGATAATCCTGCACGCGCTCTTTATTGTCGATATTTGTTTCCGCGAGAGTCGTGAAGCCCAAAATCGCGTTCATAGGCGTTCGGATGTCGTGCGACATATTCGAAAGGAAAGTGGTTTTCGCGCGTTCAGCCGCCTCCGCCTTATGTAATTTTTCTTCGAGCACGGCGCGCTCGACAGATTTTCTTATCGCCTCCTTCGCCGAATAACGCACGAAAACAAAATACAATGCAAGGGCTACGAAGAACACTATTCCGACGATAATGAAAACAATCTGCACCTGTTTTACGTTCCCGAAAGCTATGTCGGCGGGAACTGATATGCATATGCTCCACTGGTCGGAAACAACACCGCCCGCGGGGGCGTAGTAAAAGTACTGCCATTTGCCATTATTTTGCAATTTAAGTTGAGTGTAACCGGTTTTAAGTCCGAGGATTTCATTTACTACTTCTTCCGAGGACTTGCCGCGGGTTTTATAAATTTCAAATTTTTCGAAGCTGCCGTAATTACCGTCTTCGGGCGGTTTTTTGGGGTCGGGATAGTGCATAGTATCCATTATTATTTCGTGTCCCGAGCTTTTGACGTCGAAAATCATTACTGCGGCGTTCGAATTGTATATATTCAAAGTTTTTAAAATGTCGGGCAACTGCGAAAGCGAAGTTACGCCGTATAGCATGGCAAGCGTTTTGTCGCCCTTTATTATGGGAACGAAATGGGCAATTACCTGCGGAGTTCCCTTTACGTCTTCGCGGCGGCTTTCGAAACGTGCGGAAATATGTTCACCTTTCGCAGCTTCTTTCTCAAATGAGAACACCGCCCCCACTATCTGGTCGTCGGGCAGCAAAACTTCGCCGTTGGGCGTCAGAATACGCAAGTTCATGGTCTGCTGCAAAGGTCTTAGTTCCGAAAGGGACGCGTGCAGGTTATCCAAATCTATCGAACCGTCGTCGGCAAAAGCCGGCGATTCCGACAATATGCCCGCCATAGACTTTAATATATCTCCGTCGCGTTCAAATTTGGAATTAACCTGATCTACAACGCTGTTCACGGCGTCCTCGAATTGGTCAAGTCCCTTGTTGCGCGCAATCGAACTGCAAGCGAAATAGGAAGAAAGGACCCCTGCAATGATAACAAGCGCCAAAATAAGCGTAGCTATAATATTCTTTTCACCGAATAAAAATTTTTTTAATTTATAAGCTTTGGAACCGGCGACTTCGGGCTTAGCCTGATTTTCTTTTTCCATGGTTTCTTATTTCCCGCCTGCGAATTTAAATTATTCCCGCCTTAAACTGCGTTATGGCGCTGACCGTACAATCATAGTCTTCTTTAACTTGGGGCAAAAGAGCGTTTCCCTTCTCCATATCGCCTCCGCGCAACGCCTCTGTAAGGGCGGACGACGAATTCCCGAGTTTTGTAAACGCAAGATTCTGGCACATTCCCTTTATCGTGTGGGCGGCGCGGAACGCCTCAGCCGTATTATTTTCTTCAAGCGAACGCAACAGCAACCCGAAACTTCCGTCGTCAAGAAATTTCAGCACGAATTTCTGGACGAGCCGCTCGCTACGCAGTCTGCCCAAAACGTCGTCGTAATCACCGCCGAGCGCAATATAGCATTCCTGTAATGTCATGATTTTCTCTCCTTTATTTTCATGTCTCGTCGGTATTAACGAGTATGTCTTTCATCGAATCGTCGTATATATGGAACTGCGCCCTGCCTGAATTTTTGGAAAAATACAGCGCTTGGTCGGCTTTATGGAAAATCTCTTTGTAAGTTTCTCCCGCTCTGCTCATCTCGCAGACGCCCATACTTACCGTCAGGGCAAAGCTGTCAACGTTGCCGCACAGTTGTTTGAATATACGCCCTACTATCGGGTTGATATCCGTGTCGTATTCAAGGAAAATAAGAAATTCGTCCCCGCCGATACGCGCGCAAATATCGCTTGTACGTACGCTGCGGGTCATCTTCTGCGCTATGTGCAAAAGAACCTTGTCACCGAAAAGATGCCCGTAAACGTCGTTTGCATTCTTGAATAAATCCACATCGAAACAGGCGAGGGCATATTTATGCTCGGGATAATTCAAAATCCTGCGTTCAATCTGCTCCCTTGCGCCCGCCCTGTTCAAAAGCCCCGTAAGAGGGTCGCGGATAGCCTTTTCCTGCAACTCCATGAATTTGGTTTGGGTATCGTGTATATCCACCGCCTTGCCGATGAGCCCCGAAAGTTTCGGCGGTATGGAATCGGTCCAAATCGCCCTTATAATTACGTTGTACCACCTCATCTCGCCGCGGCACATAAACTTATGCTCGAAGCTGAATTCGGGACATTCCACCGAGCTTTCGCCCAAACGCTTATGGAGAATATCTTTCCAACCGTCACCGAGAAGAATTTGCAGATTTGTATTCTGCTCCGGCGTCATTATATTCTCCGGCAAGCCCAGCTTATTCGCACCCCACGGGGAAATTTTAAGCATATCGGTAGCGGAAGAATATTCGAACTGTATTTCTTCGCTCATTGCGGCGTAGAAATTGTTCTTCATTCTCTCGTAATCGAGAAGGCGCAAGGTCCTCTCCGATACTCCGCCGCTTTTCGAATGAAGCACGGCGTCCGCATAATTGCGAATTTCCCTTCTCGTGGGAGTGCCGAGATTGCTTTGTTCGGCAAGCGCTTTGCGGAGAATGTCCTTATTCTCCGAAAGACATTCCAAAAGCACGGGGTTGAAACAACCGCATTGTCCGGACAGAATCATTTCTACCGCCTTATCGTGCGGGATTGCCTTTTTATAAACGCGTTCGCTCGTCAAAGCGTCATATACGTCGGCAAGAGCGACGATTTGGGCGGAAATCGGGATATCGTCCCCCTTTAACCCGTCGGGATAGCCTTTGCCGTCGTAGCGCTCGTGATGCCAACGGCATATTTCGTACGCCGTCTTGACCAACGGATTGTTCTTATGCACGGGCAAATCTTCAAGCATCTGCGCGCCTATGACGCTGTGCTTTTTCATTACTGCAAATTCCTCGTCCGTAAGCCTGCCGGGCTTATTGAGAATTTTTTCGTCAATGGCTATTTTACCTATGTCATGCAGCGCAGACGCCATTATTATCAAAGAAATTTCATTGTCCGTCAAAGCATATCTGTTTGTTTTTTTGGATAACCTGTGCAAAAAGAAATCGGTTATGGTTTTGACGTGTTGTATATGCAGACCGCTTTCGCCGTTACGAAACTCCACTATATGGCTTAAAATATCAACCATAAGCGAGCTGTTCTGTTCCTTTTCGTAAACCTGGTCCGCCACTATGCTGACAAGTTTTTTCTGCTTCGCATATAGAAGAATTGTATTGTTTACTCGCCTGTGGACTATTGAAGAATCGAAAGGTCTGATAATGAAATCGGTTGCGCCCAATTCGTAAGCGCGCTCTATCTGCGACGGCGCCGTTTCGGCGGATACCATGATAACGGGGATATCCTCTATCCAGCGGCTTTTATTCATTACTTTCAGAACTTCGAAGCCGTCCTTTTCAGGCATCACTATATCCAGCAAAACAAGCGAAAACACACTGCTTTGCTTTTGCAATATGGCAATAGCCTCCGCTCCGTTTTCCGCTTCCATCGTTTCGTATTCGTCGTTCAGCATATCCGCCAGAATAGAGCGGTTCATCTCCGAATCATCTACAATAAGAATCTTTTCTTTCTGCATAAAACGAAATTCCCGAATATATCACTATAATATATTACTCTATTATTATACGGAAAAAAAATATATTGTCAACAAATGAGCGGCAGATTTTATTGCCAACACTTCAAGCGCATGCCAAATTTAATTACAAACACGAAAATTCAAGAAGTAAAATTTGCGTATATGTACAAATAATAGCATTATTACACTATATTGTCAATTCAAAATTAAAAAAATATAGTTTAAATGCGATGTAGAATGTTCTCAAAGGAGAAATACTGCATTATGCACTATATGGACGTGATAGAAAAACTGAACGGTCTGAGGCTGGAAAGGAATATGAGCGTTTATCGGCTTGCCGAACTTTCGGGAATAAACCAGTCCACTTTGGCTAACACCTTTTCCCGAGGCACTATACCGTCGATAAAAAATCTCGAATGTATATGCGAAACGCTCGGATTAAGTCTTTCGCAGTTTTTTGCCGAAGACGAAAAGCCTATGCAGCTGACCCCTAACGAAATAAAATTAGTTAAAAATTACCGCAAACTACCCGAACAGCTCCGTCAAGCCGTATCATGCATAGTCAATACCGTGCCGGATTTGAGAAATTAAACTGTTTAAATAAAACACAAGCGACTCCCCAAGGGAAAAATCATGATTTTTTATAAGAAAAAGCGAGGATGTAATTCCTCGCTTTTTCCTACTCTTTACTATTGCCCAAGCAATTTCAGGCTTGATTTTATCTTCGCGTCTATGGTATAATCGGAACGATAAAATTTCGATTAGCTGTTTGTGGGGCTCTATGAAATATTTAAAACTTGTATTAGCCGGACTTTTAGTGACAATTTCCTCATGCCAATATTTTATATACGGATTTATTGACGTTATGATTTTTTGATTATTATACTCCATTTTTTATTTTGCAGTCGGGTTATATCAAAAATTTCACAAGTCATCTATGCTTTCGCAAATTTTTACGCTAATTTATATCTGCGTCCCTTTGGCTGCTTTGACTATATATTCTATCAAAGAAGGATTGTCACAAATTACCAAAACCTTTTACATTGTCTTTATGGCAGCACTTGCACTTGCTTTAATATGGGAAATCATTTCTTTGTGTTTGGTCATCAAGGAAAAATCGGACGAGAAAAAGCACAAACAATAAGATAAATTTAAATTAGCACAGTACAACTAAGGCGAGGGCGGTTTTGCCCTCGCCTTAGTTGTCCGAATATTGATTTTCATTCTTTTTCGATAAGACGATTTTTTTGACGGTATGTATATACCACAATATTCCCGTTATGGGGGAGACGAGCAGACTCAATACAAGGATTCCGCCGAAGCCCACAATTACGCCGATGCGTACTCCGTCCCTAAAAGCATGCCCGGGGGATTTGCCTTCGAAATATTTTATTGCCAATTGCACGTCAAAAAGCATGGAAGGAATGATAAAAAACACCCAGGAAACGACAATTACCATTGACGTAACTCTATATGCGTCGGGGATAAAAGTCGGGTCGAGAAGATATAGTAAAACGGCTAATCCCGCAAGTGTAATGCAAATTGTCAAAACAATCAATAATTGTTTTATTTTGTTCATCGAGTTCTCCGTTAAATAGAAATTTACCGTCTAATTCACAAGATAGTATTTTCCTGATTTCGTTCTCACTAATATGTTCCGTTCTACCATGTATTCTGTAACCTTTGGAAAAGCGTTAGGATTAAAAACCCCTGCTTCTTCTAATGTTTTTGCGCTTTCTTCTGATAAAGCTCCACATCTTCTTAATTTTTTAATAATAATTTTTTTCTCAGTAATAATACAGGTACAGTCATAAATTTTTACTCCTTGCAAGAAAATTACTGTTTGTCGCTGTTATTATACCAAAAAAACAGGAGAAGCGCAAGTAGCAGGCTGCTCTCATAAATAAAAAGTAAATCCGAACCATTCACTCGTTATGAGTATTTGGTTCGGATTTTACTGACTTGGTGCCGCTGGTCGGGGTCGAACCGACACGGTATCGCTACCACTGGATTTTGAGTCCAGCGCGTCTGCCAATTCCACCACAGCGGCATTGCCCTATGATTATATAACAGCTAATGCCAAAAATCAAGCGTTTTTTCAGCCCAAATAATTATTTCAAAGTCTTTAAGGCGCTTTTCAGCCTGTCGAGCGCCTCTTTAAGCGTCGCTCTCGGGCAAGCGAGATTTATCCTTTCAAACCCGCTCCCCCCTTTGCCGAACACATAGCCCTCGTCCAGCCAAAGTTTAGCCTTTTCCTCGATAAATCTCTGCAACTCTTTATCTCCTAATTTCAAAGCGCGGAAATCCAGCCAGGCAAGGTATGTGCCCTGCGGCTCTATAAGCTTAATTTCGGGAATATTTTCCGCAAGATACTTTCTTAAAAAGTCAAGATTGCCTTCAAGATAAACTTTCAATTCGTCAAGCCATTGCGCGCCGTAAGCATACGCCGCCCTGCATGCGGTCACGCCTAAAATATTCGGTTCCCAATAGCCCATTTTATCCAACTCCGCTTCGAATTTCTTTCTGACCGAAGTGTCGGGGATATATATGTTTGAAATCTGCATTCCCGCAAGATTGAAAGATTTCGAGGGTGAAGTGCACACCGCGCAGTTTGCTTCGAACTTTTTATTCACCGTAGGGAAAACCGTGTGGCGGTAATTTCCGAAAGTGAAATCGGCATGAATTTCGTCCGAAATGACGAAAACGCCGTATTTTTGACAAATTTCGCCCATTTTTTCAAGTTCTTCAACCGTCCAGACCCTGCCTACCGGATTATGCGGGCTGCACAAAATAAACGCTTTTACCTTGTTTTCGGCTATTTTTCTTTCGAAATCCGCGAAATCGACCGTATAAAAGCCGTCCGTATTTTTCAATTCGCTTACGACAAGCTTTCTGTTATTGTTGGTAACCGCCGTTTCAAAGGGATAATATACGGGCTGGCAGAGCATTACGGCGTCGCCCTCTCCCGTCAATGCGCGTATAAGCGTGCTGATAGCGAATACGACGCCGGGCGTGCAAATGAATTTATCGGGGTCCGCCGCCCAGCCGTGGCGTTTTTCGAACCAGCGGGCAACGACTTCGAAATAGTCCCTTTTGGGCATCGAATAGCCGAAAATCCCGTGCTCCGCCCTGTTCTTAATCGCTTCTATAACCTCCGACGGCGCGCTTATGTCCATATCCGCTATCCAAAGCGGCAGCACGTCGTCCGATTTACCGTTTTCCGCTTTAAAATCGTATTTAAGACAGCTTGTATTGCGCCTGTCAATAGGTTTGCCGAAATCGTATTTCATTTTTGCCTCTTGCTCAGTTAATCTTAATTTCCGATAATCTTAATTTACGATAATTTTAAATTCCCGCTGCATCGCGGACGTATCAGGTTTCCGAAAACGGCGGCTCTTCCGAATACCGTAAGATAATATAGCAGATTTTTACACGGACTGTCAATGCATTGAAAAAATTTTTCTTAAAAACGAAACAAAATCCGCAGAAATATGGTAGATTTAATATATGAGAAAATTCAACGTCCGCCCGCCCGTAATATTTGCGCTTTCACTGTGCGCCGGAATCGCCGCAGGGGCAATTATGCGCTTCTTCGGCATAAGCGGCTTGTGGCTTTTTCTTGCCGCGGCGCCCGCCGCAGTAGTTTCGGCAGCGGCGATTTTAAAGCGCAAAATAAACAAAGCCGCCGTTATTTTTCTTGCCGCCCTTTTGGCTTTCACCGTCGGGGCAACCGACTGTTTTTCGGTAATCAAAAGCTTCTCTTCGTCAGAAATAACGTCGGGCGAAACTTACGAGCTTCGCGGAAAAGTAATAGAAAAAGGCGTAACAACCCGAGGCGAATACGCAATCGTTGACAATCTGACCGCAGACGGAAAGAAAATCAGCGGCAAGATGTACGTGTATCTTTCGGACGGTTACGGCGAAGTTTTCGAAGTCGGTTATAATGTAAAATTTTACGGCGAACCGAAGATTTCCGAGCCTTTCGAATACGGAAAAATCGGTTACCGCGCCGTCGAGGGCGTAAAATACGGCGTTTCGGTATATGGCGGACTTCAATCCACTTATGGCTTTTCTCTGTTCGGGTCGGTGCGCGGAGCTATCCAAAAGGCGCTTTTCGACAATTTAAGCGAAGAAACCGCCGCCGTCACCTATGCTATGCTTACGGGTAATACCGAATACGTCGAGGAACAATCTCTTGAAAGTTTCAGATACGGCGGAATAGCGCATATATTCGCCGTTTCGGGGCTGCATATAGGCATTTTATTCGGAATAGCTTCCTTTATATGCCGTAAACTGCATCTAAACAAATACATTTCGGCGGCAATTTGTCTGGGAACGGTTTTCTTCTACTCTGCCGTGTGCGGCTTCACTTTATCATCTGTGCGCGCCGCCGTAATGTGCGCTACGTCAGTTCTTTCGAAAATTTTTCTGCAAAAGTACGACGGATTAAATTCCCTTTCTCTTGCCGTTACGGCAATACTTCTATTTACGCCTTTAAGCCTGTTTTCAGTCGGATTTCAGCTTTCCGTCTGCGCTACGGCGGGAATATTTATCTTTTCCAAAATTATCTCCAAAAAACTTTATAAAATAAAAATCCCCAAAAAAATTTCCGAAGCCGCGGGAATTTCTTTGGGGGCGCAGATTACTACTTCGCCCGTCATGCTCGCAAGTTTCGGATATCTCAGCGGTGCGGGAATTTTGCTTAACATCGTCGTCGTACCATTGCTTTCGGTAATTTACGTCGTACTGTTCGTATCTACCCTGTTATGCGCGGCGGCGCCGCCGCTTGCTCCGTTTTTAATGCCGTATGCCGCTCTCCCGCTTGAATTTTTTATGTCTGTTTTCCTCGGCGCAGGCTTCGAAAAGGCGTTGATATGCGGTTTCGGCGCGGGATTATTCGTTCCTATATACTTTTTGGGCGTGCTTGCAATAGGCGATAAGCTGAATTTAAAGCCCTTGGCGCGAATTATTGCCGCCGTCGGCACGGCGATAATTTTGTCGGGATACGTGCTTTTAATGTACGGCAGTCCTTTTTTGGGGTACTCCGTGACCGTTTCGTCTTACAGAAGCGGCGGCGAAGTACTTATAAAATCGCCAGAGGGCGCGGTTTTGATTGTTACGGACGACGCCGACGTTTCCCGCCTTGACGGTATGTTGAACAGAAGCTACCAGAGCGAAATTGACGCGCTTGTTATCGTAGGAGAAAACGCGGCTTCCGAATACGGCAAACTTAATTTAGACTGCGGCGAAATTTATCTGAACAAAAGGAAAACGGAAATTCAACCCTATGAAACCCCACTCAAATACGAAAGCCGCTTTACTGTTTGCGGAGTAAATTTCAGATTTTTCGACGACGGAACACTCTTTGCCGAAGCAAGCGGCGTAACCATGGGCATATGCTCCGACGAACACTTTGCCCTGCCCGACTGCGATATTCTGATTTCGGATACGGAAAACGTATTTATAAACTGCAAAGCGGAAATTTATTTCAACAACCGTTATGGCGAACTGAACGTTTACGACTGCGGAGATATACGCCTGAGTATTAAAAACGGAAATTTCCGTGTAAAAAACTTAATACCTCCGCGCAAATAATTTGACCAAAATACCCATTAAAAAGGTAATAACTATCGCGGCGGGGGCTGATAAAATCAGCCCCCGCTTTTTTAATTTTTATTTTAACCGAGTTTGTACTTCCGCGCCACAATTTTATAAGCAAACATCATTATTTTGGGGCGAAGGAACGCAGGCATATAAATTACGGAAAGCGGATAGCCGCGGAAACGGATAAGATTGTACATCTTCTTATCGTATCGCTTGATTTCTTTCCACATGTCCCGCGCCGCGCGCCTTCTCTCCTTCGTATTTATGCCCCAGGTGAACATTAGCGTATTCATCATGACAGCGTGCAGGTCGTGGAAGAGATATTTTTTCATTCCCTTGGGCAGAGTTTTTAAAAAATCGTATTTATGCGCCTTGCACATGATGAGCTGAACCTTTATCTGCTGCTCGTACCGCTTCATGCACGTATGAATATTTATAGATTGCCCGTCCCTGCCTATGTAATACTGATAAAGGTTTACGTTCAGATAAAAAGCTTTTCGCATATACGGAATGGGCGCGTATGCGTATATGTTATCAACGTAAAAAGTATGTTCGGGAAGCTCGACGTAATGCTCGCGCAATTTTTCCGTATTATATATCAGGGAATGCATCATAAGAGTGCGCGCAAAGTGAAAAGTGCCCACTTTGTTCCAATTTACGAAGCCCTCGTTAAGCTGTTTTTTATAATCGCTAACCCATGCCGTATGGTCGGAATCGTGCACATATACATAGTTACATATATATAAGTCTGGCAAATTGCCCGCATTTAGATGTTCCCTTATCTTATCGAGCAGGGTTAAAAGAGCCTTTTCGTCCAGCCAATCGTCGGAATCGACGATTTTCAAATACAGACCCGAGGCATTATGAACGCCGACGTTCACGCCCGAACCATGCCCGCCGTTTTCTTTATCGACGACCCTGACGACCGTCGGATATTTTTCTTCGTATTCGTGCGCAATCATGCTTGTACCGTCGGTAGAGCCGTCGTTCACGATGATTATTTCAACCTCTTCTCCGCCCTTCAACAGACTTTCAATGCAATGGCGCATATATTCCTGAGAATTATAACAGGGTACGGTAAAGGTTATCAGCTTCATTTTATTTTCTCCATGACTTAATTAAAGCCGCCTCTATGACGGGCAAATATTTTTCAATATAGCCCGCCGCGTTGGGATGGGTGCAGTCGCCCATTCCCCAACCGTAAGTATCGTTCGTATATTTGTCGCGCTGTTCGCTAACAAAGGTATCGAGTCCGCCGTCTTTATAGATATCCGCCACGGCGACTCCCCATTTTTTACAGATTTCTACGGCGCGCTCGCCGTAAATCAGTTGCATTTTTGCGTCGCGCCTGCCCATTTTATGGGGACGGACAAACAGCGGCACGGCTTCCAGGAAATACTTTTTCAGGGCGTGGATTATACATTCAAAGCAATATGAAAAAGTCGAATTTTCTTTTTTAACGGAAAAAATGTCGAATTTTTCAAAACCCGGGGAAATTTCACCCAAAGGCACGTCGCAAGATTTTCCGTCGGTCATATTGCAATCGTTCGTAAATCCGTCGAAAATTATATAATCGGGGGAAATTCCGTCTAAAATCGCCGAGCGCACCTGCTCCACAAGCCAATTTTTCCCCTCATAATATCCTACGCGGGCGCCGCCCACGCAATACTTTTTCAATATAAATCCGAAGCGTTCGCCCAGATATTCGCCGACGCCCTTGCCGCCGTTACCCGAGCCGTACATTATGCTGTCGCCCAGCACCAAAAGGGTTTTACCGGAAAAATCGCACATACGTCCCCTTAATTTTAATTTTACTATTCGGCGGGCGGATTGTCAATTATAAAAGATAAGGTTGACGGAAATTCTTCCGCCGACCTAACCGAATATGCTTTTATAACCGTTACTCTTTCGGCTGTAATGAAACTGTGGCTGAAAAATACGGTAATTTTGTCGAATAATATAGGAAAAGCCCGAATGTTTGCGCAATTTGCGGAAACATTCGGGCTTTGCAAACAAATTTATTTCTTTTCCGAAAATAAAATACTATGACAGTTTTCGCACTCTACATAGCCCTGCGAGGTAATTTTCTCCTTGCCTACAAGCGACAGCTCATAGCCGCATTTTGTGCACCTGTCGTTTTTGACGGGGCACAGTACGGGAAAGATATGCTCGCTTCTTTTCGTCTGGTAGCGCTTTATGACCTCCGGGTCTATATCCTTGGCAAGCCTGCCGAGTTCGGTTTTAATGCCTTCGCTCTCCTTGCGCTTTTCGGCTTTGTACTTTTCATACGTTTCCTGGTATTCTTTGCCCTGTTTCTGCATTGCCCTGTTCTTTTGATAGAGAGTCTGAAATTCCTCGTCCGACTCCTTTACGGCTTTGCCGAGCGCCGTAACCTCCTGCCTGAGATTTTTAAGGCTGTCGGTTATCTGGGCGATATTTCTTTTATAGAACGATATATCCCCACCCTCTTCAAGCATTTCGTCAAGGTTTTCAAATTCGGCAAGCGTTTCGACCAATTCGTCGCACTTTTTACGAAGTTCTTCCAAAAGCGGTCCGAACGAACTTGCCTTGCCGTCGAGCGCGTCGAGCCTTTCGGTAGCTTTTGTTACGAAGTTTACCGCCTGCGCAAGGTTTTTCCTTTCCACGGACGAAGCGACCTCGCGCTCCACCTTTAAAAGCTTTGCGTCCTCTTCCTGGTATTTCAATAACATTTCAATCTGTGTCATTTATAACTCCCCGAGCTTACAATAGGTTTTCGTCGCAGTAATATGCGGCGGGAACATTCAGCCCTTCAATAATTTTATTGTATATACGGTTAAATCCGTAATTTTCCGACGCGTAATGAGTAAGTTCAATTACCTTTATCCCGCGCGCAAGCAATGCGGTTATCTGATGATGCTTCATATCCGAAGATACGAACACGTCCGCTTCCTTTTCCGCGGCAAAAGCAATGGCTTCGTCGTCGCAGCCCGCGCCGCAGAATGAAACGACGCGGCTCACTTTATCGTTTTCGTTTCCGTAGCAGATTAGTCTCTTCGTCGAAAAATTTTCCCCGACGAAACGCGCGTAATCGCCGAAAGTTTTGGGATAGATATCATATGCCCTGCCGTACGCGCCGCCGCAGAATTTAATATGAGTATCCGCGGCTTCACCGCCGAGCCCGCGCATTAAAAAATAGTCTATACCCTCGGGCGCGGCGTCGAAATTCAGGTGCATAGATATAACCGATATCCCCCAACGCACGCACTCGGCAATAGGCGACGTCTTGGGGTCGCCGACCGAAACAGAATTTATTCCGCCGAATATCGCAGGATGATGTGTGACGATTGCGTTAAAACTGAATTTTTTTGCCTCTTCGACCGCTTTTAACGACAAATCCAAAGAAAAAAGTACTCCCTTTATTTCTTCGCCGCAGTCGATTATAATGCCGCTGTTGTCGTAACAGTTGCATGTTTTCTGAAACTCCGAGGATAGCGAAAGCGGTCCCACACATTCCAAAAGACTTAAAAGTTCATTCGTTCTCACCGCTTAGCACCCCCTCTATGAATTTTATTCTTTCCGCGACGGCGGCGCGGCTCTCCGCGCTTAAATTTCTTTGAAGATAGCCGCGGTTTTTTTTAAGTTCTTCTTCGAGAAACAAGCCCAAATCGCCGTGTATATCGCCCTTGCCGTATTCAAGCTGCGCGGGTGTATATGCGTTTTTATTCCCCTCTCTTGCGCCGCTTATTACAAAGTAAAATTTGCCGCCGCTTGAAAACAGGTCGTCACGGGTTATTTCAGCGCCTTTATCCAAAAGATATTCCCGTACTTCGCGCACGTTCCTCATGGGTTGAAGCACAAAATTACGGGGTATGTATGCCGAATCCAGAATAGAAATAATTTCTTCGCCGCCCATGCCCGCAATCAAAACAAGCTCCGTTTCGGGGTCGATTTTTTCAAGTCCTGCACAGCATACAGGAACGCATTTTCCGTTTTTTACATATCTGTCCAGCAACCGTTCCGCCTTTGCAAGGCATTTTGCGCTGACGTCCGATATAATAGCCCTTCCGCACAGAGAATTTTCCAACATATAGCGGGCGCAGTAGCCGTGGTCGCAGCCCACGTCCGCAAACGTCGAACAAGGCTTTAAATAAGAACAGAGCTTTTCTATTCTGTCCATCAGGTGTCGAGGAAATCTTTGAGATGTTTCGAGCGTGAAGGGTGACGCAATTTGCGGAGAGCCTTTGCCTCAATCTGGCGGATTCGCTCCCGCGTGACGTTAAATTCCTTGCCCACTTCTTCCAAAGTGCGGGGACGGCCGTCGTCAACTCCGTAGCGAAGCCTTAAAACCTTTTCCTCCCGCGGGGTAAGACTATTCAGAACGCCCAGAAGCGTTTCTTTAAGCATCGTTGTGGATACGCTGTCGGAGGGCGTAACTGTTGTTTCGTCCTCTATGAAGTCACCGAGATGGCTGTCCTCCTCCTCGCCTATCGGCGTTTCGAGAGAAACGGGGTCCTGCGCAATTTTTTGTATTTCGCGCACCCGCTCCTCGCTAATACCCATTTCCCTTGCGATTTCGGCCGCCGTCGGGTCCCTGCCGTATTTCTGCAAAAGTATTCTGGATACGCGCGTTAGCTTGTTTATTGTTTCCACCATGTGCACGGGAATACGTATTGTGCGCGCCTGGTCGGCAATCGCCCTTGTAATCGCCTGCCTTATCCACCAGGTAGCATATGTGGAAAATTTAAAGCCCTTCTGATAATCGAATTTTTCCACCGCCTTCATAAGACCGAGGTTGCCTTCCTGTATCAGGTCGAGAAACAACATTCCGCGCCCCACATAGCGTTTAGCAATAGAAACGACAAGCCTTAAATTGGCTTCCGAAAGTTTTTTCTTGGCTTCCTCGTCGCCCGCCTGCATTCTGCGCGCAAGTTCGATTTCGTCGTCAGCCGAAAGAAGGGGCACTCTGCCTATGTCTTTCAAATACATTTTTACGGGGTCGTCCAAACCTATGTCGGACAGCGCCTGCTCGTACAGTTCCTTGTCGCGTTCGGCTTCGTCTATTATCTGGATACCCGCTTCGGCAACCGATTTATATACGAAATCCATCTGCGTAGGGGTCGTTTCGTACTTCTCCATTATGTCGCATAGACTGTTTGTGGATATAGAGCCTTTGGCGCTGTACGCGTCTATTATCTGCTTTAATACTTCGTTAAGCTTCTGGTCGGATAAATTCATAATTCGCTCCGCTATTGATTCTTCCTTTTGGATAATAAAAGTTGTTGCAACGTATATGTCAACTGCTTCCGCCTGGCGACGTCGCTTTCCACGCCTATAAGGTCTTTAAGGCGGGCGATTTGCCTGTCGTAAGACGCGTCTTTAAGTTTTTTAACGCAGTCGAAAAAATATTTCTGGGAAACTTCACCTTTGAAACTGTCGCCGTCCGAGTAGTCGAGAATCCTGCAAAGTTCTTCGTACTCGCCGCTGTTCTCTTCGAAAAACTCAAACAGCTCCGCCGGTTGCACGCGCTCTTCCATAAGCCGTTTTGACTGTATGTACCTTGAAATTATGGAATGGACGTCGTTTTCGAAAGGAATTTCCTCCAACGGAATATCGGCAGAAAATTCCGCGCCGAACAGATAGGCGGCTATAACATAGCGAGAAGCCCTTTCCTCCACCGTAGCCGCGTCCTTTTTCTGCGGAGGCGCTTCGGATACGGGCTTGGGCTCGCTCGGCGCGTTTGTAAGGTCGCGCTTCAAAGATTCATAGGTTATACCGGATATATCGCGCAACGCTTTAAGCAAATCTTCCTGTTCGGCGGCGCTTTCGGAAGTCTTTATGACTTTGAGCGCTTCGCCTACAAATTTCCGTTTTTCCTCGGATTTTGTAAGGTCGTATTGAGTTTTCAGGCTGTGAAGCTTGAAATCTATAAGCGGCATAGCTGCGTCGAGACACTTCTGATACCCTTCGGCGCCGAGCTGTTTTATGACGTCGTCGGGGTCAAGCCCATCCGGCAGAGGCACAACCTTTACGGATAACCCTTCGTTCCGCAGAATTTCAAGCCCGCGCATATTGGCTTTCTGCCCTGCCGAGTCGCCGTCGTAGCTTATCAGAACGGAGTCGGTATATCTCTTCAAAAGCCGCGCCTGGTCCTGCGTCAGCGAAGTTCCCATGCTCGCCACAACGTTTTTGAAACCCGCCTGATATAAAGACATTACGTCCATATATCCCTCTACAATGATAACGTCCTTTATATTTTGGGTTTTTTTGAGCTTTTTTAAAAGATTTATGTTGTATAAAGCTTTGCTCTTACTGAAAACTACCGTTTCTTTGGTGTTTTTATATTTGCCGAAACTGACCTTTTTCAGCGCCCTGCCGCCGAAGGCGATAACCTCGTCCATGGCGTTGATTATGGGAAAAATCAGTCTCCCCCCTTGGGAATCGACAAGCCTGCCGTCAACCGAATTTATTACGCCGCTGTCCAGCATATCCTGCACGGCGTAGCCCTTTTTTATAAGAAATTTAGGCAAATCGTCGTAGTTGAGCGAAGCGCCCAGCCCGAACGCGCGAACCATATTCGCGGGAATACGTCTTTTTAAAATATATTCTATATGCTCGTCCGCATTGCCGGAATTGAGATTATCGAGGTAAAAATGCGCGGAATCGTTTAAGATTTTAAGCACGGCGTCCCGCTTGCGCTTAGATTCCACTGTCTTTTTACTGTCGGCGCTGCTCTGCGGCAGAGGCAATTTTGCCCTGTCCGCAAGAAGTTTTACGGCGTCCATGAAATCGATGTTTTCCATTTCCCGCACGAATTTTATCACGTCGCCCGATTCCCCGCACCCGAAACAATGATAAAACTGCTCGGCTTCGTTTACGGAAAACGACGGCGTTTTTTCATGGTGAAAGGGGCAGCACGCCCAAAAATTGGAGCCCCGCTTTTCAAGGCTGACGTAGCCGCCCACCACATCGACGATATTGAGCTTTTCCTTTAAGGTTGTTATAAATTCCTGAAATGCTTCTGCCATTTTAAACGCTTTTAGGCTTAATCGCTTTCGTTCAGCGTCCAGCCTTTCGGCACAAAAATCTTATTGAACGTATAAACAGCGTATCTGTCCGTCATTGAAGATAGATAATCGCACACAACCTGCTCCACGGAATATTCTCCGAGAAGTTTTATGAACGTCGGGGGGAGCTTGTCCGTATTTTCGGTGAAAAAACCGTACATCGCTGTAAGCATCCTCTGCGCCCGCTCTTCCTCGCCGCGCGCCTGTTCGGTAAAATACACATGGTCGAACATAAAGGAGCGGAGAGCCTCGCAAGCCTCTTCCACGGGTTTTTCCATACGGACATAATTCTTGCCGTTGCTGGCGTTAAAAACCGACGTTATTGTGGTGTTTATGCGCTGTTTCGAACTGTCCCCGAGTACCGCGCGTATATCTGCGGGAACGTCCTTTTCGGTAAGGATTCCCGCCCGCACGGCGTCGTCCAAATCGTGGTTTATGTAAGCTATTCTGTCGGCGACGGAAACGCACTTTCCTTCGAGCGTAGCGGGTTCGCCGCTTTTTCTGTGGTTTAAAATTCCGTCACGGACCTCGAAAGTAAGGTTTAGTCCCTTCCCATCCTTTTCCAAAACGTCAACGACGCGCAAAGACTGGACGTTGTGCTCGAACCCCGACGGTGAAAGACTGTTTAAAATTCTTTCGCCGCTGTGCCCGAAAGGCGTGTGCCCCAAATCGTGCCCCAATGCTATCGCCTCGCACAAGTCCTCGTTAAGCGAGAGTGCGCGGGCAATGCTGCGGGCAATCTGCGCCACGTCCAAAGTGTGCGTAAGCCGCGTTACGTAGTGGTCGCCTTCGGGAGAAAAGAATACCTGCGTCTTGTTTTTAAGCCTTAAAAACGCCTTGCAATAGATTATCCTGTCCCTGTCGCGCTGAAATTCCGTGCGCATATTACACGGCTGTTCCTCCCGCAGTCTGCCGCGGGTTTGGGAAGATTTGCACGCATAAGGGGAAAGAAACAGCTCCTCTATGGCGTATGTGCGTTCCTTTAAGCACTTTTTTTCCATTGCCTTATTATATTACGAAAAAATATCCGAAAATCCTTTTTATAATTTCAATTATTTGCCAAAACCGCCGCCGACGGACAGCACTTCCCCCGTAATATATCCGCTTTCGGCAAGATAGAAGCACGCTTTCGCGACATCCTCAGGTCTGCCCAGCCTACCGAGGGGAATTTCATCGATAAGCGCGTCCATTTCGTCGGAAGTCAAATCGGAGTTCATAAACGTATCTATTACCCCCGGCGAAACGCAGTTCACCCTCACCTTGGAAGGGGCAAGCTCCTTTGCAAGCGCTTTGGTAAAGGCAATAAGCGCGCCCTTTGACGCGGAATACGCAACTTCGCAGCTCGCGCCGACCTCGCCCCAAATAGAGGCGACGTTTATTATACACCCGTCCTGCCACAGCATTTTTTCCGCCGCTTCCCGGCAGCACAGAAACGCACCCTTTACGTTCACGCCGAAAATTCTGTCCCATTCGGCCGGCGTAGTGTCTTGAATTACCTTTTTCAGGGCTATACCCGCGTTGTTCACAAGCACGTCCAGCCTGTCATATATTGTGAAAAATTCAGCGAACATAGCCGAAACCTGTTTTTCGTCCGAAACGTCCGCGCGCTGCAAAAGAGGACAATATCCCAGCATGTTGAACTCCTCCTGCGCGGCGAGCGCGGCGGCTTCGTCGCTGTTGTAATTCATCATGACCTCGTATCCGTTTTGCAGAAATTCCAATGTTATAGCCTTGCCTATCCCCTTTGTTCCGCCCGTAATCAGTGCCGTTTTCATTTAACTTTCTCCAAAATTTCTTTTACGGTTTCATCGGGCGTTTTTCCGTCCGTAATTACCGTTATATCTGCGGCGCGCTCGTAAATTTCCTTGCGCGCCCCGTAAATCCGCTTTAAATTTCCCTCTGCGTCGCCTTTTAAAAGTGGGCGGGTAAAGTCGCCTTCCAGCCTTTTCAAAAGCTCCTTTACGCTTGTTTTAAGGTAAATTATCTTTCCGCAGGATTTAAGACATTTTACGTTTTTTTCGTTTAAAAGACAGCCGCCGCCCGTCGCCACAACCGCGTTGGATAGGCGGCAGACTTCTTCAACGGCTTCTCTTTCGAGTTGACGGAAGTACTCCTCGCCGCGTTTGGCAAAAATTTCCGTAATTTCTCCGTACCTTTCCGTAATTATTTTATCCGTATCGGCAAAACCATAGCCGAGCGCGCGCGCAAGGGCTTCACCCACCGAGCTTTTACCACTACCGGGCATACCCGCGAGAATTATATTCATAGTCTGAAACTTTCGCCCGCGAGGATATAGGCGTTCCTACCGAAACCGACAATAACGCCCTTGCACACTTCGGACAACACTGATTTGCGGCGGAACTCCTCGCGCGCGTAAATGTTGGACATATGCACTTCGACGACGGGTATTTTTATCGAAGCTATCGCGTCGCGGATGGCGTAGCTGTAATGGGAATATGCGCCCGCATTCAAGATGACGCCGTCGCAATCCGCCGATTGCAACTTTTCGCATATATCCCCCTCCGAATTGCTTTGGAAAAATTCGCACTCGTCGTCTTTGAAATGCGCCGCAATTTCACGGTTTATCTCTTCGAGGGTACTGCTGCCGTATATTTCGCGTTCACGCAAACCCGTAAGATTTAAATTGACGCCGTTGATAAAAAGAAGCTTCATTTCATTTTCTCCCGTAAGTATTCTTTAAATAAATTTTCGGCTTCGTAAATTCGCGGCTCTACGCCGAAATAAACGCACTCCGAAAAATACGCCTGATAAAACAGCATACCCTCGCCGTTCAAAGTTATTTTGCCGAGCGAGGAGGCGATTTTTAAAAACTCGCTTGTTGCGGGCGTATATATAAGCTCAGCCGCCGCGTCGCACAGCGATATTAAATCCGCCCCGACGGGGGATTGACCTTCCGTTTCGTGCATGCCCACGCCCGTTGCGTTAACGATTAGATGATATGGCTTGATTTCAAGCCTTTCAAGCGACCTGATTCCGCCGAAATCCCGCGCCAAACTGCACACGTTCGCGTAAAATGTGTCGAAAACGCTGACTTCCGCGCCCGCGTCGAGCAATTTTTTCGAAACGCTTCTGCCTGCGCCTCCCGCCCCCAAAACCAACACGTTTTGACATTTTACGTCAATACCGCGGTCTTGAAGCGACATCATAAATCCCTTGCCGTCGGTGTTGTCGCCCCGCATATCGCGCGTTGTTACCGTGTTGACAGAGCCGAAAAGCCGCGCGTCGCCGTCGATTTTTTCAAGATACGGAATTATTTTGAGCTTGTAGGGAATGGTTACGTTGAAACCGTCGTAATTCTTTAAAATTTCTTTTATTTGTTCGTCGAACTGCCCTTCGGAAACGGAGATATTATCGTAACTTACCGAATTGCCCATATGTGAAGCTATGAATTTATGCACAGCCGGACTTTGGGATTTGGAAACATCTCTGCCGACGAGAGCCAATTTAAGCTTTTTCATGAATTTTCCCTTATGCTTTCGGCACATTCCGAAAGAAGTTCAGCGTATTCTTCCTCCGAAAGCGTGATTTCCGCGCACTTCCCCTCGCTTTCGGGCACTATAAGACATATCTTTCCGTCCGCGCTCTTTTTATCGAATACGGCAAGTTTGGCAGCCGAACGCACGTCCTCGAAAGAAGGAACTTTTATAACTTCCGAAATAAGTTTTCTCAACTCACCGAAGTAATTAACGTCGCATTTATGCAGTTTTTCGGCTATATACATTTCGTAATACATACCCGCCAGCACGAACTCGCCGTGCGTTCTCCTGCGGTAAAACAGCTCAAACGCGTGCCCCGTTGTATGCCCGAGATTGAGAGTTTTCCTTATGCCGCTATTATCCCGCTCGTCCGCGGCTACAACTTCCGCCTTGTGTTTAAGGCAAAGATACGTGACCTCTTCTATGAAATTCGGCTTTTTCAAACCGCCTGAGTTCGCTTTCAACAGCTTGAAAATTTCCCCGTCAAGCGCGCCGTATTTTATTATTTCGCCCAATCCGCACCTTACTTCCCTTTGGGGCAGGGTGCGCAGGAAAATGGGCTCGACAATAACTTCTTCGGGCTGATAAAAACTTCCGATAAGATTTTTTACGTTTTTGAAATCGACTGCGGTTTTACCGCCCACCGCGCTGTCAACCTGGGCGAGCAGTGAAGTCGGTATCTGCACAAGCTTTACGCCGCGCATATACAGCGAGGCCGCAAGTCCTGCAATATCGCCTACTACGCCGCCGCCGAACGCCACGACCGTACAGTTGCGCTGCATTCCGCATTTCAGCATTTCTTCGAAAATGCTTTTAAGGCATGTCAGCGATTTACTGCTTTCGCCTGCGGCGAGAATTATGTTGTTGTATCCGAAACTGCTCCACAACATATGGCGGTAAACGGCGAACAAATTGCCGTCCGTGACAACGAAGCATTGCTTTTTGTCTATGGAAGAAACGTATTTTTCAAAAGAGCCCTCGCCGCAGTGGATTACGCTTTGGGAGGAAGCCGTCTTTAAAATGATGTCCTTCATACTCACCTCAAAGCCTTGTAACGCTCTTTTACTTCGCGCATATTATCGCCGCCGAGCCGTTTATCCACCGCTTCCGCAAGCGCGCACGCGACAACGCTTTCAAGCACGATTTCCGCCGCGCAGACGGCGCACACGTCGCTCCTTTCCCCCGCAGCGGTCTGCTGTTCCTTAGTGATAAAATCGACGGTTTTAAGACCGCGTTTAAGCGTAGGAAGGGGCTTCATCGCCGCGCGCAGCACAATTTCTTCGCCGTTGGACATACCGCCTTCTATTCCGCCCGCGTTGTTTGTTTCGCGGTAAAAACCGCCGTCGAAATAAATTTCGTCGTGAACGGCGCTTCCGCGCATACCCGCCGCGGAAAAGCCAGCCCCGATTTCAACGCCCTTTATCGCCTGCACTCCCATTGCCGCGCCGCAAAGTAGGACGTCAAGCTTTTCGGAATATTGCATACAGCTTCCGAAACCGCTCTTTAAGCCCTTTACCCTGATTTCTATGACGCCGCCCGCCGTATCGCCGTCTTCCGCAAGCTCGTCTATAAGTTCCATTGCCCGAAGCTGCTTTTCTCCGTCGAGCATAAACAGAGGTTGGGATTTCGCGCTTTCAAGTTCTTCGAAATCATAGCGTCTTTCGTCCGATATGCCGCATACGCTTCTGACGCAGCCCGAAATTTTTACGCCGAGCGCCGAAAGATACTGCTTGAAAATCCCGCCCGCAGCGACGCGCGCCGCCGTTTCCCGCGCGCTGGCGCGTTCGGACACGCTGCGCGCGTCCGACTGGTCGTACTTTAAAGCTCCCGCAAGGTCGGCGTGCCCCGGGCGCACTTTGGTCAACATTTTGCGCCTTACGTCGCAGCCCTCGGGCGCAGTTATTTCCCGCCAATTTTCATAATCGCGATTTTTCACGAGAAAGGCAAGCGGGCTTCCCGTCGTCAAAAGATTGCGCACTCCGCTGAGTATCTCTATTTCGTCGCTTTCTATTTTCTGCCTTGCCCCTCTGCCGTAGCCGCCCTGCCTCAACGCAAGGAAACGGTTTATTTGCGGTATATCAATTTTCAGATTGGAAGGAAGCCCTTCGATTATGCCGACAAGCGCTTTGCCGTGGGATTCCCCCGCCGTTATCAGTTTCATCAGTTCTCCTTATCTATATAGCACAGCCCGCCGCTTACTACGGCGGTTATTGTGCCATTCCTGTCGGTTCGGTAGATTTTATCGCCTACGTAGGTTTGAAGTACGGCAAAATCGGATAGCGACGGACTGTTTTTCGCATTCTCCCCCACGGAAATTATTGCCGCTTCGGGTTTAATTAAGTCGTACAGCTCCGCACACGCCGAATTTACGCCGCAATGGTTCGCCGCTGAGATTACCGCGCAATCACCCATGGTAAGTTCCAATCCGCCGAGGACATACCGACCCTTTTCAGCGGCAACCGAACGGGCAATTTTTGTCTGTACTCCCCCGTCCGCGTCGCTTAAAAAAAGAAATCCCTTGCCCGAATATTCAAGCCACAGAACCGCCGAAGCCGCGTCTATGTTTTCGTTTGTCGGAGAGCGGTTCATATTTTTATATTCCGAATCGGGCAAATTGTAAACCGAAGGCGAAAGAAAATAAAAACAGTATTTGTATTCGGAGCTGTAAACGCCTTTCCCGTACTCCGCCGTTTCCGTCGGCACGCCTTGGGAACTCAACATAGAATAGAAATTCGAATATCCGTCTGTTATGTCTTTATTTTCTACATATGGAATATACGCCTTGCCTACGGATTTATATCTGATTATTTCCGAAAATCCGCCGCAATGCTCGTTTTTGACCGACGTGCAAACAAGATAGTCTATCCTGTCAATGCCGCTTGAATTTAATATTTTCAAAATCTTACGGGCGTTGGAATACGTTCCTGCGCCGCCGTCTATTAAAAGCGTTTTACCGTCGGGAAGTTCCACAAGAGCGCTGTCGCCATAGCCTACGTCTATATACCGCACGCGCATTTCGCCCTGCGGGCAAATGTCCTTTTTGAAATTTATATAAGCGCTTAAATATTTAACGGGAATAAACAGATTGGTTACCGCCAACGAAACCGTAATGACGGCGGCAACGAAAAGTATCGCAATAAATTTAATCCATTTTTTCGAAAGCTTTCTTTTGCATTTCATGGCAAAACGCCCGTAAGAATTATTATCTTAACAATATTTCAAAATATATTATAAAACAATGAAAAACAAAAGTAAATCGAATAACTTAATTTATAAATAAAAATTGAGGCGCACCTATCAAAAACGCTTGCAAAATAAAATTTATCTGATATAATTAAGTAGTCTGAATAAAATTTGCTACTGTGGCTCAGCTGGTAGAGCAGCTGATTCGTAATCAGCAGGTCGCCGGTTCGAATCCGGCCAGTAGCTCCAAAACAGTGCATTGCCTTTCGGCAATGCACTGTTTGGTTACTGTGACGGTGAGAACCGTCATTCGCGCGAGGCACAAAGTGCCGACGCTTTGCCGAGGGTGCCCTTTTAGGGTTTCGGCAAAATCCGGCCAGTAGCATTGAATTGTCAAACTAAGTGCAACAGTTTGAGATAAAAAAGTTAAATAAATCAACAGGTTTTTTGTAAGATAA
>CANPZW010000016.1 GCA_947589385.1 uncultured Clostridia bacterium | reverse complement strand
AATCTATTCTAACACAGTTGATTTATATGAACTACTTTTTTGCCCTCTTCCGTTGCACTTGATATGATAATTCACCGTAGCTCCAAAACAGTGCATTGCCTTTCGGCAATGCACTGTTTGGTTACTGTGACGGTGAGAACCGTCAATCGTTATTGTTCTTTTTTATGCGCACGAATCTCTCATTCAGACGCGTGAACATATTCATAAGTTCGGGGTCGTAATTCAGCACGAAGTCCTTGACAGAGTCGGGAAGGTTCCCTATCTTTTCGGCAAGCTGCCTGTCCTTCTCGTATTGCGTAATGTCGCCGTAAAAAAATTCTTCGGGGGTGGAATGACACACTTCGATAATTTTCAGAAGCACTTCAAGGCTGGGTAAAAAATCCTTCTTGCTCTCTAAGCGGTTGATGTAGTTGGGATTCATTCCGATTGCAAAAGAAAGCGCTTTCTGTGTGAGTTTCGCCCGCACACGAATGTACCCTATTCTTGCGATAATGTCCGCTTTTTCCATAGAATCCCCCCTACGCTTTGTTGATTCCATTATACTTCACCGAGCATATTCTCATAGGGTGATGCTTCTTGGTCACATCGTGTAGTATGTCCATTTTTAACGGTTCTAATAAACATTATTCTTGGTATTTTCTTGACAATCCCCCGTTTCATATGTATAATTCACCATGTATAATATTTATAAGGAGTTATATTATGAAAAAGAAAATGCTTTTTATCTGCACGGTTTTTTCGCTTGCGGTAAGCCTCTGCCTTGCGCTTTTATGCGCCTGCGGGCCGCAAACAGACACGGGCGAATCTTCTGAACAACGGAAATTCTACGATGCATATGTAGCCTATGCTACCGCCGAAGGGGACGACGTTATTTCCTATGAGGAATGGCTTGAAAGTATCCGCGGTAAAGACGGCAAGGACGGTCAAAACGGCAAAGACGGTAAAGACGGCGCAGACGGCAAAAGCGCATACGATATTTGGCAAGAAAACGGGCATAGCGGCTCGGAAAGCGATTTCCTTGATTGGTTAAAGGGTGAAAAAGGCGACACGGGCGCGGTAGGCGCACAGGGTCAGAAAGGCGATACGGGCGAACAAGGTCCCGCAGGTCCGCAGGGCCAAAAGGGCGATAAGGGCGACGACGGCGCAGACGGCAAGGACGGTCAAAACGGTAAAGACGGTAATGACGGAGCAGACGGGAAAAGCGCCTATGATATTTGGCAAGAAAACGGGCACAGCGGCTCGGAAAGCGATTTTCTTGATTGGTTAAAGGGTGAAAAAGGCAACGACGGCGCAAACGGAACAGACGGCAAGGACGGTCAGGACGGCAAAGACGGTCTTTCCGCCTTTGAACTGTTCAAAAAGTATTATCCTTTCTACGACGGAAACGAGGAAGATTGGATTGCCGACCTTGTGAACGGCAATCTGACGATTTACAAGGTTACATTCAAATCGGAAGTCGCGGATGACATAGTGCGCCGTGTATTCACGGGAAGAGACCTCACCGACATTCCCGCTGTTCCCGAAAAAGAAGGCCAGGAAAGCGCGAAATGGGACAGAAGCGATTTCACAAATATCACCTCCGACATAGAAGTCCACGCAGTTTACACAATGAAACAGCTTACGGTGACCTTCCACAACGAGTTCACAGAGGATGCAGACATTGTAAGGCAGGTTGAATACGGACAGGCAATAAAAAACGTGCCCGCGGTAAAGGCAAAAGCCTATAATAGCGGTTCATGGGACATTACCGATTTCAGCCGGATTACAAAAAACATGACCGTAAACGCCGTGTACGAAACGATTGGATTTTCATATACGCTCATCAATAACCAACAGGAATATCGCGTGTCTGCCGGGACTATGAACAAAGAAACGAAGGAACTGTTCATTCCTGCCGTGCATGACCAAAAACCCGTTACGGTCATTGCCGAAAGGGCGTTTGAGAATGAAAAATTCACGTCGGCATATCTTCCCGAGAGTATTACGGAGATTCGCAGTTATGCATTTTACAACTGCGACTATTTACAAAACATAAAAATTCCGAGCAAAATATCCAAAATCGATAATTATGTTTTTAGTTCTTGCAGAGCTTTGGAAAATATCGAAATGCCGAGCGTAACATACATTGACGCCTATGCATTTCGGTCTTGCGAAAAATTGCAAAGTATAGATATGCCGAACGTAACAAATATTGGCGAAAAAGCTTTTAGTGGTTGCGTAAAATTGCAAAGTATTGAAATGCCGAACGTAACAGAGATTGGCTACGAGGCTTTTTATGATTGCACGGCTTTGGAAAGTATTAAAATGCCGAGCGCGACAGTGATTGACTACGAGGCTTTTTATAACTGTAAGGCTTTGGAAAGTATAGATATGCCGAGCGTGACAACGATTGGCGGCAAGGCTTTTTATAATTGCACGGCTTTGAAAAGTATAAAAATGCCGAACGTGACAGTGATTAGAAACTATACTTTTAGTGGTTGCGTAAAATTGCAAAGTATTGAAATGCCGAGCGTGACAGAGATTGGCGAAAAAGCTTTTAGTGGTTGCGTAAAATTGCAAAGTATTGAAATGCCGAGCGTGACAAAGATTGGCGAAAAAGCTTTTAGTGGTTGCGTAAAATTGCAAAGTATTGAAATGCCGAGCGTGACAAAGATTGACTTCTTCGCTTTTAGTGATTGTAAGGCATTGGAACATTTGGAAATTCCCAACGGCGTGAAAAGTATTGCAGAGAGATTATTCGAGAATTGTACTTCTTTGAAATACATAATTCTTCCGAGCGGCATTAACCATATCAGTTATAATATATGTAGCGGTTGCTCCGTCTTTGAAGCTATTTACTACAAAGGCGACGCAAACAAATGGGCGGCAATAGACAAAAGTTTCGCAGGAGAGGGATTCAACGAGGCAAAAGTATATTACTACGCAGCACAGATGCCCGAAGCGAATGAGGGCGATTATTGGCATTACGACGAGGACGAAAAAACGCCCCTCGTATGGAAAAAATAAATTTTAAAACGGAGGAAAAACATTATGGCAACAACCCGAAAAACGTTTATTTCGCAGGTAATTGCGGCGTTTGCAGAGTTTGCAAACGCACATCACGGACAAACGCTGACGACAACGCAGATAAACGAGGGCGCAAGAACGCTTATGAAAGACGGTTCGCTTCACGGCTACTGCGTTTCCGATTTTGCACAGAAAGAAACCGACGAACACAGAAGCAGAAGAAACCCCACTCTTTTCGAGCGGATTGAGGACGGCGTTTACAAAGTACTGTAAACTCCCCGTAAAATTCACCGAATTTTACAAAAATTAAATTTATGCGCGGAGAAAATTCTCCGCGCATAAATTTTAGCCGATAACCAGAATTTAAATCGGTTCAATCTCCATTTAACGGTCAAAACTCAAAATTCAAATCCAATAACATGAAAAAAGCGGGATTTTTCCCGCTTTTTAATTTCACTTGAAAATATTAAATATTATGGATTACAGAGAATACAAATAATCAACTTCCCGCGCGGAAAGCTTACGCCAAGCGCCTCTGTCAAGTCCTCTTAAAGTAAGCTCCCCCACTTTTATTCTTTTCAAAAGCAAAACTTCCTTTCCGATTGCGGCGAACATTTTCCGGATTTCTCTGTTCTTCCCCTCGGTCAAAGTTACGTGTACTTTTGTATATGTCTTGTTGGTTTCCACAATGTGCGCCTTACACTTTTTGGTAACGTAGCCGTCGTCTATTTCGATACCGCTTCTTATGGGATTAAGAGCCGCCTCTGTAAGCGTTCCCTCTACCTTTACAAGATAAGTTTTTGGAATTTCATTGGAAGGATGAGTAAGCTTTTGCGCAAGTTCGCCGTCCGTCGTGAGAATAAGAAGCCCTTCGCTGTCAAAATCCAGCCGACCTACGGGGAATATCCTGCCCACGTCAGAAGGCATAAGGTCGAGAACGGTTTTTCTCCCTCTGTCGTCGGAAACGGAACAAATATATCCCTTGGGCTTATTCAAAATATAATACTCGTTCTTTTGAAGCTCGACCTTTTTGCCATCGACATAGACTTCCGCGTCGTCGCCGACTTCAAGCCCCAACATAGCTATCTTGCCGTTCACCGTAACTTTGCCGTCGGCAATAAGTTTATCACATTCCCGCCTTGAAGCGACTCCCGCCGCCGCAAGAAACTTATTTAATCTCATTTCAGTATCCTTGACATTATTTATCTGTCAATAATACTATACAAATTTTCGCTTAAAATCAAGCTGTTTTGAGAATAAATTTCAAGCGAAGCGACCAAATCCCCGATTTTTATATTTTTTAGCTTACCTACCGACTTGACCTTAAAATCAATCTTTTCTGCGTTTTTTGCCACAAAATTAACGTTTTTTGAGGTTTTGCAAAGTACTCTGTCTGACATAAATACAGCATTTTCATCTATGTTCAGCAACTTATAATCTCTGAAACAATCGTCGAGGATTTTCCCGCTCCTTTCATACATGTCGGGGCAGTTCAAAACCACGCACACCATGTCCATGCCGTCCCTTTCGGCGGAGGAAACAAGGCATCTGCCGGCTTTTTTTGTGTAACCGGTTTTTACGCCGTTTGCGCCCTCGTAATTATAGAGCATTTTATTCTTGCTGGAATAACTGCGGAAATCGCCGCTATAAGATTTTGCAGAAGCAACTTTTCTGAATGTATCGTTTTTCATTGCGGCGCAGGCGATTTTACATAAATCCCTTGCCGTTGTATAGTGATTATCGTCGGGAAGCCCGCTCGGATTGGTAAAATTCGTGCTTTCGGCGCCGAGCTCTTTTGCTCTTTCGTTCATTTTTTGCGCGAATTTTTCTACGCTACCGCTGTGGTGAATCGCAAGCGCCGTCGCCGCGTCGTTTCCCGACCGCATGATAAGCCCGTAAAGCAAATCTATTACGCTTATTTCCTCGCCCTTTTTAAGATATATGCTGGAACCTTCCACACCTACCGCGGCGTCGGGCACGGTTATAACGTCGTCCAAAAAACAATCCTCGACGATTATAAGCGCCGTCATAATCTTGGTCGTACTCGCCATGGGCAGCGCCAGGTCGGCGTTACGCTCTTCGAGAACGGTTCCCGTCGTCAGTTCCATTGCTATTTCAGCCGAGGAATCGGCGCGCGCGTTTAAAGTCTTCATTCCGCCGATAAAGCCGAACGCGACAAGCGCGGCGCAGCACAAATATAAATATTTTTTAGCCATTGTCGGTAAGCTTGTGGACCAATTCCCCCGTTTTTTCGACAAGCGCGTCTATTGCGCCCTCGTCCATTTTCAGAAGCTTGCAACCGCTGCCGTCGTCAACCAAAAAGCCCTTTGGTTTAACCGTAATTACCGTGCCGTTGCCGCCCGCAAGCTTAAAGCCTTCCGATTCTTTATAGGTTTTTACGTCGCCGTATTCGCCGCCGCCGCTTAAATTTACAACCGTCACGGACGACAGAGGTATAACCTGCGTTCCGCTCACTGTTACTATGGATTTCCCTATGACCGTATCTGCATCAGCTACTTTTTCTATTGAAATTGCAGGCGAATCGAATTCCTTTTGTTTGTTATTTTTGAATTTTGCGTTCATTTAATTTCTCCATAATCAATATTAAAATTATTTTACCGACAACTATGAAATTCAGAATCGTAACCGATTTGCAGTAATATCGTATAAATTCGCTTTCGTGATTCAAAACCGAATAATTACGTAATTTCGAATAGTTGCCGTTAATTTGAATGAATTTGTATATCGCGGTAGAAAACGCGCTCTGCACAAGCGCGACATACGCGTTGTTTTGCTTTTTCATACCGTAATCACCGAGCTGCACGATTTTATAAATACACAAAGTATTGAATATTTTATACGCACTGTAACGCACGTCGCTTATGCTCATTTTCTTGCTTTTGCCGTTGACCTGCATTTCGCCAGGTTTATCTTTTACGGTATTCGCGTTGAAAAAGTTGAAAAGTCTGTAAACGCCGATATTCAGCGAGGCGTATTTATCTTCGGAATTTATATAAATATAGTTGTATAAATGCACGGGGAACACCGTCAGGGCAAACCCTATGGCGCTTAAATACACCATTGCCTCATTCATACCGTTATTATTTGTAAAGCTGAAATTTATATACGAAAAAAGGGCGGATTTCCCGCCCTTTGAACATTAAGGTTATTTTTTAGTCTATTTTTATTACATCGTCGTCGTCCGAAATAAAGTCGGGCAGTTCAAACCCGTCCTCAGTCGTTTTGGGCGCGGGGGGCTGTTTGGGCTCCGTTTCCTTTTTGGTAAATTCAAACTCGGGCTTTTGCTCCGCAGGCTGTTCGTCCTCGACGTATTCATCCTTTTTGTAGAGATAATTCGCGTCCTCTTCCTCGACAAGCAAAGTATTGTTAAGTTGGGCAATCTGCGCCATTAAGTCGTCATAATCGGGCAATTCGTCGATAGAATTAAGTTTGAAACGTTTCAAAAATTCGTCCGTCGTAGCATATAGAATGGGCCTGCCAATGACGTCCTTTCTGCCGCAAGGCACAATCATTCCGAGTTCCAGAAGGGTATGTATTGCGTAGTCGCAGCTAACCTGCCTTATCTCTTCGAGTTCGGGTTTTGTAATGGGTTGCTTGTAAGCTATAATCGCCGCGCACTCCAAAATGGTCTTTGTAAATTCCTTTTCCTTAATGGGAATAAGCACCTCGGAAATCTGCTGTTTGAATTTGGGGTTTGTGGCGAACTGCGCTTTTCCGTTGAACGTTAGAAGATTTATGCCGCTGTCCTCGTTGTATTTTTCTTTCAGTTCTCCGACCGCGGCGTTCACTTCCTTTAACGATACCCCGAGTTTTTCAACAATAAATTTGACCGGCACAGGCTCGCCGGACGCAAAAAGTATTGCCTCAATCGTATTCGTCAAATTGCTCATCGGTTATATCCTTTAAATCCCATTCGGGATTGAGTTTTATATCTATCGCGCCGAAACTTTCCTTCTGCTCAACCATAATAAATTGGTGTTTAAGCATTTCCAGAAGCGCTTGAAAAGTGGTTATTACCTCGTTGCGGGAAAAACTTGTAAACAGCTTTTCAAAGTTCAGTTCGCCCGCCTCTTTCAGCCTGTCCCTTATATATACCACCTTTTCCTCAACGGTATATTCGTCTTTGGGAATTTCCTTAACGTTCTCGTTGTTGCGTTGCAGCCCCTCGTTTTTCAGCATCATATAGGCGAACGCCTTCAAAAGTCCGTCCAAAGTAAAATCCTTATAGACTACCCTGACGTTATTTAGTTCCTTGTCGGGCGCTTTGAAGTAGTAGCCGACCGTTTCCAAATCCTTTAATTTGGGCGTTTCGCTCATTATCAGCTCGTACTCCCTCTGTTTCAGCTGCTCGATAAGCGCAAGTTCTTCTTCCTCTGCGCCCCCCATTTCCTCGCCCATGACCTCGACCACGGGCACCATGCTTTTGGACTTTATATAGACTATTTGCGCGGCAAGCGCAAGATACTCGCTTTCCTTATCGACGTCGCGCGACGGCTGCGTTTTCATATATTCTATGTAGTCGAGAAATTGGTCGGTAACCTTAGAAACAAACACGTCCTCGATATTTATCTGAGCGATATTTATCAAATGCAAGAGTAAATCAAGCGGACCTTCGAAGTCGTCGAGGACGGTATCGTAATCTACGACGGATTCAAAATTTTCAACGTTAAATTTTGACATATGCGCTATATTACCAACCCCGTAAAAACAGGCAACCCCAAACCGAAAACCGCGTTCCACAAGGCGATAATCGGATAGCCCAAAATGTTATATGCAAACCATTGTACGTAGCCCAAAATATCGAAATACCGCGCCGCATAAATATTGGCATATCTTACAAGCACGTCACATAAAAAGCTTTCCAGCACCAGCGCAATAAGAATATACTGTCCGTAATTTTTCAAAAATCTATGGACGGGATTTACCTCGCGCGTCAGCGATTCCACCACCCTGAACCCGTCAAGCGGATAAAGCGGCAAAAGATTAAAGATAAAAACACCTAAACTGTAAGTAAAAATCAGCAAAAACGTCTGTTCCAAAAACAAATATAAATAGGAAAGCGCCACGGTCGTAGCGGGAAAGTACAACTCAACCAGCAAAAACAGCGGATAAGCCAAAAATGCGATAATATAGTTCGCCGTAACGCCCGCAACGGCAGTCAAAAACAGACCGCGCCTGTAATTTCTGAAATTATATGGATTTATGGGAACGGGCTTCGCCCACCCGAAACCGGCGATTATGCATAGCAAGAAGCCGTATGGGTCGAGATGTTTTATAGGATTTAACGAAAGCCTGCCCCTCATCTTCGCCGTGCCGTCGCCGCATTTGTACGCCACAAGCGCGTGCGCGTATTCATGCGGGGAAAAGACGAATATGACGGCGATTATCGCCGCAAGATAATAAATTATAATGTTAATAGAGTACATTTATAACCCGTAGCTTTTTAAAAAATTCATCAGATAAAATATAACATATTAATTTTATCAAACTTGCGGATATTAGTCAAATATTTTGCGGGAGAATATTATATAAATAACAAAATACGGCGCACGGATGACCGTGCGCCTCAATATCTTGGATTTTGTTAAAGATTCCAAAGTTCTATTTCTTTTATGAAGAAATCTTTGAAGTTCGCTCTTTCAACGTCTTCCGCCGAAACGAGATTTACCGTATCGGCAAGAATACCGTCCTTGAACACTTCTATTTTCCCCACAACTTGCCCGCAGATAACAGGCGCTTTTACCTCTTCATAGATGACGTTATAGGTAATTTCATGGTCGCTGTTCACGGGCGAAAAAATATAGCAGTTCCTCTCCGGCTTGACCGCAAAACCGTCCTTTTTACCGCATTGAACTTCACATTCGTCGTTCAAAGTTACATCTTTATCGAGAACTATCTTATTTTTATAGTTTGCAAAACCGAAGTCGAACAGTTTAACGGTAGAATCGAAGCGGTCGTCGCTGGTCGCCCCGCCCAAAACTGCGGAAACAAGCCTTAAATCGTTCTTTTTAGCGGTTGCCGCAAGACAGAACCCGGCTTCGTTGGTAAATCCAGTCTTTCCGCCGTCGCAATAGGAATATCTTCTTATAAGTTTATTCGTGTTGGTCATGGAAGTCGTGCGGTTGTCGGGATGAGCGAAATCTTCAAGCCAGATTTTACTGTAATTATAATAGTCTTCGTGCGACAAAAGATTTCGGAACATTACCGCCACGTCCTTCGCGCAGGAATATTGCGTTTCCCGCGGCAAACCCGTGCAATTCGCAAACAAAGTATCCGCGCAACCGAGCTCCGCGGCTTTTTTATTCATTGCCGCTACAAACTCATCTTCCCCGCCGGATACGGCTTCCGAAAGCGCAACGCAGCTGTCGTTGGCAGAGCAGACAATGATGGATTTGATTAGTTCGTTCACCTTATAGGTAAGCCCGCTTTCAAGGAATACCTGCGAGCCCCCCATTCCGGCTGCGTTTTCACTTACGGTGACTTCCCCGTCGAGCGAAAGCCTGCCGTCGGCAACGGCGTCGAAACACAACGTCAGCGTCATAACTTTGCATACGCTTGCAATCGGCATACGGGCTGTTTCGTTTTCCTTATAAATACATTCGCCCGAATTATAATCCATAAGATATGCCGATTTGCAGCCGTGCGTAAGTGCGGCGTTACTTTCAAGCGCGGAGCCCGTAGTCACGCCTACTGCCGCACAAGCGCAAACGGCAGATAAAATTATTCCAAACAGTTTTTTCATACAAGCAGTATGCGGTAAATTCAATTATTTATACAATAGCGATAATCAACCTGAACACGACGTTTATCAACAGTTCGTAAATTACGCAGCCTATTAACGAAAGGACAAGCGGCACGAAAAATACGTACCTTTTATTGATGATTTTGATATATTCCGCAACGATATACATCATTGCAAAGGAAACCAACGAAGAAGGAATAAACACGAAAACGCACACGATTCCGCCGCCGAAAGAAGTAATTCCGAACAGAACCGCGACGTAAACCCCGAAAAACAGCCCTTTAAGGAATACGAAAATCAGCGTCAAATATTTCAGTTGCGTGAACAGCGCAATGAAAAAGATTATGTAAAGATAGATTAGGTCGGATAAAAAGCGGTGTAAAAACAGCGCAAAATTACGAAAACAAAAAACATTAAAAACGTATTCATCCGCCAAATCAATGAAGTAAGAATTGGAAATTACGGGTTTATATAGTACTATGCCACATATAATCGCGCAAAACAAAGTAACCAAAAGCGCAATCAGGTACTTTTTATCCCATTTGTAACCGTTACAATGCAAATTCCTCATATACAATTATATGAGGAATTTAATACTAATATGAACTTAACATTTTATCAATCCCTATCCCATATCCGCGGGTCGGGTCGTTGATAAATACGTGCGTTACTGCGCCTATAAGTTTGCCGTTCTGGACTATGGGGCTGCCGCTCATACCCTGCACTATTCCGCCCGTCTTTTCAAGAAGTCTTTCATCGTCGATTTTTATTATGAAATTTTTGTTATCCTTGCCTGTTTTATCGACTTTAACGATTGAAATATTGTATTTTTCCGCCTGTTTGCCGTAAATTGTCGTATAAATATACGCAGGACCGACTTCCGCGACGTCCAGAGAACCCTTTGAAATCTTCAAAAGCTTCGAACAATCGAACTTCGACGACAAATCTCCGTAAACGCCGCATGAACAGTTGAGCGTAGCGGAACCTATCTCGGAACCGCTTTCGAAAGCCCCTCTTAATTCACCGGGCGTACCCCTTACTCCCTTTTTCACGTCGTAAATCAGGCTTCCGTAAATTGTGCCGCCGTTAATTTTGACAAGATTATTCTGCAAATCCGTCACGGGATGCCCGAGCGAGGCGAATTTTCTGTTCGAGCCGTCTATATAGGTCACCGTGCCTATGCCGTTTATGCTGTCTTTTACGAGAACGCCCAGCCTTTTGCCGCCCGAAGCAGCTTCTTTTGCTGGATTTACCGTCAATGTCAGCCGCTCGCCGCCGCGTAAAATTTCGACTTCATACTTTTTATATTCGCGTGAAATTATTTTATTTATATCCGAAACAGCGTTTACTTCTTCGCCGTTAATCTTATCTATTACATCGCCCGTTTTCATTCCCGCTTCGCGCGCAGGCGAACAAACTCCGTCGCCCGTCACCACGTCGCATACGCCTATAACTTCTACGGTAGTCGTATTCAATACGAAACCTGCCGGAAATCCGCCGAGATATAACTGTCCCTCGTCCGCTTTCGCTCCGACGGGCGAGAATGTGACCGCCAGAATTACCAGCGCGGTGAATAACAGTACATTTTTTAAAACTTTCTTGAAGTGAAACATAACAGTATTGTGCGCAAGCGGAAATAAAATATACAAAAAAATCGGCGCACCGCGCCGATGAATAATAACTCAAAATGAATATCAACTTTTAAACTGTTTTATAAGCTCCGCTGCATGCTTTTGGGCGGCTTCCGAGTTTACGCTGCCCGTAAGCCTAATAATTTCCCCTATTTTTTCCTCTTCCGAAAGCCGCTTTACCTTTGTAACGGTCTTTGCGTTTTCCTCGCATTTATATATAAGGAAATGCGCCGTGCTTGCCGCGCATATCTGAGGCAAATGCGAAACAGCGATAATCTGCGTATCCTGAGAAATTTTAATGAATTTCTCTGCAACCGTCTTTGCCGTAAATCCGCTGATTCCGGCGTCGATTTCATCGAATATATAGGTAGATATGCCGTTCAAGTCTTTAAGCCGCGTTTTTACGGCAAGCATGAACCTACTCATTTCACCGCCCGAAATAACCTTATTCAAAGGTTTAAGCGGTTCGCCTTTATTCGCGGAAAACATAAAGCAAAGTTCGTCCGAACCGTCGGCGGAATTTAAATTTGCCGAATTTCTGTCGTATGAGTTGAACGAAACTTCAAATTGGGCGTCCTTGATATTCAGCGTTTTAAGTTCTTCTGTGACTTCTTTGCAGAATTTTTCGGCGGCGGATTTTCTCAGCCCGCTTAATTTCAGGCAGTTTTCGTAAATTTTGTCATCGCACTCGGAAATTTGCTTTTCCAGCCTTTCTATGGCGTTTGCACTGTCGGAAATCGCGTCGAACCGAGCCTTTGCATCCTTTAAAAAAGCGAGAATCTGCTCCTCGTCCGCACCGTATTTCTTCCTTAAATTTTTTAAAAGCGAAATTCTTTCGTCTATAAACTGCGCTTCTTTCTCGTCGAAAGTCAGATTATCGGCAAGCTCCGAGACGGTTTCGGAAATATCGCAGGCTTCGTCGTACAAACCTTCAAGGCGGGTTGCCGCCTGGCTATAATCGCCCCCGAAAGAGGAAATTCCGTTAAGATAATGCTTCGCCGCCGAAATTCCGTCTATGCATCCGCCGTCGTCGCTAAAAAGCGAATGAACGGCGTTCAGGGCGGAAAAAATCTTTTCGGTATTGGCGAGAATAAGCTGCCGCGCCTTCAACTCGTCATATTCGCCGGGTTTGACCGCCGCCGCTTCGATTTCGTTTATCTGATAATTTAAAAGGTCAAGCTTGCGCTCCCTTTCGCTTTCGTCGCCTCCGAAAGCCTTTATCTGCGCCTTACATTCCCGTTTTTCGGAAATTAAAGCTGAAAGCGTTTTTTTCAGTTCTTCTGCATTATCCCCGCATATCCCGTCAATGACTTTAAGCTGGTTTTCCTCGCTGAGGAGAAAAAAGTGTTCGCTTTGCCCATGTACATCGACAAGCCGCTGGGTCACCGATTTCAGCATAGCCGCCGTTACGGCGCACCCGTTTATCTTTATGGCGCTTTTCCCGTCGAGAGTGAATTTCCGCGAAATTATTATTTCGCCGTCGGTATCTATATCCAGCTCGCGCAGTCTTTCCGCCGCCGCGGAATTTCCGTCAACGACAAATTCGGCGCGCACCGAAGCTTCCTGCTCGCCGAATCTTATCATGGACTTATCCGCTTTGCTACCCAGCACGAAATTTATGGATTCGAGAATAACCGACTTGCCCGAACCCGTTTCGCCCGACAAAACGTTCAGATTTTTGTCAAATTCTATTTCCGCTTCGTCAATCAACGCAACGTTTTTAATCTGCAACCTGTGTAGCATCAGCCAAGATACTCGCCTAAAATCTCTATCACCTTCGTGGTGTGTTCCGTTGTATCTACAACGATGAGCAACGTATCGTCACCCGATACAGTGCCGATTATTTCATTTATCTGCAACGAATCCACAAATACGCCCACCGTGGCGCCGTTGCCACGCATGGTCTTGACTATAATGAGGTTGTTAGCCGAATTTATGCTTAACACGCAACTTTTGAATAGGCTGGTCATTCTGTCGGTAACGTTATCCACATACTTGTCAAGGCTGGCGTATTTATATTTTTTCTTAGCCCCCGCTACCTTGTAAAGCTTTAATTCCTTTACGTCGCGGGAAATTGTAGCTTGCGTAACGTTGAAATTCACCTTATTAAGCTCTTCGCAAAGCTCTTCCTGTGTATCGATTTCCTTACTTGCTATTATTTCAAGTATTTTTTGCTGTCTAAGTGTTCTTTGCATCATCTACTCCAAATGTTTAGCTTTAAAAGCAACTCGTTAAAGAAATTTTTATTTGCGGCGGTAATAAATTCCGCAGATTTGTCAGACTTGGTTATCTTGATATATTCGTTCGCAAGCACCTCTCCGATAATTTTACCGTCAACGACAAGAACTATATTGGCGCGAGAGTTTGCGGAACAAACTTTAAGCTCCGACCTGTCGCTGAAAACGACGGGACGGGAATGAAGCGAATGGGGACATATAGGCGTGAGGATAAAGGCTTCGAGTTCGGGCGCAAGCACCGAGCCGCCCGCCGAAAGCGAATAAGCGGTCGAGCCCGTCGGAGTGCTAATAATTATACCGTCCGATGAGAAATTATCAACCGTTGTGCCGTCGATTTCCGCGCGAAGATTTACGGTGTTGGAAAAGCTTGCGCCATTCGTGCCGCGCTGAATAACCACGTCGTTGAGCGCACAAAATTTTTTCCCACGGTACTCCACTTCCAGCATACTGCGCCTTTGCACCGAAAAATTTCCTGCGCAAACAAGATTTACGGCTTCGTCAAGTTTTTCGGGCTGAAATTCAGCCAAAAAACCCATATGTCCGTAATTTATACCTATTATTTTAACTCCGCGAAGCGCACATTCGGACGCAACCGATAAAATCGTGCCGTCACCGCCGAGTACGAACAGCACATCCAAACCGTCAAGGTCGCAAAGGCGCGTAACCTGAATACACTCGTTGCCGCACGCCGAAAGCGCCGACGCGATTCTTCCTATGTTATTGCGGTTTTCGGTTTTGTAGTTGTCATAGCAATATATGCCAGCCCTCATACGCTTTAATTATAATACAAAATATACAAATATGCAAACAAAAAAATCTGTAAAATTATAAATTTACAGATTTTATTATTTCATTGAAACCGATTTCCTTGCCGTTCTTTTTCAAAAGTATAAGAAACTCCCTGTTCTTCCCCTTCACTTCGGGCGCGGCGGTAAGTTTTTGCGGCGAAAGATATACGCTCCGTGAAAAATCGTAAATTTTCCTTATAATCGAAAGCCGCGTTTTCGGGTCTTTAACAATACCGTTCTTCCCCACTTTTTTGCTTTCACATTCGAACTGGGGTTTGATAAGCGCGATAACGTCCTTTCCGTCGCCCAAAACCGCCGCCGCTTTGCCAAGGATATATGTCAGCGAAATAAAGCTTACGTCTATAACTATTCCGTCAAGGGGCTCGGAAAACATATTCTCGTCGAGATTGCGGGCGTTGAAATTATCGTAAACGACGATATTTTCCGATTTAAGTCTTTCGTCGAGCTGGCTTTCGCCAACGTCAATGCAGTAAACTTTTTTTGCCCCGCCCTGAAAAAGACAGTCGGTAAATCCGCCCGTGCTCGCACCGATGTCGGCAAAAATCTTTCCCGAAACGGAATAGCCGAAGTCTTTCAACGCCTTGCTCAGCTTATATCCGCCGAGGGAAACAAAGCTTTCTCCCGATTCGATAAAATCAAAGTCGTCGTTCTCCCCGACATCGTACGAGGGCGCGACGACTTTGCCGTTGACGAGGACAAGACCTTTTAAAACCGCTTGCGCAGCCTTGGTGCGCGAACCGTATCTGTCCGCCAAAAATTTGTCAACTCTCATTTCTTTTCTTTCTTGAAAAAGATAGTAAATCTTGCAAATCCGAATACAATCTGTTTATTGAACCTAATGGCAAAGTGTTTGAAAAACGCCTTGCCCCCCACCGTCAACGCGCCTATTACAGCGCTGACGAGAATGGACGCGACAAGTTTCGCCGTGCCGTCGCCGGAAAAAGCCATGATTGCGGCGAGCGCCGCGCCCGCCGCGCCGCTGACTATGCCGCAGATATCGCCGATGACGTCCGCAAAAATGCTGCCCAGCCGGCTTGCGTTCCGGCAGAAAGTTACGGCGCGCTTCGCTCCCTTTATTTTATTTGAAGCCATAGCGTGAAAAGCTTCGGGCTTACAAGAAATGATAGCGTTGGCAAGTATATCGCAGGAGATATTCAAAACCAAAAGCACTATAAGAACGCCGACACACAGCGCCGCAGGGCTGTCGTCGCCTATTACAAGTTCAGCAAGAAAACTGAAAACCACAGTAAGCCCGAACGACATTAAAAGTACGGAAAATCCCCATATAAGCCATTGCGGAGGCTTTTTCCGTTTGCCTTTTACGCGTTTTTCATCCGTTTTGCTTCGGTTTTCCTGTTGTTTCGGAACGTCTGAGGATTCTTTTAAATTCGGTTGGTCGTCCATGATTTATTAAAAATATTACGCACAGTCATTTGTGCGTAAAAAAATAAGGTAATATAGTGGTTTATATTAAATAAACTTTGCGGCTTAGGTTCGGTAGGATTTCCCTCGAAGCTCACTTCCCGTCGCCGTAGAAGCAGTTTCCTTTTACGAGCCCGAACGCTTTCGCATAACCGAATCGCCACTGAGTCCACACCGTAATCTCTAATATAAAATCAGTCTAGAAGCTTTCCTTGACAATTCCCGCTGAGCTTATCCTCTTTTGCAAACAACAATTTCAAATAGCAATAGGCGTACGGCGTCTGGCCAAACGCCGCTGCCGTGTTCTATTATCCGCTGTTTTCACTCAAGGCAGGCTACTCTGTACCAAGCTTTCGCCTGACAGCAGGTTTATATCGGCAAAAATCAGTTTCTGCCGACCTCCACGGTGAATGGGGTTGGCTGCGGTATGCCGTTACCTAGCTCCCATACACCTTTACTCCCAGCATTCACCCACTTTTGGCAAAGCAAGCAAACACCAGAAACTTCATCGATATGCCCTTTAACGGTATTTTACCCCCGTCTTCGTATCAGCAAGAATTGACTAGAATACTGCACCACTATATTCGATTACAGTAATTATAACATATACTAAGCCTAATGTCAAGGGCTTTTAATCCCTTCGCGTGCGTACGTATCTTACAAGCTCTTTCAAAAAGCGCGCGTCCCCTTCAAAACCGTCCAGAATGTCAAGGCATTTTTCAAGGAAACTGTCCGCCATCGATTTTGCTTTGTTTAACCCGAAAACGGATATCGCCGTACTCTTTCCCTCGCTGTCGTCCTTGCCCGTCGTCTTGCCGAGGATAGAAAAATCCCCCTCGACGTCCAAAATATCGTCGGTAATCTGGAACAGACAGCCGAGATGATGACCCAACTTCTTAAATTCTTCAAGGTATCTTCCGCCCGCAAGAATTGCGGGAACCGCCAGCGGTGCGGTCAGAAGCTTGCCCGTCTTGTTTTCATATATGAAAAACAGCTCTTCTTCCGTACAATTTTCGTCGCGTTCGTGCAAAAGGTCGGCGGACTGCCCCGCTATCATGCCGTAAATTCCCGCACAATCGCATAAGAACGAAGCCGCCGATACGTACTCCGCACCCTTGGCGCACTCTTTAAACAAAAGCGAATAAGCCGTATTCAGCAGACCGTCGCCCGCAAGAACGGCGTTGCCCGCGCCGAATACCTTGTGGTTGGACGGCTTGCCTCTACGGAAGTCGTCGTTGTCCATTTCGGGCAGGTCGTCGTGGATTAGGGAATAGGTATGAACCAACTCCAATGCAAGCGCAAAACCTTCCACTTTCTCCCTCGGAACGCCTATCAGGTCTGCCGCCGCGTAAATCAAAACGGGGCGGATACGTTTTCCGCCGATTTCCAGACTGTATTTAAGGCTATCGGACAGAATTTTCGGCTCGCAGCCATCAAGGCTTTTCAAAAATCCGTCCAAACGCGCGTTAAAATCTTTTGCGAAATTGCCGAATTGTTCCTTAAAATTCAAACTCAACCTCTTCTCGCCGCGGCTACGTAAGTGTTGTACATAAGCATTGTGATAGTCATAGGACCCACGCCGCCGGGAACGGGCGTTATGTAGGAACATTTTTCCTTTACGTTTTCATAATCGACGTCCCCGCAAAGCTTGCCGTTTTCGTCGCGGTTCATACCGACGTCGATAACCACCGCTCCCTCTTTGACCATATCCGCCGTAATAAATTTAGCCTTGCCTATTGCGGCTACTATTATGTCCGCTTCAAGACATTCTTTTTTCAAATCCTTAGTCTTGCTATGGCAGACGGTCACAGTCGCGTCGGCGTTGATAAGAAGCAAAGCCATAGGTCTGCCCACTATATTGGACCTGCCTATAACCACGGCTTTTTTGCCCTTTGTGGAGATATTTTTGCTTTCGAGCATCTTCATAACGCCGTTGGGCGTGCAGGCGACAAGACATTCGGTATTCATGGCAAGCTTGCCTATGTTTTCTGCGGAAAATCCGTCAACGTCCTTTTCGGTGGGAATAAGTTTCAGCACCCTTTCGCTGTCGAGATGTTTGGGAAGGGGCAGCTGGACTAAAATTCCGTCAACCGCTTTATCCGCGGCAAGCGAAGAAACAAGCGATTCAAGCTCCTCCTGCTGTGTTTTGGCGGGAAGATAATAGGCAAGCGACTTGACGCCCACCTCCTCGCACGCCTTTACTTTGTTGCGCACATAAACCTGTGAAGCATTGTCGTCGCCCACAAGCACTACCGCAAGACCGATTTCTCTGCCATGCGTTTCTTTGAATTTTTTTACGTTTTGTCCGATTTCTACCCGCATCTGGGCTGCGAGTTGTTTTCCGTCGATAATTTCGTACATAATTTCAGTCCTTTATAATTTCAGAAAGTATTCCGCTTATAAACGACGCACTCTTTGCCGAGGAATATTTCGAAGCGATATTCGCCGCCTCGTTCAAAGAAACGACGTCCGGAATGTCGTCCATATATTTTATTTCGGCAAGCGCAATCAAAAATATGCTTTTGTCCGCGGGATAAAGGCGCGATTCGGGAAAATCGCGCGAATAGCCATCAACGATATCCAGCAGCTCCCTCTCGTGCGAAAACACTGCCGTAAGCACTCTGTCAAGGTATCCGCAGTCGTCGCCGTCAAGCTTGTCCGCTTTTATAAGCGCGCGTTTAAGTTCTTCGTCCTCTGCGCCCGTAAACTGGGAAGCAAAAACTATCTTGAACGCCGCCTCTCTTGCCGTTGTTCTCATAAGTCCACCTAACGCAAATATTCCCTTAAAAACTTTAAGGGAATACTCAAAAATTTTATGCTACGGGATTTTCGGGGAAATTCACGTCCGTTATATGGACGTTGACCTTTGACACTTTGTAGTTCGTCATCGATTCCACGTTATGCTTTATAGCCTGCTGAATTTTGAAGGCGATGGAAGAAACGTTGGAAGAACCGTCAACTTTCACGTTGATGTCCGCGACGATTACCTGTTTATCGAAGGTCAGTCTTATCCCCTTGTTTTTGGCGTTGACTACGAACGCGCCCTCCACCTCGCCTATGGCAAGCGCAACTATGCCGTTGACAATGCTTGTGCCGTATGTGATTTTGCCCTTCTGGGTAGATGTTGGGTCATGCCTTAAATGTGCCATTTATTTTCTCCTTGGCATTAGTATAACACGCTTTTTGATTTTTTGCAACTACTATATGTCAGACTTGCGAATAAATAGGCAAAATTATTATGCTGCCCGGCGCTACGCCTACCTCGTCTTTCAAAATCGTATAGATTGAAAGCGCGGTATTGTAGTTCAGTTCGTCTGAATTTATGAATACGTTGACGTTTTCGGAGTCCATCCCCATTGAAACTACTGCGTCGGAGAATCCGCGCGATTTAATAAGCGTTTCCAAAAGCAATTCGTTTTCCATCATCTCTACGATACGGAGTTTCAAAGCCACCGCTTCCTCGTACTTTTCGCTGCCTTCTTCGTACAGCGCAATAACGCTGTCAAGCTGCACAAGCTCTTCGCTTCTCGTCGTCGTCCTTTCGGCGCGGAAAGTCGTAAAATAGTTGGAAGTTGTAACTGCGGTTTCGCCCGAAGCGATTACGTTGTTGGCAAGCAGGACGTTAAGAACTGCCGTAAGCGCAAGTAAAAATACGAGTGATGACATGATGATAATCTTTTTTTTCTTCGACATAAAATTCTCCTTAATTCATTGAATACACGGCTATGATTTTTTTATCTATATCAAGCGCCGTCGAAACGGCGTTAAGTATATTGCTACGGGTCATAATGTTGTCCGCGCCCTTGCAGACGATTACCACGCCCGTGATTTCTCCGTCGCTTTCGTTTATCATTACATCGGTTGTACCCACTCCTTCGATATTGCTTAATATACCTATAAGTTTAAGTTCTCTCTGGCTTTTTTCCTGTGTAGTTACTGTTGCCGCGGTCGGGCTGTTCGCGCCCTTATTTATAAAGAACAAAGCGCTTAATAATATTATGAGAAGCGCAACGACTATGATTATTTTTTTGTTGGCTTTCACAAAATCAAGTACTTTTTTCATATACTGATATATTTATATAACCCGCCTTTTCCAAATATGCCTGAATTTCTTCAATAAAATCCGCGTCCGCGCCGATTAGTGCAACTTCGACTTTATCCGTCTTGAACTGCCCTTCCTCATACACGACGGATACGGAACATTCGGCTTTTACCCCAAACTCTTTTTCAAGCAAAAGCCCGAGCTGTAAGCTTTGGTGCTCCGAATACTGCGCCGAAACGTATTCGGAGTCGAAAAAATTTCCGTCGGCGTCCGTCGGGGAAATATTGAAAATTTCCGTCACGGGCTGAATTAGTACGATAATACATATCAGCCGCATTACGAAAGTTATCGTTTTATTCAGCTTACCCTCCGGTATCAGGAGAGAAACAATCACGGACAGGAAAATCACGCCCGCCGCGCTCAGAAGATATGACTGCATTTAAATAAAGCTGTTAGCCGAATTTATTATAAGCATTACAACCAGCGCATACATAAAGGCGACCGTAAGCAGCCCGGCAATAAAGTATTCAACGTCCTTCGACAGTTCGGACAACATTCCGTACAATGAATTTTCGCCTATCGGCTGCACGATTGCGCCCACTACTTTCAATATTACAGAAAAAGAGGACAGCACAACTACCGGTCCTATAATTTCGCTTAACAACAGAATTATCCCGCAAAGACCAACTGAGCTTTTGATAAGCAGCCCCGCCGAAGTCAGCATATCGAACCCGCTTGAAAGGAAATTGCCGACAATCGGCACGGAGTTGCCGACGACGTATTTTGTGGCTTTGAAGATGATTCCGTCGAACAGCGACGCCGCCGAGCTTTGCGCCGTAATGAATATGCTGAAAACCGTTACGGTAATCCCTATGACCCACTTCATCAAACTTTTGAAAAGCGCCGTCACGCCCGAAAAGGACATTTCGGAATTGAGGCTTGACATAAAATTCAGCACCACTACCGTTATGGCGCACGGAAAGACAAATCCGCTTATTATCTCCACCGCCCCTCCCGAAAGGAAAATCGCAGAAGGCTGGTAAATCGCAGCGGAGCCCGTGCCGCCCGTAAGCACAGTAAGCGTTGCAAGAATAGGCGTTATGATTTCAATCTGTCTTTTTACGTTGTCGATACAGGAAATACAGCCCGAAATAATTCCGGCAAGCATGGATGAAATAATCAAAATAATAAAGCAATAGCACGCCAGCTTAATTATCTTCGAAGTAGATTTTCCCAGCACGCTGCCCGTCGCCGCCCCGACTACCGCGCATAAAAGCGCAATCGCCGTCACGGTTGCAAAAGCGGGAATAAGGTCAACGACGTTTTTGAAAATCACATTAAAAAGCTCGTTCAGATATCCGCCGTAATCCGTGCCGAGATTGCCGTTTATAAGATATTCCACTATCTCGCGCGCAGTCCCGCCGAAGCTTAATAGATAACTGTCGCCGTGTGCGTTCAGATATTCCTGCAACTCGCCCAAATCCAAATCATTCAAAAGATTTGCAATATTCTCGTTCAGTTCAACCCTCTTATCGTCGTCGGCGGCAGCCTTAGTTGTACCGCAAAGCAGAACCAAAATTGCCAGAAGCGCCAAAAATGTTGCGAAAATCAGCTTTTTTACGCGAGTTTTATTAAATTCAGAATAATTTGGTAGGCGCTTGACAGAACAGGTATCGCAACTACGAATATAATTATTTTTCCGCATAAAATAAGCTTGTCCGCAATTCCTTCGAAACCCAAATCCTTAACGGAGCTTGCGGTCAGTTCAATTAAAAATCCTATACCTATTATTTTAAATATTACGCGTATCGCTTCGTTGCGGATACCCGTAGTTTCCGAAAAGCTCTTTAAAAATTCCACGCATTGCGACAGATAATCGAAAGCGAAAAGAAACATAATTATTCCGCCCGCAGTAAGGCACAGCGGAACAAGCTCGGATTTATGGCTTTTTAAAATAAACGCGCACGCCGCGGTTATAACGGCGATACAGCACAGCTGAAAAACAAACATCAGAACAGGTCGAAAAGCTGTCTTATCTGTGAAAACAGGTCGGCAATCATTGAAATCACCACCGTCAGGACAAGGATAAGCCCCACAAGACTGACAAGCGTGGCTATGTCGTCCCTGTCCGATTTTTTCAGAACCTGACAGATTATCGTTACGATTATGCCTACAACGGCAATTTTGAAAATTATGCTTATATCCATTTATTTACGTCGATATTTTCGGGTCAAGCGAGTAAAACCGCCATAAGTACACCCAGCAAAAAAAATATTTTAACGTACAGCGAACTATACTTTTTGTACTCTTCGGCGCTTTCGTCTTTCAGCTTTGAAAGCGTTACCTTCCTTTCGTTAAGATAATCAATCTGCGAAAGCGCGTCGCTTTTGCCTATATTTGATACATAATCGGAAATAAATTCTCCGTCCGAACCGTCCAAAAGCTTTTTACCCTGCAATATTTCGGGCACGTATTTGAAATTTTCGGCAATTTTATCCAGCGTCTTGCGCGAATACTTCATATTCAGCAAAAGCTGCTCGTTAAATTCGTACAGCTCCGAAAAAATCGCAGTCCTCTTCTTTTTATTCGTTGAAAGGAATACCCCTATCGATGTCGTCAGCGCCGCCACGGCAAGCAATATCAAAATTTTTATCATAAATCACAGGCCGTCCGTAAATCGATTTCAATTCAACGTAATACTCAAAAGGCAGTCCTCTCAAAACGCCTCTGTCCGTTATGTGTGAAGATGCAATAACGCAAATCCCACAGTCGGCGGCATATCCGACCGCTTTAACATCCTGTTCGCCGTAAAGCTCGTCCGTCACGATTACGTCCGGCTTCATCGCCCTTATCGCGCTTTCAAAGGCTTTCAGTTTGTTGCCCGCACGCACGACGTCCGTATTGTCGCCTAAATAAAATCCGTTGCCCGAAGAATCCATCGCGGCAATTTCGTTCCGCTCGTCGAAGATAAGCACGTTTAATCCCTTCTTGCTTAAATATCTTGCCGCGTCGCGCAGTTTCGTAGTCTTTCCCAGCCCGGGTTTCGAAAATAAAATCGTACTTCGCAATGAATTTTTAAACAAAGTTTCGCATAAATATAAGGCGCAACCCTCCACATCGTGCGGGATACGGACATTCAGCGAAGTTATTCCCGAAATGGCGTTCACCTCATCCCCGCGCATTACGTATTCGCCGGCAAGCCCTATCCTTATGCCGTGCCCGCAGGTAATGAACCCACTTTTTATCTGTTCGGCATAGCTGTAAATGCTCCCGCCCGTCGCCGCATTTATAATCGGTGAAATTTCACCGCAAAAAATAGCGTTTTCCCTGCGCTCCGTCAACCCGAACGGGGCAAGATAGCGATATTTTTCTCCCGTGCACACCGATACGGGCAACCCCTGCCTCAATCTGATTTCGGTAATAAGATTTTCGTTCAGATGAGAAAGCGCCGCATTTATTTCTTCCGGCAGGAAGGACAAACCCATAGTCTAATCTATTTGCGCAGCACCGAAAAAAGAACTTCCCCGGGGAAGTTCTTTTTTCGGTATATAAAAACCACGCGATTATCGCGTGGTTCAAAAAAGGCTAATGCCCGAAGCTATAAATTAGCCGCGTAAATTTAGGCTTGTCATTTCGAGCGATATAGACCCGCTGTAAGCGGGCGATTGAGCGAGTAAATCCCCATGAATAAATTTACATTTTATTTCATAAATTTTCAAGATAAAACCGCTCGATTTTGTCAAACGGAATTATATCCTTGCGGTCGTACAAGTCGGTGTGCACCGCCCCGGGAATAATCAGCAATTCCTTGTTATCGCCCTTTAAAGTCTTGTAAACGTCTTTTGAAAAATAACAGGAATGAGCCTTTTCCCCATGCACAAGCAAAACCGCGCTTCTGATTTCGGAAGCATAGCTTAAAATAGGCATATTGATAAAGGAAAGCGCCGACGTGACATTCCAACCGCCGTTCGAATTGAGCGAACGCGCGTGATACCCGCGTTTTGTCTTATAGTAATCGTAATAATCCTTGACGAAGAACGGCGCGTCCGCGGGAAGCGGGTCAACCACTCCCCCCGCCAGGGCGTACGTTCCGCTTTTGAAGTCCGCCGTCCTCTGCGCGTTAAGCTTCGACTTCGTTTCAAACCTCGCCTGTTCGCTGTCCGCAGAATCAAAATACCCCTTGGCGTTCACACGGGACATGTCGTACATTGTAGATGCGACGGTAGCCTTTATCCGAGTATCCATACAAGCCGCGTTAATAGCCATTCCGCCCCAACCGCAAATGCCGAGAATACCTATTTTTTCGTGGTCAACCCGTTCGTGGCAGGACAAAAAATCCACCGCGGCGCAAAAATCTTCCGTATTTATGTCGGGAGAAGCCACAAAACGTGGAAAACCCCCGCTTTCGCCCGTAAAAGAAGGGTCGAAAGCAACCGTCAGAAAGCCCCGCTCGGCAAGCGTTTGGGCATACAGACCCGAGGACTGCTCTTTAACCGCCCCGAAAGGACCGCAAACCGCGATTGCGGGAAGGCGTTTTTTATCCGATTTCGGCGCGTACAGGTCGGCGGCAAGAGTAATGCCGTAGCGGTTGCGGAAGGTCACTTTTTTGTGCTCGACCAAATTACTTTCAGGGAAAACTTTGTCCCAAACTTCGGTCAAATTCGGTAAATTCATAATATTACACCTCGAATAATTTGAAATAATTGTAATTCAAAAATGAAAAAATGTCAACTTTTCACATAAAAAAAAGGGAGAAGGTGAGAAAAAAATGCAGAAAATTATGAATATTTATGCAAAATGAGTGCAAATTTATAGATTTTGGGGGGATTTTTTCGGAAAAAACGGGCGGAAAATAGAAAAAAACAGGCGAAAAATAAACAAAAAGGCGACAAATGCCGCCTTTTTGCTAAAAAATGAGGAGTATAAAATGGAGGGAACAAACTATTTAAGCTAATTCAATCTTAATCTTTACGTTTATGTGCATTTTCTTATAATTACTGAATGAAACATTGTTTATAGATAATTCTGTAATATTCTTATCTAGTGTTAAAGTACGAGTCCACACTCCGCCACCTTGTGCATCGCCAAATTCCCAATAAAAAAGGTCAAACCCACTGGAAAAAATAGGAACATCCCCCTCGCTTGGTTCATCTGACCACAAAGTGATTTTTACTTTTTGTCCTATCAATTCTTCACTTAAAGGAACAGTAACTTTTGGCTTACCATTATAATAAGCGGGAACAATTATTTCTTTTCCTGCTTCTATTTTTCCTAAATCGCATTTTACTAATTTTACGCTATTAAGTTTTATTTCTGCTCCCGAGTCGTTTTTAAGAACTGTTTTTGTAGCTGCCGTACCGCCACTACTCATATAAACTACGCTTCTATATTCGCCGCCGTTTGCGGGACTGTACATATTGTATTGATATCTATTTTTTGTATCATATGTAAACGGGTCTTCATTATAAAGTGTTTTATCTTTTATTTCGGAATCTGTTTCCGCCACAAGATAATATAAACCTTCACCTACATTGTCCAAAGATAAATCTTTTGTACCGCCTGCCTCCAAGGTAATTGGACCGTAATCTTTTATTGCAGGTTCAACGGCGGGTTCACTATCGCCCTTCATACTGCCAAGTTTTTCCCAGCCCGTGCTCTTTTTAGCATACACGTCCCAAGCGGTATAATCAAGATATAAATCACCCTCATTACCCAAAGTTTCAAGCGGTTTACCTTCGCCGTAATGCCAGGTTGCGCCGTCCTTACCGTTTGTGCCGTTTGTGCCGTCTTTGCCATTTGTACCGTCAACGCCGTCTTTGCCATTTGTACCGTCAACGCCGTCCTTGCCATTTGTACCGTCAACGCCGTCTTTGCCGTTTGTACCGTTTGTACCGTCTTTACCGTCTTTGCCGTCAACGCCATTTGTACCCTTTAAGCTATTTAAAAACTCTTGCTCTGTGCCCGTGTTTCCCTGTTCAAGCCATATTTCATAGGCAGATTTGCCGTTCACTCCGCATGCGGCGAAGCAAACCACACCCAATGCCATGCACGCGCTTAACGCAAGCGTTGCAATTTTAGCTCTTTGGATTTTCATAAAAAACCTCCTTGTAATTTTTTTATATTCTTATGAACAATCAATCCAAAATATGACAAACCGAGAACTTGGCTTGCCGCAAAGCGGCAAGCCAAGCCCAGGTAATTTTACTCAGCAGTAACAGCGCTAATTAAAACGCTGAAACTTGCCGACGATTCTCCCGTATAGGAGAAAGTGAATTGAACGTAACCAGCCGCATCAACCGTAAAGGTATATACGTTATCGGTTGCGGTCAATGTTGTACCATTCACTGCTACGCCTACGCCACTACCTTCTCCGGTATAAGTAATCGTAAGATTGTAGCTACCTGCGGGCAGATTTGCATAGTACGTAGTGGAAGTGAAATAGGTAGCCAGGAAAAGCTCCATGGGCGTACCCAATTCAATTTCGTTTACGGGAGTAACATTAAGTGTTACAGACGCGCTTTCCGTACCCTTATAAACGACTATAATATAAATGTTGCCGGAAGCGTAGAACGTTCCCTCTTTGGTTTCCTCGTTGAAGTAAACAAGGTTGTTTTCCGCATAAATATACATGCCTTCAACCAACTCGGAAACGGTCATTTTATACGAGCCTGCATCAAGATTTATGGAGTAAACGTTTGTGCTATCAGCGGTTAATTCAACCGTCTGAGCCGTACCCATAGTCATTTCGGTTGACGTAAGCGGGGTAATTTTAAGGTCAAACGTGGTTGCGTCAGCCGCGCCGTAAGCCGTTATTCTTACGGGAAGAAGCGTACCTGCATTTGCAAGGGTAAACGTGCCCGCATAAGAACCGAAACTAAGGGCGTATATGCCGTTTACGTTTACCATAACCTGCTGATTTTCGTTTTTGAGGTCAACCGTTACAAGGTAAGAACCAGCTGCAAGGGTACGGAAATAATAGCCCGTGTAGAGGTAGTAATTCTCGCCCTGCTGAGGTATAGTTAATGTAACAGTATCACCAAGTTCAATGTAAGCCGTGGGAGCAACCGTTACGGCAAATTCAATTTCTTCTGCCCCGGAATTTGTAAACGCGATAGCTATTAAGCCCTCGTTATCCTGAGTTTCGCTTACAGCGAATGTTGCAACGTTGCCCTCTAATGTAATTGCGATATTGTCAACGGTTACAGCAAGATTTGCAATATCTCCCGAGAAAGACATTCTATATGTGCCGGCTGCAAGACCTTCCATCATATAAGTTTCGGTTTTAGTTGCCGCAACAGTAAGTTGTGTACGCGTATTGAGCGCAATCGTATCATACGAACTTGTGCAGGTAACGTTGAAAGTAGCATCCGTTTCGCCGCCATTCGTGAATACAAGTTCCAAATCGTAAGTATAGTATTTAAGTACAAAGCTACCTTCGGTCTGACCTGCGGTAATGATATTTTCCTGCAAGTTAGTAGATACCGTTATATTGGTATTTGCACTGAGGGTAACATTGTAATAACCACGGTCTGCAACTTCAAGATAATAAACCACGGACTTTTTCGCAGGAACAGTTACGTTGAATTCTTCACCAAGCTTAAACGTCTTTCTTTCGACATATTCAACGAAGCTAATGCCTGTCGTATAGTTATTTGCCGAGTCGGACGTCAGATAAATAGAATCTGCGGTGGTAGCAGTAATTCTTGCGGAGAAGTTGTTTTCTGCGTTGAGAGCGTATTCCTCCGTGCCGATATGCGCGGTTACAGTAATGTCATTGAAGTAGAATTCGTAAGGAACGAACAAGGTTAAATCATAAACCGTGCCCTCGGTGAGGTTAAGCCCTGCGGATTGTTTTTCCATAGCCGTACCCGTTACAGGCAGATAATATACTGTATCTTCCTTCGCATCAACGGTGGGTGCGGTCCATTTGTTTATGGCAATGTTTACGGTAGCGGTTTCGTCCTGTGCCGTGGAAGAAAGCAGAGTAAGTTCGAAGTAATAAGGTCTTGTAGCTTCCATATATATAGGATAATTAACGCCTTCAACCGTAGTAGCGTCATATTCTACCACGTCGGTAATGAACATAACGGCTACGTCGGCAGCTGTACCGTCAGCATTTGTAATGGAAATGGAATAATAACCCGAAGCGTTGGACGTATATGTATAAGTTACGGGCGAATAAACCGTAAGTTTAGCCTGTTTGGGCAATTCAGCATATCCTTCGATTTGGGTTAAGCTTAAAGTGCCTCTAACCGTAATATTTTCGTCACCTATGTTTCTAAGGGTCAAAGTTGTGGAGCTTGCCTTAACGTCAATTTCGCAAGAATAAGCGGAGAAGTAAAATGAGTCGCTTGTCATTGGAACCGTATCTCCGTCGTTTAATTTGGCAGTTATCTGGGCATTTTCAACTTTGGTTGCGCCGTAGTCGAGAAGGACTTCGTATTTGCCTGTGGCTACATTTTCAAGGTTAATGACAACATCCGTATCTGCGGGAAGGGTAATACCCGAAAGGATATAGTCATTGCCTTGACCTATGTACAGATTAAGAAGTTCTACGTCAACCGTAAGTACTTCTTCGGTGGAAGTGTTAAGGGTCACTTCGTCGCCTGCTTTTACATTGATTGTGCCCGTAAGATAGCCGAACTTGTCCACACCCGCACCGGTATAAGTGAGATTTACTTCTTCTCCTGCCACAGTAGCCGTCATATTATAGTAATACTCAGGTTTTTCCGCAGAGGACTTAGTGATAGTAACCTTCAAAATATACTGACCAGTGACGTCAACATTGAACGTAGCGGGTTGGTCTTTTGAAACCGTTAAAGTCGTTGCTTCCGCATTGTCCATGCTTGCAGTATAATTAGTATCCGCAAGCACTTTTTCAGTGTGATTGTAAACAGCCAAACCGGCTGCGCCAACTAATCCGACAGCCAAGCACGTTGAAAGCGTACCGACTGCCAATTTTTTAATAACTGACATACTTTTTTTACTCCTTATAATATTTTTTGTTCAGTTGTTCAGTTCGACTGCCGCTTGCCGAGCGGCAGCCAAACTCATTGGTGCTTGGCAATAAAGCGTTTTGGCATGCGCAATATTGCCGGGGTTTCCGTTCCGCCGCTGCCAACGGCGAAACGGTCGGGAATTTTGCCATTACCCTTAATTTTTGGCAAATACCCTATATAAAGTAGCGTTACCCTTGGCGGGGGCGCGCTTGCTTCCTAAGTAAAACGTTTAAAAATTTTTTGTTTTATTATATAAATCATTGAATGGAGGTAAAAGTTTCCAAGAATTTAAAAAAATTTTAAAAATTTTTATTTTCTTGAAGTTTCATAATATATATCTTGAATGGAGGTAAAAGTTTCCAAATTTTTTAAAAAAATTTAAAAAATTTATATTTTATTGATTTTATATTTAAAATATGCCGTTGGTGTTGGCTCTTCCAATTCCATATAATACCAATAATTATTTATTTCAAATACAAACCCTTCACCGGCTTCAAGTTCGACAGCTTGCGTTGTACGCTTTTTCGTGCTAGCGCCCACAAAACTTTCAAGAATTTTTGCTCCATTAGAAAAATTAGTTATCCCTATTTCCCTTAGAGAATATAATTCATTACCAATCCATTCCAAATCTATTGTGTAACTTCCTTTTTCGGGTGCTTTAAAGCAATATAATTCACGTTTAATAGCCCTATCTTCATAAGTTTGACCTGCTTCTATCATTTCTATCGTTTCCAAATAAATTTCTACCTGCTCGACATTGAAAGAATTGAAACTGTGATTTAAAATGATTTCTGCCTCGCCTTCGGGGATTTCTATGCCTACCTCAAAGGTTGCGCTACTTGCATCCTTTCCGCTGCCCATTGACCTTTGATAGACCTTGTCGCCGACCGTTACATATGCCGTTAACGACGCGGAATCTTTTGGATAATTATACTGAACAC
>CANPZW010000015.1 GCA_947589385.1 uncultured Clostridia bacterium | reverse complement strand
TTTCTGCATAGTCAAAGGAAATGGGACGGCGATTATTCGCCGCCCCATATATATAGGCATTGAAATTCATAAAAAATCCTCAATTGAAAAAGTAAGTTCTATCGAGTGATAGGAAGTTAGTCTTACAAAAATGCGCCAATTAGAACTTAATCTTACAAACTGGCACTTTACTTTACATTTGAGCTTAATAAAAAATGATTCAAAAGATTGATTTTTATAAAAATAAAAGTTTATAATATAGTTGGTACGCGTGGTCAAGTTGTCATAATGCTATTTATAATAAGCATATAGATAATTCTGATGAAAAGAGGAAAAAAAGAATGACTTTGACTCAGAAACGAATGGAAGCTATACAAGAAGCATCGAAACAGCAGGTAACGAGAGAAAGTGCTTTGCGTAATTTATCAAGTTGTGGGATAATGACGAAAGATGGCAAGATAGCAAAACCGTATAGGGAAGTTATCATAAGAAGCGATAAAGATGATAGATGAGGAGATATACATTCAGCAACCGCAACTTGTTTTGGGCTATCATGGGGGTGAAAAATCAGTTAGAGATATCCAGGAGCCGCAATAAAGGAAAAGACACATATACAGATTTGTGTTCGGAATCCTAATTGTATCAAAGGGTATTTTTTGCCGCGTGAGAAAAAATAAAACTTAATAAAAAAAGTAAAAGGAAGGTTTAAAAGACCTTCCTTTTTTGAATAGAAAAGTAAATTATGGGAAAAACCAAAGTAATTATGAGCAGTGACATTCTTAAAAATTTGCAGTCTGTTGATATAGAGACAGCCGATATTTCACAGCTGAAAGACATAACCGAAATAAAAATCGACGATAACGACCCACCAATGTTGAGGATATTAAAATTTATGGAGCAAGTAAAAAATCCTTATTTATTTAAAGTGGGTAATACACCGGTTAAAATTGTTTTTTCACCGAAATATTCAAATAGAACGATTGAGGACGGATTGGAGAATATTATAAAAAACAAATTGAAATAAATTTAAAAAAGGACTTGATTTTTTGGGGGTGATAGTGTAGAATATATGTGTGTTAAGTGTCATGTCACCTTGAATTTCGAGGTGGTTTTATGGCGCGTATAAGTAAATATCAAATAATTGATACAGCCTCGCAAAGGTCCACGTTGTGGAATGCGGGGCTGTATGTGCGTCTTTCGAGAGAGGACGGAGACAAATTGGAGAGCGAGAGTATAAGTTCGCAAAAATCTATCCTTAAAGATTATGTTCTTGCTCACAGTGATTTAAATATAAAAGATTTCTATGTTGATGACGGTTGGAGCGGGACGGATTTTGACAGACCCGATTTTCAACGTATGATGGACGACATAAGAAACAGACGAATAAATTGTGTTATTGTCAAAGACTTATCAAGATTTGGCAGAAATTATGTCGAAGCGGGGAAATATCTCGAAGTGGTATTTCCTATGCTAAAAATAAGATTTATTGCGGTAAACGACAATATAGATAGCATTGATAATCCAACTTCAATGAATAACGTTATAGTGCCGTTTAAAAATATAATGAACGACGAATATTGCCGCGATATATCCACAAAAGTGAAAACTGCACTTGATATTCGAAGAAAGCAAGGTAAATTTATTGGCTCATTTGCTTTGTACGGATATAAAAAAGACGAAAGCGACCATCACAAATTAGTGATAGATGAGGAAGCTGCCGAAATTGTACGTTTAATTTATAAGAAATTTTTAAGCGGCGACAGCATAATAGGTATTTCAAGATACCTTAACGAAAATGGAATATTATGTCCATCGGCTTATAAACGGAGAAAAGGACTCAATTATCATCACACTTCTGCGGCATATAAATCAATTCTTTGGTGCGATAGTTCTGTTCGTAGAATTTTAACTAATGAAATGTATATAGGTAATATGGTGCAGAAGAAGAACGAAATGATAAGTTATAAGGTTCATATATCGCAAGGTGTTCCGAGAAATAAATGGATAGTTGTGGAAGGCACACATGAAGGCATTGTTTCAAAAGACGATTTTGAAAAAGCGAAAACAATTTTAAGCCGTGATACGCGGGTGTCACCCAGCATCGGGAAATTATCTCTTTTTGCAGGCTTTTTAAGATGCCCGGATTGTGGGCGGGCAATGCAAAAAAGAACAGTATCTCAACCTTATAAGGAATATCAATATTATGCCTGCGGCACATATCGAAAAATGCACAGCGGAGCTTGCACAAAGCATATGATTCGTTCTGATGTTCTTGAAAATTCAGTCCTAAACACGCTCAATGAATATATACGAATTGCGAGTGATTTCAGCAATTTGATTGAAAGGATTGACTCATGCAACGATACAGATAAAGCAACTATAAGACTTCGGAATCAAATTAAAGCAAAAGAAAATGAAATTGCCGATGCAAAGAAAATTTTAATCGATTTATATCCGGATTTTAAGAGCGGTCTAATATCAAAAGAACAGTATCTTGCTTTAAAAGACAGATATGAAAACAACATTTCAAAGGCACAAAACGTAATAGAAGAAGTGAAAAAACAAATCGAGGAATTTGAGCAAGGAATTATAAACAATGAGTTTGTAACAACATTTATTAAATATCGCTTCTTAGATAAACTTTCTCGCGATGTGCTTTTAGAATTGGTTGACGTCATATATGTTCATGAGGGGGGAAAGATTGAATTGCGCTTAAAAAGCCAAGACGCTTTTCAAAATGCGATGGATTATTTAGAGCAGAGTAAAATTTTATTGCCAAACTTTTCGGTAAATTTACAGCAAATGATTGATTAAAATAGCTAAAATTTCTATTTGCATTCACGTTTTCAAATGTTTATGGTGAAGAATACTTAAATTGCTGGGATTTGCTAATACAGAATTTTAAAAAGTTTTAACGAAGTTGCCGATTATAACAGGGTTTTGCTCGATTTATATCCAGATTTTAAAAGCAAATTGATTACAAAAGAACAATATCTTGCGCTTAAAGAGAGGTATGAAAACAGCATTGCAAGGGCGAAGAAAAATATAGAGGACTTGCAAAAGCAGATTGCCGAATGTGGTGGCGGATTGGAAAACAATCGATTTTTGGATACCTTTTTAAAGTATCACAGTTTTGAAAAATTGACGAGAGAGATACTGTTGGAACTAGTAGAAATCATTTACATTCACGAGGGCGGCGGCGTGGAAATTCACTTGAAGTGTCAAGATGCTTTCGCTCTTGCAATGGAGTATGCCGATAAAAACCATGCTTTGATATCTGACGCCCATCCGATATCCACCCACGCAGTCGAGGTTATTTGATAATGTTTTGTCGCGGCGAAATTTGTTGCTAATATTTTGACAATTTGTTGACAATTTAATATAAAACTGCTAAAATATTAACACTATGAAAATTAAATTTGATATTGCCGATTTTGTAAAAACGGAAACGGTGCAGTCCGTCACTGGGCAACTTGCGGAAAGAGAAAAGAGCCGCCGCAAAACCATGCAAATATCGCAAAAGAGTTTGGCAGAAAAGTCGGGCGTAAGCTACGCCTCAGTAAGGCGATTTGAAGGCACGGGCGAAATCTCGTTAAATTCACTCTTAAAAATCGCCGGCGTCCTCGGTTGCCTTGAAGATTTTACCGCTCTTTTCAAGCCCCTGCCCGTCAAAAGTTTAAAGGACTTTAACGTATGATAAGTGATGTAAAAAAGCTCACGGTCAAATTCAATGGCAAAACCGTTGGCTATCTTGCCGAAATGGACGACCAAATCGGTTTTCAATACGATGCTGAGTGGCTGGAGACAGGTTTCAACATTTCGCCGTTCTCGCTACCTTTGGAAGATAAAATTTTCATAAGCAAAAATGATACTTTCGGCGGGCTCTTTGGTGTGTTTGCCGATTCTCTTCCCGACGGCTGGGGCGAGCTGCTTGTCCGCCGTATGCTCTCAAGGCGTGGGATAAATCCCGACAGTCTTTCGCCGCTCACCAGACTGTCACTCATAGGCAGTCAAGGGCTTGGCGGACTTTCTTACGAGCCCAACCAGACCAAGACGGACAACGGTACCTTAGTGGAGCTGGACGAGATAGCGTGTGAAGTCGAACAAATTTTAAACGATGACATAGAGGACAAAAGTTTAGACACTATATACAGGCTCGGCGGTTCGAGCGGCGGCGCGAGACCTAAGGCTCACATAAAGATTGACGGCGAGGAGTGGATAGTCAAATTCCCTTGTCACTACGACCCGCAAAATATAGGCGAAAAGGAGTACAACGCCAACATTCTTGCCAAGAGTTGTGGACTGAATATAAATGAGTGCAAGCTGTTCCCGTCGAAAATTTGCACTGGCTATTTCGGTGCAAAGAGGTTCGACCGTACTCAGCTCGGCTGCGTTCACATGGTTTCGCTGTCGTCGCTTTTGGAAACGTCTCACCGCATACCAAACCTCGACTATATCCACTTATTGCAGGTTGTGCAACGGATTTGCGTTGACCAAAACGACCTGTACGAGGCGTTCGGCAGAATGTGTTTCAACGTGTTCTATCAAAATAAAGATGACCACGGCAAAAACTTTGCGTTTTTGTATGACGAAGGCAGTGGCGGTTACAAGCTTTCGCCGTTCTACGACATAACGCAGACAAAGGAAAAGTTCGAGCACGAAATGACCGTAAACGGCGTTGGCAACCCCACCGAGAGCGACATATTGCAAGTCGCAATCGTAATGAAGCTCTCCCTCCAAAAGTGCAGAAAAATCATTGAAAAAGTAAAAGCTACAGTAAAGTAAAACGCAAATCCAAAGGCCGGTTTTCAAAAAAATCGGTCTTTTAGTATGCATAAAAAATTTTCCAAAGAAAATTATGGTGTAATATTGACATTTACCCCTGCGGCTGCGGACACTTTAATGCGGCACTTCATAGATACGGAAACCGAACCCGAGGACTACGACCTTATTTTAACGGGCGATTTAGGCGCTCTCGGCAGCAGAATTGTAAAAGATTTGACGTGGGAGAAGGGATTTGATATTTCGAAAAACCACGTCGATTGCGGCGAAATCATTTATAAGGTGATAGAAAGCGAATTTCAGGGCGGAAGCGGCGCGGGCTGTTCGGCAAGCGTTTTAAATTCCTACATCCTTACCAAGATGAACGCAGGGCTCTATAAACGTGTGCTGTTCGCCGCGACGGGCGCGCTTCTTTCCACCGTATCTTCGGGGCAGGGCGAATCCATTCCCTGCATAAGCCACGCCGTGCGTTTGGAGGTGTAAATGATACAGGCTGAAATTTTGGACATACTTTTCACCTATTTAAAGGCTTTCGCCGTTGGCGGAGGGATTTGTCTTATCGCGCAGTTCATCATAAACTTCACCGATTTGACGGCGGGCAAAATACTTGTATATTTTATGCTTGCGGGCGTGGCGCTAACGGCGATAGGCTTATATCAGCCCCTTGTGGAATTTGCCGGCGCGGGCGCGACGGTGCCCATTTCGGGATTTGGATATCTTTTGGCGAGCGGCGCAATGAAGGGAGCGGAAAAAGGATTCTTTTATGCGATTACGGGGTCGCTTACGGCGGCAAGCGCGGGAGTGACGGCGGCGGTGTTTTTCGCATTTTTAATGGCGCTTATATTCAAATCCCGCACAAAGCGCAACTAATTTTTTAAGAGTAACAAAACGTCATTTACGTGCATATGCGCGCCATACAATATTGTATGACGCGCATTAAACGTTCCAACAAAAAATTCAGGCGCTTCAAGGCTCTGATGTTGATTTTATGCCTGCTTACAATAGGTATTCTCATATATTTCCAGCGCAACGTTACGCGCGTCCTCATTTCAATAAGCGAAGCCACAATCCGTTCGATAACTACCGTAGCGGTGAACGACGCTATTTATTACACTCTGAACGATTCGATACGATATGAGGATTTGATTTATATTGACCGCGACGAAAAGGGCGACGTCACTTCGATAACCACCAACAGCCTGAAAATCAACCAGATAGCGAGGGACACGGCGTATCTTTCGCAGGAAAATCTGAATAAAATGAGCGAGGCTGGCATAATGGTTCCGATAGGCGCGCTTACGGGCGTGGAGGCGCTTGCCGGCTTCGGGCAGAAAATCAACATAAAAATAATACCCATATCCAACGTGGAATGCCGTTTTGTATCGAAATTCAAGGAGGCTGGCATAAACCAGACGCTTCATTCGCTGTACCTTGAAATTGTGTCGGACATATCCATAATAATGCCGTCCAAATCCACAAACCTCGCCTCGACGATAGAGGTATTGATATGCGAAAGCGTAATAGCGGGTAAAATCCCCGAAACGTACTTGCAGGCTTCGTGGGCGGGCGGCGACGGCGCGCTTGTGCCGTGAAAGTTTTGAATTTGAATGTATTATAAATATATGCGGCGCGGCGATTATAGAAGAAACGGCGGGCGATTATAAAAGAAGCGGCGGGGCGGTTTGAAAAATCGCCCCGCCGCATTTTTCAAAAGCGTTTGACATAATTTTCCGTACGTGCTATAATTAAACATAAGTTTATTAAGATTTTCGGCGGGTCAAATTGTTGTAAACCGCTTAGAAAAGGGATATAATCGTAAGCGAAATGAAGTTTGAATTACATTCGAAATTTGAACCCACGGGCGACCAGCCGCAAGCTATCGAAAGCCTTACAGAGGGAGTTCTGGACGGTATCCGCACTCAGGTGCTTTTGGGCGTTACGGGCAGCGGCAAAACGTTTACAATGGCGAACGTCATTAAAAACGTCAACCGTCCCACGCTGGTTATCGCGCATAATAAAACGCTTGCCGCGCAGCTCTGTAACGAGTTCAAAGAATTTTTCCCGAACAACCGCGTAGAGTATTTCGTTTCCTATTACGACTATTATCAGCCCGAAAGCTACATACCGTCAACTGACACTTATATCGAAAAGGATATGAGCCTGAACGACGAGATAGACAAGCTCCGCAATTCCGCCACAAGTTCTTTGGGCGAGCGTGAGGACGTTATTGTCGTGGCTTCGGTCAGCTGTATTTACGGTTTGGGCGCGCCCGAAGAATATTTCCGCCTTGCAATTTCCCTGCGCCCGGGAATGGAGATGGAACGCGACGCGCTTTTGCGCAAACTTGTCGAAATCCAGTACGCGCGGCGGGATATAGACTTCCAGCGTTCTTCTTTCCGCGTGCGCGGGGATATAGTTGAAATTTTCCCCGCTTCCAATTCGGAAATCGCGATACGGGTCGAGTTTTTCGGCGATGGAATAGACAGAATATGCGAGGAGGAAGCCGTTTCGGGCAATATAATATCCGAATTGAAGCACGTTCTCATTTTCCCCGCTTCGCAGTACGCCGTCGGCTCGGACAAGATGCAGACCGCTCTGTCAATGATTGAAAGGGATATGCAGGACGAAGTAAAGGCTTTCCGCGACGAGGGGAAATTGCTCGAAGCCCAGCGTCTTGAACAGCGCACCACGTACGATTTGGAGATGATGCGCGAGATAGGTTATTGCAGCGGCGTTGAAAATTACAGCCGCTATTTCGACGGCAGACTGCCCGGTCAGCCTTCTTTTACCCTTTTGGATTATTTTCCCGCGGGGAAATTTCTCGTGTTTATCGACGAAAGCCATATGACGATTCCGCAGATAGGCGCAATGTATCACGGCGACCGTTCCCGCAAGGAGAACCTTGTGAACTACGGTTTCCGGCTGAAATCGGCGTACGACAACCGTCCGTTGACTTTCGAGGAGTTTGACGCCCGCGTGCCCCAGCTGATATGCGTTTCCGCAACCCCCGCAGAGTATGAATTGAAGCAGGCGGGCAACATAGTTGAACAGCTTATCCGTCCAACGGGGCTTTTGGACCCGATAGTCGAAGTTCGCCCCACAAAAACGCAGATTGACGACCTTTTGGGCGAGATAAAAAGAGTAATTTCGGAAAACGGCAGGGTGCTTGTGACGACCATGACCAAACGCATGGCGGAAAGCCTTACGGATTATCTGAAAGAGCACGGGCTGAAAGTGCGCTATATGCACAGCGATATAGACGCTTTGGAGCGCATAGACATCATAAACGGACTCAGAAGCGGAGAATTTGACGTACTGTGCGGCATAAACCTTTTGCGCGAAGGACTTGATTTGCCCGAAGTCAAGCTTGTGGCTATTCTCGACGCCGATAAGGAAGGTTTTTTAAGGAGCGAAACGTCGCTTGTACAGACAATAGGCAGAGCCGCCCGCAACGCAGAGGGCAAAGTAATTATGTATGCCGACGTAATAACGGGCAGTATGCGCCGCGCCATAGACGAAACCGAGCGCCGCCGAAAAATTCAGGACGATTACAACAAGGCGCACGGCATAGTGCCCAAAACGATTATAAAAGAAGTAAAAAATACAATAGGGATTACGGGCAAAAAACCCGTCGGCGAAGATATAAAGCTTGCCGATATTCCCGCCGAAATAGAAAAGTTGAAAGCTTTGATGAAGGTCGCTTCGGCGCAGCTCGACTTCGAGCGTGCGATAGAGATTCGCGACACGATAGCTCAGTTAAAGAAAAAAATGTTGAAGAGCAAGAAATCATGAAGGAAGAAATTTACGTTAAAGGCGCAAAGGAAAACAACCTTAAAAATATCGACGTGCACATACCCCGCAATACTCTGACCGTATTCACAGGGCTTTCTGGCAGCGGAAAATCCACGCTTGCTTTCGATACTATTTTCGCCGAAGGACAGCGCAGATATATCGAAAGCCTATCCTCGTACGCGCGGCAATTTCTCGGGCAGATGGAAAAGCCCGACGTAGAGCTTATCGAAGGGCTTTCTCCGGCAATTTCGATAGACCAGAAAACCACTTCCCACAATCCCCGCTCGACGGTGGGCACGGTTACGGAAATTTACGATTATTTCCGCCTTTTGTTCGCGCGCGTCGGAATCCCCCATTGCCCCAACTGCGGCAGGGAGATAAGGCGGCAGTCCGTTGACGAAATAGCAGACCGCGTTATGCTTTTGCCCGAAGGCAGCAAAATTATTATCGAAGCTCCCGTCGTGCGCGGCAAAAAGGGCGAATTTCAAAAAGAACTTGCCGGCTGGAAAAAGAGCGGCTACGGCAGGGTAAAAATCGACGGAATTATCTATGACTTGCAGGAAGAAATTCATCCCGAAAAGAATGTGCGCCACAACGTTTCGGTGGTAATAGACCGTCTTGTCATAAAGGAAGGCGTTTTGAAAAGGCTTACCGAAAGCCTTGAAAGCGCTTTAAATCTCGCTAACGGGCTTGTGGTAATCGACAACGGCGAAAGCGAGGAGCTGTATTCCTCCAATTATGCCTGTCCCGACTGCGGCGTTTCGATTGAGGAAATCGAGCCCCGCTTGTTTTCATTCAATACGCCCTGGGGGGCTTGCCCCGAATGTTCGGGGCTCGGTTTCAAGCAGACGGTCGATTCCGACCTTATCTGCCCCGACAAGACCAAAACTTTGCGTGAGGGCGCCATAAAGATAAGCGGCTGGAATCTGGACAGTTCTGCGATGACCCAGATGTATATTACTTCGCTTGCCAAGGTATATAAATTTTCGCTGGACGTGCCCGTCAAGGATTTGCCGAAGGGCGTCTATGAAATGCTTATGTACGGCAATGGCGGGGAACAGATAGATTTGACGTACAACGCATACCGCTTTTCGGGCAGCTACAAAACTTCTTGGGAAGGCTTTGTGACTAACTTGCAACGGCGGTACAACCAGACTTCGTCCGACAGCGTAAAATGGGATATCGAGCGCTATATGCGCACTTCCGACTGCCCCGTATGCCACGGGAAAAGATTGAAAAAAGAGGCCCTCGCCGTAACGGTCGGCGGAAAAAATATCGCCGAGGTCTGCGATATGTCGGTTGACGATTTGAAAGCTTTTGCCGATTTTTCGTTTTTCAACCATACCGAGCATATGATTGCCGACAGCATAATCAAGGAGATAGACAGCCGAATAAATTTTTTGGAGAACGTGGGGCTGGGATATCTGACTTTGTCGCGCTCTGCCGCCACGCTTTCGGGCGGCGAAAGCCAGCGCATCCGCCTCGCAACTCAGATAGGCAGCGCGCTGACGGGCGTATTGTACATTCTCGACGAGCCGAGCATAGGGCTTCACCAGCGCGACAACGAAAAACTTCTCCATTCGCTTGAAGGTCTGCGCGACCTCGGCAACACGCTAATAGTCGTCGAACACGACGAGGATACCATACGCGCCGCCGACTACATCGTCGATATAGGACCTATGGCGGGCGTAAACGGCGGTGAAATAGTCGCCTGCGGCACGCAGGAGGACATTATGGCGGAGCCGCGCTCGATAACGGGCGATTTCCTTGCGGGGCGCAGAAAAATAGAAGTGCCCGAAGTGCGTTTAAAGCCATCCGACAAATGGCTTAAAGTTTACGGCTGCAAGCAAAATAATCTTAAAAATATCGACGTGCAAGTGCCTGTCGGGCTGATAACCGCGGTTACGGGCGTTTCGGGCAGCGGGAAGTCCAGCCTCGTCAACGAAATTATTTATCCCTATCTTGCGAACAATCTCAATAGGGCAAGGCAACTTTTGGGCAATGCGGATAGATTCGAGGGGCTGGAAAATTTCGATAAGATAATTGCCATAGACCAACAGCCGATAGGCAGAACGCCGCGCAGCAACCCCGCGACTTATACGGGCGTGTTTGCGGCGATACGCGAACTTTTTGCCGCCACCCCCGACGCAAAAGAACGTGGTTTCAAAAGCGGAAGATTTTCCTTCAACGTCGCGGGCGGCAGGTGCGAACACTGCCAGGGCGACGGCATTATCCAGATAGAAATGCACTTTCTTCCCGATATCTTCGTCCCGTGCGAGGTGTGCGGGGGGAAACGTTACAACCGTGAAACATTGGAGGTAAAATACAAGGGCAAATCCATTTCCGACGTGCTTGAAATGACGGTAGCGGAAGCGTGCGAGTTCTTTAAACCCGTAACTTCGATATACAATAAAATTTCCACTTTAAACGACGTTGGGCTCGGTTATATTAAGCTTGGGCAAAGTTCAACTACCCTTTCGGGAGGAGAAGCGCAAAGGGTCAAGCTTGCGACGGAACTTTCGAAGAGAAGTACGGGCAAAACTTTTTATATCCTCGACGAACCGACTACGGGGCTTCACTCATACGACGTGGATAAGCTTATAAAAATACTTGCAAGGCTGCGCGAGGGCGGCAACACCGTGCTTGTAATAGAGCATAATCTCGACGTCATAAAATGCGCCGACTGGATAATAGATTTGGGTCCCGAAGGGGGCGACAGGGGCGGTGAAATCATCGCAACGGGCTCTCCCGAAGATATTTCAAAGGTGGAAAAAAGTTACACCGGTCAATTCCTTAAAAAGGTTTTGAAGTAATTAAAGAACAGAATAAATTCGTTAAGGCGGCTTAAAAAGCCGCCTTATTTAGTATTTTTTGCCTTATTTTAAGTACTCTGTCACGCATAATGAGTACTTTTTATTTAAATTCCCCTTTTTTTCGCTCTTCCCGCACACATTGGGCTTAAAGATTCATATTTTGAAAATAAGCGAAAAAAGGAGAAATTTAATGTCCGGACCACTTTCTGCACCCAAACCCTATCCGTCCGCAGAGGGGATATCCCCCGACGCGTACAGTTTACGGATTATCTCGCCCGCATACGCTTCACCGACGGGAGAGCTGAACGCGATTCTGCAATATATTTACCATTCCTTTTATTTTGAAAAATACGGATTTCACGATATTGCGGAAACGTTGAAATCCATCGCCGTGGCGGAGATGCGGCATCTCGACCTATTGGGGGAAACCATTCTGGCGCTTGGCGCGCCGCCCGTGTTTTGCCGTTTTCCTTATTACGGGTTTGACTATTACAGCGCCAAATACGTGGCATATTCGCGCAGCCTTAAATTCATGCTTGAAGACGACTTTCTGGGCGAAAGACAGGCTGCGCGGGATTATTGCCGTATGGAAAACGCGTTGAAAAACGGCGCGGTAAAAGAAATTGTTTCACGGATAAGGGAGGACGAACTGCTGCATATAAAAACGCTTGAAAATATTTTGAAGGATTTCAAAGGTTGACACGTTGTATCTTTTAAAGTATAATTTTCAGCGATGAAAAAATACGACGTTTTGATTGTCGGCGGCGGCGCGGCGGGGCTTGCATGCGCGGCTGCGCTGTCGGAAAATCCGCACATTAAAATTTTAATTGCAGAGGCGGGGGAACGCGTCGGCAAAAAGCTTTCTGCGACGGGCAACGGGCAGGGCAACGTTTTCAATTCCGACAGGGACGTATCGCACTACCGCAGCGGAAATCTTTCTCTTGTCGCAAAAATCGCGTGCCCTGCGGATAAACCCGCCGAATGGGCGTGCGAAAGAATTTTCGGCACAATGCTGTACAAAAGGGGCTCTATGGGCAGGGCGTATCCCCAAAGCCTTCAAGCGTCCTCTTTGACAGATATGCTCTTGCGCAGGCTGCAAAGGCGCGGCGTGGAAATTATGTTATCTTTGAAAGTAACTTCCGTCGAAAAAAATTCGGACGGTGATTTTACCGTCTGTTGCGGCAAAGATAAATTCCGCGCCACTTTTGTCGTGCTCGCCGCGGGCGGCAAAGCGCAAAAACAGTTCAAAACGGACGGCTCGGCATACGGGCTTGCCTTGAATTTCGGGCATAATTTGACTCCGCTGTATCCCTCGATAGTCCAGCTCAAAACGGATACTTCTTATATAAAAAATCTGAAAGGCGTAAGAGCTGAATGTCTCGCCGAAGCGGTGTCGGGCGGCAAAATAATCAAAAGTGTTACGGGCGATGTAATTTTTACCGATTACGGCGTTTCCGGTAACGCGGTTTTTTATCTTTCGAGCGTTTTGTGCAAGGGCGGCGGAACTTTGAAACTCGATTTTCTGCCCGAATATCCGGATGAAATTTTGCGGGACACGCTTATGCGTCGCAAGGAGGAAGGGGTAGCCACATGCGACATCTTGTGCGGCTTGCTCCACAACCAGATTGCCCGCGCGGTATTGAAGCGCGCGGCTTCGGAAGATATAAATGTCATAGTAAATACTTTGAAAAATTTCACTCTCGAAGTGACGGGAACGCTGGGTTTCGACTACGCGCAGGTCACGCAGGGTGGAATAGATATGAAGGACGTGGCGGACAACCTCGAAAGCGTACTTTGCGAAAATCTTTTTTTCGCGGGCGAAATTCTCGACGTTGACGGCGACTGCGGGGGCTACAATCTGAATTGGGCGTTTTCAAGCGGCGTTGCCGCCGCGGACGGTATTGCGGCGAAAATCGGAAGCCGTATCGAAAGGGCGGAAAATGAAAAGGCTTGACAACGTTAAGCTCGGCATAGGCGAAAACGAGCAAAATTTAATAAAAATTGCGCAAAAACAACTTAAAAAGCCCTTAAAATTCTTTAAAATTTTAAAAAAATCGCTGGACGCGCGCGACAAATCGAACATAAATTGGGTTTATTCCATTGCCTTTTCGGACAGCGCGGAGATTGAAAATAAGCCGCCGCTCGGAATTTCGGTAAATCCCCCGCGCACGGCAATCGTGGGCAGCGGTCCTGCGGGGCTTATGTGTGCGCTTCGGCTTGCCGAACACGGAATCGCGCCCGTAATAATCGAACGGGGCGAGGAAGTGGAGCGCCGCGTGGAAACGACGAGCAGATTTTTTTCCGAACGTATTCTGGACGGGGATTCCAACGTGCAGTTCGGCGAGGGCGGGGCGGGCACTTTTTCGGACGGAAAGCTCAATACCCAGACCCGCGACGGCTTTAACCGCGATGTTTTGGAATATTTTGCCCGTTTCGGCGCGCCCGAAGAAATTTTGTACCTCAATAAACCGCACATTGGCAGCGACAAACTTCGCAAAGTGCTTCAAAATATCCGCAGTTTCATTACCGAACGGGGCGGAAAATATCTTTTCAACACCCGTTTTATAGGGTTTGAAAGGAAAAACGGCAAAATTTCCGCGCTTAAACTCAAAAACGTAAAAAACGGTGAAGAATCCCTGCTTGAAATTGATTGCGCCGTACTCGCGCCCGGACATTCCGCGCGCGATACTTTTGAAATGCTTGCGGGGGAAGGGGTAAGGATGACTCCGCGCGATTTTGCGGTAGGCGTAAGAATAGAACATCTTTCCGCCCGTATCGGTTTTGCCCAGTACGGCGTAAACTTCAATCTTCTGCCGTCTGCGGACTATAAGCTCGTCAGCCATGCGCACGAACGCACGGTTTTTACTTTTTGTATGTGCCCGGGCGGCGTGGTGATTCCCGCGGCAAGCGAAAGCGGCGGCGTGGCGGTAAACGGCATGAGCGAATATGCGCGCGACGGCATAAATTCCAATTCCGCGCTTATGGTGCAGATGAACGCCGCGGACTTCGGCGGCGGACTGTTTGACGGTATGAATTTTCAGCGCGAAATCGAAAGAAAGGCTTTTGAAGCGGGCGGAAGGAATTACGCCGCACCTGTCCAGCTGTACGGCGACTTCAAAGAGGACAGGGTTTCGCGGCGGTTCGGCGAAATTTTCCCGACGTATGCCGCGGGAACGGCGTTCGCGCCTCTCGGCGAAATTCTCCCGCCCGTTGCCGTCGAGGCGTTAAAGGCGGCTATTCCCGATATGGACAAGCGCCTTAAAGGCTTCGCCTGTCCGGACGCCATTTTGACGGGAGTGGAAACCCGATTTTCATCGCCTGTGAGAATCGAAAGGAACGAAAACTGCGAAAGCGTTACCGTCGGCGGACTTTTTCCCTGCGGCGAGGGCAGCGGCTATTCGGGCGGAATAACCAGCTCTGCGGCGGACGGCATCAGGGTCGCCGAAAAAATATTCGGAATTTACGGTAAAAGTAGTTAATTGTCATTTTGTTTTCATACAATTTACACAATCGGAAAATATAATTAAACCGCTTTCAATGAAACACCCAAACTTTTTTCATATTCTCTCTGGGGAACGGCGCTTTAAGGGACGCCGTTTCCTTATTTTTAAAAGTTTTCAGGCACGGATTGAAAATAATCGCGGTTGCGCCGATGCAGGGGCGAATTGCGAAAGCATAGGCGTTTGGGGCGGTTGGAAAATAAATTTTTATAAAAAATCGCCAGCTGCGGTTTAAAAATGGTTGTTTCGGGAACAAAAACCGTGGTAAAATAATGAGGATTCGAGTTAATCATACGGTCGCGGGCCGCCCGAAAGGCGGCGTGAGGAAAGTCCGAGCATCACAGGGCAAGGGTGCCTGCTAACGGCAGGAGGAGGCGACTTCAAGGAAAGTGAACAGAAATATACCGCCGCGGGTTTCCGCGGTAAGGTTGGAATGGCGAGGTAAGAGCTCACCGTTGCCCCGGTAACGGGGCAAGCCAATTAAACCCCACCCGATGCAAGATTGGGACAAAGGCTTGCTTTAATGCAGGGGCTGCCCGTCCGTCTTTGTCCGTTAATATCGCTTGAACGCGCAGGCGACTGCGCGTGTAGATAGATGACCGTACACGACAGAACTCGGCTTACGATTAAGCTCGAATCTGCTTTCCGAAAAAATCGGAAGGGTTATGTTGTGGGCGGCGGCGCGTAAATTCGCGCCGCCGCCTTTTATGTTTTTTGTTTAAAATTCATATATAATTTAACGAAATTGCTTGACAATTCGTTTCAGCCCCGTTAAAATTACACTTGTTATCAATAACAAACGTTATTTCGGTGGAATATGTCGGCAAAAAAGGCAATTACAAAAGACCGTATAATTTCGGCGGCGCTTGAAATAGTCCGAAAAAAGGGTATGCAAGGGCTAAATATGCGCGCGCTTGCAAACGCATGCAAATGTTCAACCCAGCCTATTTATCTTTCTTTCAGCGGCGCGGAAGAACTGAAACGGGCGGTCGGCTTACGTATTTCACAAATTTACAATAAATATATATCCGACGAAATCGCTTCGGGGAAATATCCCGAATATAAGGCTATGGGTATGGGCTATATCCGCTTTGCGAAGGAAGAGCCCAAACTTTTCGGGTATCTTTTCATGCGCGACAGGAACGGTTTGGCTTCGGAAGAAGAGCAGTCATATTTTAACGGCGCAGTCGCCCAAATAACGGATAATATGAATATCCCGCGGGATAAGGCGGCGGAACTTCATACGCACATGTGGGTATGGGTTCACGGGATAGCCGTTATGTACGCCACGGGCTATCTCGATTGGGACGGGGAAACCGTCGGCAGAATGTTGACGGACGCATTCCTCGGCATAAAGGCGCGCCTCGGCGTTTAACTGCGCTTTAAGGAGAGATTATGATTATTGAAATAGAAAATCTTAAAAAATCCTTTAAGGATGTAAAGGCGGTAGATGGTCTTTCTTTCACCGTGCGCGAGGGCGAACTTTTCGCCTTTCTCGGCGTGAACGGCGCGGGCAAATCCACCACCATAAATATAATAAGCGGGATACTGAAAAAGGATTCGGGCGTCGTCAAGGTGTGCGGTGAAAACGTAGAAAACCGCCCCGAAAAAATCAAGGGCAAAATAGGCGTGGTATTTCAGAATTCCGTCCTCGACAGAAGGCTGTCCGCTTTGGATAATCTGAAAAGCCGTGCGGCTATGTACGGGATTTTCGGCGCGGACTTCGCCAAACGGCTTGAAGAACTTGACGGCTTGCTCGGCTTGCGTGAAATTTTAAAGCGCCCGCTGAATAAACTTTCGGGCGGGCAGAAGCGGCGCGTTGACATAGCCCGCGCCCTCATCCACAATCCGGAGCTTCTCATTCTCGACGAGCCAACGACGGGTCTTGACCCCAAAACCCGCCTTACGGTATGGAACGCCGTCGAAAAACTTCGCAGGGAAAAGGGGCTTACCGTCTTTCTGACCACCCATTATATGGAAGAAAGCGCCGTAGCGGATTATGTGGTTATTCTCGACGGCGGAAAAAAGGCGGCGGAGGGCACCCCGCACGATTTAAAAACGCGTTTCGCCACCGATTTCATCCGCTTTTACTCGCGGCTGGACGAGGCGGAAAAGGTTTTCAAGGCTTACGGCTGCGCAATTAAAAGGGAACGTGACTTCCTTGAAGTCGAGCTGAAAGGCACGGCAGAAATCGCCGCCCGTATTAGGGAGAACCCTTGTCTTTTCGAGGACTTCGAAGTGTTGAAGGGCAATATGGACAACGTATTTTTAAACGTCACGGGCAAGGATATTCGCGCCGAATAAGGGGGAAGTATGAAATCGGAATTTAAAAAATTTTGCGCGCTCGTTTCGCGCAACATAAAGTGCTATTTCAAAGACAAATTTTTGTTTTTCGTGTCGCTGATAACGCCCATGATTCTATTGGTGCTGTTCGCAACATTTTTGAGAAGCGTGTATTTATCCTCGTTCGATTCTATTTTTCGGCTATGCGGCTTTGTCCTTAAAGACAGGCGAGTAGAGGAGGGGCTTGCGGGCGCATGGCTTCTGTCGTCCATACTTTCTGTCAGCTCTGTGACGGTCGCCGTTTGTTCGAACGCCGTCATGATAAACGATAAAATCGAAAACAGTCTTAACGATTTTCTCGTCACGCCCGTTAAAGGCGCAACCCTTTCGCTTTCATATTTCGTCGCAAACTTTATCGTAACCACGATAATAATGCTTGTCGTGCTTTTAATAGGCTTTATCTACCTTGCCGCAGTCGGCTGGTACATTCCCGCGGTGAATGTTGCGCTGATTTTTGCCGATATCCTCTGCTGCGTACTGTTCGGCACACTTCTTGCGGGAGTTTTCGAAAGTTTCATTTCCACGCAGGGCGGGCTTTCTGCGCTTTCGACGTTGGTTTCTTCGCTTTACGGCTTTATTTGCGGCGCGTATATGCCTCTTTCGCAGTTCGCGGAAGGAGTAAGGAATTTCCTTTGCTGTCTGCCCGGCACTTATAGCGTGGGGATTGTCAGAAATCATTTTATGTCGGGCTACGTTGAAAAGCTTGGCGAACTCGGCTTGAACGAATACGGCATGAAAGCGCTTATGGACGGGTTCGACGGAAATCTTTATTGCGGCGGAACGCAAGTTCCCGTCTGGGCAATGTACACGATAGTTTTGGGAACGTGCGCCGTTCTGCTTGCGGCATACGTCGCGATAGTGTTGATAAAAAACAGGAAAAAGCGAAGCGTATAAATAGCGTATAAATAATTTTTGCGGCAAAATGTTAGCCTTAATTTGAAAAATCGCTTTAATTTAAAAATTGCGCTTTATTTTTCGGCGGCGGCGCGAATTTACGCGCCGCCGCCTCAACATTATTCTTTGGCGGGGATTTCCCGCGACGGGCTTCTTGCGGCGGCGGCTTAACAAAGCCGCCGCCGCAAACTTCGGGGCTTAAAAAATAATCGACAAAAAACTTTTACCCTATGTCCGCATTTTGACTTTTCAAATCTGTGTATCTCTCTGCACAATTAGTTTTATATACTAATAAATATGGTATAGGCGTCCGCTCCGCGATTTTCTCTCGGAAATTTTGCCATAAATTAACTTTTAAAGTAAAAAATATAATAATTTTTCTCTGTAAAAGGCTTGACTTATGATATTTTTTAGTTATATAATCAATATGTGATTGAATATGTATAGTCACCATTATAATTTCCAATCAGGAGGAATGGATGAGGTAATTGACAGTTCACATTTGTTTTTTGGAAATTTTAATTGAACCTTGACCTTATATCGGGGTGCGGTGTTCCGTTTCGCGGCAATCGTACGGGAGAAGGCATTGTTCCTTTCGTCATACCGAGGCGCTTATGCGCCGAGTGTATCCCGCGGCAAACGTCCGTGGGAAGGCATTGTTCCTTTCCGTCATACCGAGGCGCTTATGCGCCGAGTGTATCCCCGCGGCAATCATGCGCGTCGGTAAAGGGTCGCACGCAGAAATGCAAACCTAAACTTGTAAAAAAATTTAAATAATTTTTAAATTATTAAAGGAGAAAAAAATGACTAAAACAATTAGAAAAGGGCTTATTGCTGTCTTATTGTTTGTTATGACTGTTTTGGTCGGCGTGGCATCCTGGACCGCTTTCGGCGGAACTGCCCGCGCGGCGGCCGATCCGGATCATGTCGAAAAGATGAAAACCTATATTGCGGCATTTGATGATGTTGAAGATATAGACGAAACTCTTTTTACAAAAAGCGAGACTAATAATGCGCTTTGGACGGCATATGACAATGCCAAAACTCTTTATTCCGAGTTGACGGTTGAGGACAAGGCGGAACTTAAAACTCAGCTTGCCAAGTTGGAGGAGTTGGACGTTGTTTTCGGTGACGCTTACAACTATGTCGCTAAGATCAAGGACTCTATGTTCAAGATTACGACTAAACCTGTCGTCGATTACATAAACGATAAGCCCGCAGTCGTTAATTTCAGGGCTGAAATCACGGCTGTTGAAAATGGCACCGTTGCGGATAAAGCGAATGCGAAAAAATGGGTCGATTTTATTAAATTTTTGACCAATGACTACGAATATCTCAAAACCGCAGAAGCGTTGATGACCGTTGTCGAAAGCTATTTTGCCGAAATAGATGCGAAGATTCTTGAAATCGAAGTGTACAAAACGGCTGATAAATCTTTCAAGGCTATTACCGATACGAAAGACACGGATGAGTATTTTGTCTTGGATAGTGAAACTACGGTAAAAAATGTTACCGACTTGCTTAAAAAGTACTACGAAGGCGTTAAAATCGTTAAAAACGACGATGAAGCGGACGTAGAGCTTAAAGATGCTTTGGCTCTTCTTGATCGTTATACGCTTAACGTTTCACTTACGGAAAATGACGTAAAGGGTAAAACTGATATCGGAGGCGGCGCTAAATCTAACGTCGAGCATTATAACTATTATCAAGACGCCGTTGATACCATTGCTGCATTGAAGACGTTGGTTGATAATCTTATTAAGGATATTGACACAGTTTACGATAAAGTCGTTGACGGTGAAGTTTATTATTCTTATATAAATGATATTAAGGCTGCCCGCGCCGCTTATAACGCTTTTGACCAAGGCAAAGAAGGCGGTCCTTATACCGGTATTACGTATAAAAAAGCACCTGCCGATGAAATCGACTGGGAAAATACTCATCTCGGCGCTTGGGGCACCAAAGACGGCGATTATAACTACAACGATCTTCAATCCAAAGTAAAGGCTGCCGACCATACGTGCGGTAAAGCTGAAAATAAACATGAGCCCGCTCCCAAGGTAGTAGGCACTTCTGAGGCGGCTCTTGAAATAATGGAAAAATATATCGGTCAGACTGCCGACGAAACTAAGTCAGACGCAACCGGACTTATGCTTAAAATTGAAACTGCCGAAAAGGCTGTTGCAGCTATAAAGACTGCCGACGAAAATAAAACCACGGAAGGCGTAAGTCAGAAATATACCGTTGAGTATAAGGCGTTAATTGATGCAGCAAGAACTGCTGTTAAGGCTCTTGATGAGGATATCCAGGCTTGGGATGAATATTTCTATTATATGTCCCTTGCGGAGAAGCCTCAGGAAGCAGTAACTTATGACACAGATAAATACGGCACTCATTTCCCCGAATATGTTGAAAACGCAGGCAAAGGTGCAAAATACATAGTTGATAATTATGACGTTCTTAAAAAAGCCGAAGAACTGTGGGCTAAATGGGAAAAGGAAATCGACGACCTTGTTGCCAAGGTTCAAGAATTGATTAATAAATACAATGAACTTGACCCCCAAACTCATGCCCATCCCGCGATTGCGGTTCAGTTGAACGAAATTAAGAAAGCTTATGATGGATTGACCGCAGAGCAGAAGGACGCGTTTGACTGGGGCTTTGGTCATGACGGAAAAGCGTATAAGCCGACAATGGAAAACGCAGACGGTACACGTAAGCTGGAATTTAAAGTCAAAAAACAGCAGGCAGAGGAAGCGTATGATTATCCTCTTGGCACTGGAAGAAGACAGCCTAAGCTTATTGTTGACTGGTTTGATTCCAAATTGAAGGAAATTTACACTAAGATAGGTGATCTTTCCGCGAACATTGACTCCCTCTATAACAAAAATATGGCGGAGGGTGAATGTGTATTCGACGATTTGAAAACCCTTGAACAATTAGAACAAGAATATGGTAAGCTTTCCGACGAAGAGAAGCAGTATGTGCTTAACTACGGAAAGCTTCAAGAACTTCGTGCAGAGTATGACGCAGAAAAGAAGCTTGTTGACGCATGGCTTGCTGCTGATGCGATTAAGGACACTTTCGGTGAAGTAACCGTTTGGAACATGAATAAAGTTGAAGAAGCGATTAAACTTTGGAATGCGCTTCTTCACCAGAGTGACCCTGTTGAAAAACTTCCCGGTGAAGGACTTGGCAAGCTTCAAACCATTGTTTCTGAACAATATGCTGATGAATATGCGGCTTATACTGCGGTTGTAAAAAAATATGATACACTCGTAGAAGATTTGCAAAAACTTGCCGTAAGCATGAATTCGATTGAGTGTAAGGCAGACTTGCCTCTTGACGATGTTCCTGCTTGGTCTGAAAACGTAACCAAAGTAGAAGAGGCATTCAACACATTCGCTGAATCTTATATAGTTGATGAAGAACACACCGAAGAAGCCGGATATCCCGGTAAATGGTGGTCGGAAGATAAGGGCACGGTTGAATTCTCTTACGATAAGGCCGGTACTGAGCCCGCTGAAAAAGTAAATTCCACGTATGCTGAGGCTTATGAAAACTACTTGAAGGCTTTGCAATACAACCGGCGCTACCATGTAGAGCGTTTGATAAATGAGTTGTATGAGAACGATAAGGTAACTGACTACACGACCGACGTCGATACGCTTATTGAAAAAGGTTTGATAACTTTGAACAGCAAAGAGGCTGTTGAAGAAGCGAAGGCGGCGTATGATGAATACGTTGCTGCTGAACCCGATGGATTTGGCGGCAGCCAGGAAGATATCAGAAACTACACTAAACTTAAAGCGGCTTTGGATGCGCTGTCGAAGATTGGCGAGACTCTTGACGCTTGGAGAAAAGATGTACTTGAATTCTATAATGCTACAAACGCAACCGGCAACAACAACACAGCAGTAGAGCTTGCTGAGGATGCAGATACAACTGCGATAAGCACTGCGATTGCTTCTGCATTGAAGAACCTTACCAAGGGTTATTCGGTTGACCTTGCTAAATATGCGGAACTTTTGGTGGCGGGCGAGGCGCTTTACAGTGCTGAAACATATCCCGACGACGCCGAAGCAAGAGAAAATTGGGTTTCCGACGCTATGGAGCTTTTAAAGAAGCTTAAAGAGTTGAGCGACCAAGTAATCGAGAAGTTCAACAACGATATCACAAGACTTAAAGATAGCTATGAAACCAACGACAGCACGCTTACTCCCGATGAGCTTGAAGACGTTGCTGACATGAATGAGCTGTACAGCAAGCTTCATCCCAGCCAGCAAGAATTGATTGACGACTTCAACAGCTTCAAGGACCTTGTTGACGAGCTTAAAGCAACGGAAGCGTTTGTCAATATGGTTAAAGAACTTTACAGAGACGTTGTAACCGACGGAAATGTAACCTCTCTTACGATGTACTATGTTGACGTAATCGAAGCAATTTACAATCAATTCACGACCGAAGTAAGAACTTCTTTCGAAAACGAGTTCGACGATAAGTCTTATGAGGAGATGATTGAAGAAATCAAGGATGCGTATAATAAGGCTGTGGAAGACGAAGCGGTTCTTTCCCTTAAAGGTCTTGACGAAACAGTTAAAGATATTAAGGAAAACTTCGCTACTTCCGATGACCTTGCCGGTGCAATCGAAGATGCAAAGACTGAACTTCAAACCGCATATGAAGCAGCTATTAAAGATGCAGTAGATGCAGCTAAGGAAGAACTGCAAGGCAATATTAAGGATGTTTCCGATAAGCTTACAGCTTTGGATGCAGCACTTGCAGAACTTAAAAAGGCTGAGGAAGCTGCAAAGGCGGAAGGATTTGTGGGCGGTCTTGCGGCTAAGATTGCTGATCAGATCAGTGACATAGAGGATGCCATCACGGCACTTCAAAGCAGGGCTACTGATCTTGAAAGAAAGCAGGAATCACTTGAAAAGGATCTTGCTAATGCAAAGTCTGACCGCGACAAGTATATTACTGATTTACGGCAACAACTTCAAGCTTTGAAGGATGAGCTCGGTGACGAGAATAAGGGTATCCAGGCAAGAATTGATAGCGCTGTAAGTGCTCTTAAATCCTCAATGCAGAAAGAACTTCAAGACGCTATTGATGAGCTTAAAGATACAACCCTTAAAGGATTGCTTGATGCTCAGCAGAAGGCAGAGGAAGAAGGTCGCACCGATATTTACGACGCACTTGACCATTCTGTAAAGGAAGTAAACGATAAGATTGCGGAACTTCAAGAATCTCTTGACGCTGTCGGCGGTGAAAACGGTACGGTAGCTCAGCTTCAAAGCCAGATTGCCGACCTCGGCAGACAGCTTGCCGAAGCAGGTAGCGCGAACAGCAGTGCGCAGACTGAATTGAGAGGAGCGCTCACCGAACTTGAATCCAAGATGGATAAGGCAGACGCTGACCTTCAAGCTCAGATTGATAAGCTTGGTTCTACTACGAATGCTTTGACAGCAGTCATAATAGTGCTTGCAGTTGTTTTGGTAGGCGCAGTTGTATGCATAGTGCTTCTGTTCCTTAAACGCAACAAGCAGTAAAACATAACATAAAAAAGACTTACCGTAAGGTAAGTCTTTTTTTGTTTGAAACACTTACAAGAAGGTTATAAATAAAATAAAAAGGATAAATTATGCAAAAGGAAAGATTACAAAAATATGCCGAACTTATCGTAAAATGCGGCTTAAATGTTAAGGCAGGGCAGGAAGTTATTGTGCGCTGCGAACTTGACCAGCCCGAATTTGTGGCAATGGTGGTTGAAGAGTGTTATAAATGCGGCGCGGAGCGCGTGAAAGTTGAATGGAGCTATATGCCCATAACCAAGCTTAGCTATAATTACAGGTCGCTTGAATCGCTTTCTGACTTTACCGAAGTCGAGAAAGCCGAATGGGAAAGGAAGCTTGATAAGCTTACGTGCATGCTTTGGCTGGATTCCGACGACCCCGACGGTCTTAACGGGACCGACAGCGAAAAAATCGCTAAGGCAAATGTGGCGCGCTTCCCGTTCATAAAACCTTACCGCGAAGCGCTTACAAGCAAATATCAGTGGTGCATTGCCGCTGTGCCCGGTAAGGAGTGGGCGCAAAAGATTTTCCCGGGAATCCCCGCCGACGAGGCTATCGAAAAGTTGTGGGAAGCGATTTTATCGACTTCGCGGGTTGATGACGACCCTATTGCGGCGTGGAAAAAGCACAATGAAAATCTTGCCCGCCACTGCAAGCTTTTGAACGATTTTAATCTTGTGTCGCTTGAATATAAAAGCGCGAACGGCACGGATTTTAAAGTGGGGTTAAATCCCATAGGCAAGTTTGTTGGCGGCGGCGAAACGACGCTCGGCAAAAAAATCTACTTCAATCCCAATATTCCCAGCGAAGAAGTGTTCACTTCGCCCATGCGCGGAGTTGCCGACGGAAAAGTCGTTGCAACCAAGCCCCTTTCCTATCAAGGAAAACTTATAGAAAACTTCTGGATGCGCTTTGAAAACGGCAAAGTGGTTGAAGTTTATGCCGAAAAGAACCAGGACGTGCTTGAAAAAATGGTGTCCATGGACGAAGGCGCGGCATATCTCGGCGAGGTCGCGCTGATTGCCTACGACAGTCCTATCAATAATACGGGTATTCTGTTCTATAATACTCTTTTCGACGAAAACGCAAGCTGTCATTTGGCTGTGGGCAGAGGGTTTAACGAGTGTCTGCACGGCTTTGAAAATATGACCGTCGAAGAATGTCATAAGGCGGGAATTAACGAATCCATGATACATGTTGACTTTATGATAGGCAGCAAGGATATGGATATCGTCGGCGTCACCAAGGACGGCAAGCGCGTTCAGATTTTCAAAAACGGCAATTGGGCAATTTAAATTATTTTAAAAGCGCCTTATAAGCGCGTGATGTTGAAAGAAAATTTTATTCAGCGGTTTGGCAGGTTTGTCAAACCGCTGAAATTTTTATTGACGGTTCATATTTTCCTGCGTGTTTAAACCCGGATTAAACAAATGGAAGACATTAAAAACAAGCAAGCGCAAGTACTAAAAGTTCCGTACCTAAAAGGGAGCGGTAGCTCAGCTTGATTATTGGGCGGTTTTATGATATAATCATAGCGATAAACAGTAACTTAGCGGAGGAATTATGCCGTCAAGCAAGGAATATTTGAATTTCATTTTGGAGCAACTATCCGACTTAAAGGATATAACCTACAAGCCTATGATGGGTGAATTTTTGATTTACTATCGCGGAAAGCTTGCGGGCGGTATTTATGACAACAGACTTTTTATAAAGCCCGTAAAATCAGCAATCGCCTATATTCCCGAACCCGTTTATGCCCTGCCCTATGAGGGAGCGAAGGAAATGTTGCTTGTCGATAACGTGGACGATAAGGTTTATTTGACAGGATTATTTGAGGCAATGTATGATGACCTGCCAATGCCGAAAATCAAAAAGCGGTAAATTTTAATTTAGCCGAGCTTTGTGTGTATGATGTGATTATTATCGGCGGCGGCACGTCGGCATCCGAATTTGAACTATTCAGATACGAAAATCAGATTTGCGTATCACTTTCTCTATAATATCTAAATTCACGATCTCTTTTGAGATTCGTCTAAACGTTTAAATAAATGAGACAGTAAACTAAGCAAATCAAGACAATCCTTTTCTGTGAACAGCCCTGTCGTTTTTAAATCCCTATGCTCTTCATGGCTTAATACGTTCCTTCCGCCCTGGACAACGCCTCTTGAAAGAGCTAATTGTCCTTCTTCAATATTATCAAGCGTATCGGTTGAAAATGGTTGGCCGTTAGGACGCAGCTTGAATTTTGCGGTTGTTTCAAGCGGCTTGTTTTTACCAAATGATTTGCTGATAATGTCTAAATCTTCTGTTGCGGTAACTTCCGATTTGTCTTTTACAGCATTTTTGTAGCGTTTTAATGCTTCTTGGAAGGCAATATAGTAGTCCCCGTCAATATAATGTGATCTTGCCGCATCTTGAACTGAACTATGTAGTAATCTATAATGGAAGTATGTATAGGGCGGGATTAAGTCATATATATCGTGCACAACTTTAGAAAAGTCCTCATCGTCAATTTCAGGTTTATCTGAAATTTTATCAATGACCTTTGATAATGATGGTAAAATCTCTTGTGGCACTTTATTATACCACTCGGGTATATTAACCCCAGCTCTATCAGAGTTCTTATTTTCTTTTGCTTCTTTGCGTTTTTTGCTCCAATCTCGCACTAAAAATCTAACTATTTTCTGTAAGAATTTTTGTAAATTTTCAGCTTCCGGTAAATCCCAGCTAATAGACTGTCTATCAGTCGATATTAGATCCTTTTCAAATTCATCAAGGTAGTCTGCATCAATCCATCCTGAAATATATGAGAAAGTATGCCCTGCTTCGGAAACACCAAAGAAACCTGGCACATTTGCAAGCCGCCCATTGACAAATAACGTAATTCCCCTTAGATCTTGTTTCATTGGCGTTTTTGATGAGATTATTTTTCCTTTTAATTGATTTTTGAATGAATAATCATCTTCCAAATTCGCGGCAATTGCTTGTATGTCCCACTCAAATTCCCCCTTTATACCTTCATATTTCAACTCACGTGTCAACATAATCGGTTCTTCATCATTTCTTGAAATGGAAATTTTGAAATCATCGCCATAAAAATTAAACATCTTAGACAGCGAAACTGCTGTGGATTTAGCGTCAAAATCTGTTACTCTGGATAAATTATCCAGAGTAATAATTGTGCCATTTTCGTCTTTATTTGATTTTCTTATTCGCTTGCTTGTAGGGTAATATGTTCCGGATGGTTCGTTTAAAATACTGTCCCAATCTAATACAAACTCAGTTTTATCCGTTTCTCCAGCTTTAGTTGTTTGAATAGTGATGGTTTTCCCTATACCAAACAGTGCCAATTTGCCGAGCCCCTTTTTCCCGGTGATCCTACGTCCTTTGGAATTTTCCCTACTGCCATCTGTGTCTCGACGCCTACGACCAATAACTAAAAAATTATCCTTCACTTCATTATAAGACATTCCATCGCCATTGTCTGCCACAACAATGCGCTTGGCGGTACTATCCTTGTCATAAAGCTTTATCGCAACCTCGTCGGCTCCTGCATCATATGCATTGGCTACAAGCTCCGCTAATGCATATGGAAGCTGTGAGTACATTTTAATGCCCAGATGTTCAATTGTGCGAGGATCAAATTTTAATTGTAATTTTTCTTCTTCCATTAGTTAAACCTCCTTCTTCTGTTCCTATCACTCTATTTAGCAAGATGTTGAAGTGTTGAAATTCCTATTATTTCTCCCAATCTGACAGGAACAGCATTGCCTATATGTCTTGCAATATCTTTCATAACAACCGGCACATCCGGGTTTATAAAACTATACTCCATCGGAAAGGTTTGCAATAATGCACCTTCGCGTAACGATAAAGCACGATCTTGCTCGGGATGCCCATAACGCCCGGTACCGTAGCAATGGAATTGCGTCGTCATAGTCGGTCCAATCGCATCCCATTGCATTCTGCCATATACGGATGTATAGGTTTTTCCGGTGTCCTTCTTGTGACACTCGCAACGTAATTCTTCGGGCCAATCATGCCAACTCCCACCAGGGGTAGAGGCTTTGATGCGTTTTAAATTTTTCTCGGATAGATGTGCCGCACGATGCATCGGATCGGAAGGACAAATTTCACCTGCTGCGATAGGAGGGAGATTTTCGATAAACGGTCTTATCGTGACGTCTTGCCTTTTATGCGTAGGAGGAATCAATTGAATTTCTCCCAATTTGGAAGCCAACAGAACAAACCTATGCCTGTTTTGCGGTATTCCGTAATCCGGGCAATATACGACATGGCCGCCATCCGTATAATATCCTTCTTCTTTAAGGGTTTTCAAAAAATCATCGAAAATCTCCGTTTTTCCGATTTTCGGCACGTTTTCCATAGAAACGATTGTAGGTTGGACCGCCTTAATCATCCTTGCGAATTCCAATAGCAAATTGTATTTCTCATCTTCCTTAATCGATTGTTCTCCGCGTTTGACACTCATCTGTGAAAACGGTTGACATGGAGCGCAACCGACCAACACGCGAATTACATTCGGTGCAAAACAATCTACAATTTCTTGTCCCGTCATTTCGCGGATATTTTTTTGATAAAAGGGGACGTTATTATTATGATTATATGTATATTCGCAAGTCGGATCCAAATCAAAACCCGCGACGACATTAAGCCCCGCTTTTTTCAGTCCACAGGTTAGTCCTCCGACTCCGCAAAATAAATCTACTACTTGTATTGCCATATTATATTCTCCGGTTATATAGCCTCTTTGCTTACCTTTTTTACTTTAACATTTCGATTATTCGTTCTTTTGTACAATCTGAGATTTCTTCCGCTTCCGGTCGGATAGAATCATCTATCAAAATCTTAATGTCGCTTATATCAAGATTGGGGAAATGCGTTTCGCCGTATGCTCGCACTTCTTTGATATCTTTTATGGCGTTTTTAAGCCATAAAGACTCCTTTTTGAGGAGCCAAATCCCATTATCAATGTCTACCAGGATCAAATGCGTATTGGTATTTTCCAAGCGTGCGATTTCATTATCCGACAAGTAAAAAGCGCCGCTTTTTATATTTTTTATCTCCAATCCCACGTCATGGAATCGTACGTCAAATCCGTAATTTTTATTGTTTGCCACATCGAAAAAGTCCACGTTTTGCACAAAGCCCGTTTTTGTCAGAAACGAAATGAAGTATTTTTCGGCCTTTCTTCCGCTCCGAACTTTTTTCGTCGCTTCTTCGGAAGTACCCGAAACCCGTCTGACGTTATAATTATGCGCAGTATGTGAGGCTGTGGGAAGGAGGCGGTGAAGATTCTCGCCCGAAAAATTTACCGTTATCTGATTATCTCTGATTTCTCGGATAAGAATTGCGTCACTTGGACTTCCAAGAGAAAAAACAGCCTCAAAATCGAAAAGTACCGATAACGCCGCCTTTAAGAATCCTTTCTTTAAATATGACTCTCTTCCTGCCATCTCAAAGTGTTTTTGCAACTCACCGTATAAGATGCTCTCACTGTCTCTGATATCGGGTTCAATGCTTTTGATTTCCGAAAACAGATCGTTCGAGATCTCCGCTACGTTCATAAACTCCAAGAGATACTTAATGGCATTGGTATATGAAACAGCCGTTCCTGTATTTGAAGGGAATCTACGTTGACAATAAGTCTTAAATTGTGCAACAAACTCATCGATTTGCATTATTTACTCCATTGCAAGTGCGCAATATTTTATAAATTATATCCATACACACCGTATTGCCGGCTTGTTTGTATTGTTCTCGCTTTGGGACGGTATCCGGGAATGCGTAACTTTCGGGGAAGCCTTGCAGAGCCAGGCACTCACGGGGCGTTATCGTCCGTATCCCGAAATCGTCCTTGATGATCGGAACACGATTCGGGTACGTTCCCATATTCGCTTTCAACGTGAAGGCGATGCCGTCCTTGCTTGCCTGAATCCCGAAATCCGCAAAGCGATAGAGTTGCTTATTATCCGTGATCGCCTTTCGCAGCCGTTCGCATATAGGCGTATCGGGTTTCAGATAGTAGCCGTCGTCCGCTTTCACCGTCGTATCTATAACGTCGGTAATTCGTTTTTCGAGCGGCAATTTTTCGGGGAAGCGGAAGTCGTCGCACGCTTGCTTGTCCCGAAATGCGACGATGTAACTTCTCGTCCGATGTTGCGGGATACCGTACTCGCAGGCATCGGCAACCGTATAACGGATATAATATCCGCGCCCCGCAAGTTCGTTGTGTATCACGTTGAATGTCTTGCCGTGGTC
>CANPZW010000014.1 GCA_947589385.1 uncultured Clostridia bacterium | reverse complement strand
TGTAACAATAACTTCTATTTCTCGTTTGTAAGACTAACTTCCTATCACTCGATAGAACTTACTTTTTCAATTGAGGATTTGACTAATTTTTTTGTTTGTGTTAGACTGTAAAAGCTGGTAAAATTCGGTTTTCTTTAATATTTCACGAATTTTTCACTGTTATGTAAAATTGCCGCCCCGACCGCGGGTTATCATAAAAGAGGAGGGTGATATGAAAGTACTTATTGTCGATGACGAGGAAATGATACGCAACGTGCTTAAAGAGTACGTGGAATTTGAGGGCGGCGAGGCGTATGAAGCCGCAGACGGAATGGAAGCGGTAAAGATGTGCCGCGCCGCCGATTACGATATAATTTTAATGGACGTTATGATGCCCCGTCTCGACGGCTTTTCCGCCGTAAAGGAGATAAAAAAGAACAAAAATATTCCCGTAATAATGCTGTCCGCCCGCGGCGAGGAATACGATAAGCTGTTCGGTTTCGAAATAGGCGCGGACGACTACGTGACAAAGCCTTTTTCCCCCAAAGAGGTCATGGCGCGCATCCATGCCGTGTTAAAACGTTACAGCGACGAGCCTTCGAGCGATATAGTTTCTTTCGAAGGGCTTACGATAGACATGACGGGGCGCAACGTATATGTTGACGGGGAAAAGGTGGAACTCACCCCCAAGGAGTACGAAATTTTATTTTATTTCGTAAAGAATAAGGGCATTGCGCTAACGCGGGAAAAGCTGTTGATGGACGTGTGGGGCTTCGACTTCTACGGCGACGACCGCACGGTGGATACACATATAAAAATGCTGCGTTCCAATCTTAAACAATACCGAAAATTCATAGTTACGTTAAGAGGGCTCGGATACAAATTTGAAGCGTAATAATCCAAACAAAAAGTTAAAACTTAAAAGCGTAAATAAGGCTATGTTCGGCTATTTCTGCCTTTTAAGCGTGCTTTTAATAGCGCTTGTTGACGTGGTTTTCTATATAATCGTTTCCAACTCGCTTGCGAACGGGGCTCATCGGCGTGTGGTAAGCGCGGGCAACGACATAGCGGCGCAGATAGCCTTTATCGATAATCCCAAATTGCTGAAAGCAAGCTTTCTGCGCTACCGCGAAGAGGGTATAGAGGCGTACGTATTTTCGGCGGACGGGGAAATAATTCTGCCCGAAGCGGGGGAAATCTCGGAAAACAGGAGAGAGGAGCTTATCTCGAAGCTTGCGGACGTAAAGCCGGGTGAAAAAATCACCTATATTTCGAACGGTTTTGTCAGCTTTTCCGCCCGCGTGGAGTTTGCGGGGGAGAAGGGCATGCTGCTTGTATGCTGTCCGCTGACGATAGTGCGCCAAACCGTTACCACCATGCAGTACTATCTTCTGCTTGTAAGCGCGGTGGCGCTTCTTCTCGCGCTGCTTTTGTCATATAAATTCTCACAAAAGCTTACCCGCGGCATAAAAACGACTTCCGATACCGCCGTAAAGCTTGCGCAGGGCGATTTTTCAGTGGAATTTGTAAACGCCGACTACCGCGAACTCGCCCAGCTTTCGGATACCTTGAATTATGTCCGCGACGAAGTGAAAAAAAGCCGCGATTTCCAGCGCGAAATTCTCGCGAACGTCACTCACGACCTTAAAACTCCCCTGACCATGATAAAGGCGTACGCGTCCATGGTACAGGAAATTTCGGGCGACAACCCCGAAAAGCGCAACAGGCATTTGCAGGTTATTATTGACGAAACAGACAGGCTTACGGGGCTTGTGAACGACGTGCTTTCTGTATCTAAGGTCAATTCCAATATCACGGAAATAAACGCAAAGGTATTCAATTTAACCGAATTTCTCTACGGTATAATAAATAAATTCGGATATCTCAAAGAGGACGGCTACAACCTTATGGTGGATATAGAGCCCAACCGCTATACCCGCGCGGACGAGGAGAAGATAGGGCAGGTAATCTATAATCTTTTGGGCAACGCCGTAAGCTATACGGGCGCGGATAAAACCGTTTTCGTGTCGCTGAAAAGCAGCCTTGACGGCAAGCGTATAAAGCTTTCCGTGCGCGACACGGGCGACGGCATTTCCGAAGAGGAACTGCCCCATATTTGGGAGAGGTACTACCGCACGGAAGAAAATCATTGCCGACCCGTAAAGGGAACGGGGCTGGGGCTGAACATAGTAAAGGTAATTCTCGAAAACCACGCCTTTGATTTCGGCGTGGAGAGCAAGAAAGGCGAAGGCTCCACGTTTTGGGTGGATTTCCCCTCCGTTCCCGCCGACCCGCGGGAAAATGGCGAACGGGAGTGACATATTATAAGGGATTAACATTTAATCATAAGTTGGAAAGCGCGGCTTCAACCGAAGCCGCGCTTTATGCTTTTTTGAACGGTATCGGGCGTTTCCCGCCGCAGCATTGCGCGGCAGGAAAATTTTTCCTGCCGTCCCTGAAAAATTTTTTCGGAAAATTTTTAAAAATTACAAAATTATTAAACTAATCATTTTGAATTTTGATTTGATTAAGTTATAATATACGGTAGATAAATGTCGTGCGGTCTTGAAAATTGTTTTAGGAGCACATCGTCATTCAAATCGATTCTTATAAGGAGATGTATGAAAACTATTGTAATCGGGGTAATCGGCGCAGACGTTCACGCTGTCGGCAACAAGATTATCGAGTACGTGCTTAAAAAGGAAGGATACAACGTCGTAAACATAGGCGTTCTTTCCTCGCAGGAGGACTTTATTAACGCGGCAATCGAAACCAACGCAGACATGATACTTGTATCCTCGCTGTACGGGCACGGTGAAATCGACTGCCGCGGCATGCGTGAAAAGTGCGTCGAAGCCGGCATAGGCGATATACCCATGTTGGTCGGCGGCAATATAGTCGTCGGTAAGCAGGACTTCGACGAGGTCAGGGAACGCTTCATAAAAATGGGCTTCAACAGGGCATATCCTCCCGGCACGCCCATAGAAAAAACTCTGCCCGACATAAAGGAAATTCTCGGAGAATAAAATGAGCCGCTATCTAATGATTGATTTTGGCTCTACTTTTACGAAGCTCACCGCAATCGACACCGAAACGGAGGATATAATCGCCACGGCGAACAGCTTTACGACCGTCGCGACGGACATAACCGTAGGATACGAAAACGCGCTGAGGGAGCTGTATTCGAAAATCGGCAAAGAGATTAAATTCGATAAAATCATAGGCTGTTCATCGGCGGCGGGCGGTCTGAAAATGGCTGCCGTCGGGCTTGTAGATGAGCTTACTTTGGAAGCCGCCAAACGTGTCTGTCTCGGCGCGGGCGCAAAGGTGGAGCTGGCTTTTTCGCACCACCTGACTTCGGACGATATAAAGAGCATAATCGATAAAAAGATAGATATAATCCTACTCGCGGGTGGAACGGACGGCGGAAATTCGGAATGTGTCCTGTTCAACCAGCGGAAACTTGCCGAAAGCGGCTTAAAAACCCCCGTCGTCTATGCGGGCAACAAGAACTGCGCGGACGAAATAAGGGCTATTGCCGAAGAATACGGCATGGACGAATATATCTGCGGCAACGTAATGCCCAAGCTTAACGTTCTCAAAGTTGACGAGGCGCGCGATAAGATTAGGGAAATTTTCCTCAAAAACATAATCGAAGCCAAGGGCATCAAAAAAATCGAAAGGGAAATAGACAAGGTGATTCTGCCCACTCCCGAAGCCGTGTTGCATGCGGCGGAACTGCTTTCCAAGGGCTATATGCACGAAAGCGGTTTGGGCGAAATAGTCTTGGTCGATATCGGCGGCGCAACCACCGACTTCTATTCTATGTGCTCGGCTTCCGCAAAGCGCAGCGACGTCATATTGAAAGGACTCGAAGAGCCGTACGCAAAGCGCACCGTTGAGGGCGACCTCGGCATGCGCTATTCCGCTCTCGGCGTTTTGGGCGCGCTCACCGCGGAAGAAATACGTGTTTATGACGAGGACGAAGGCGTTGACCTTGAAAAGGAGCTTTTGTTCAGGCACGAGCACGTAGATAATATCCCTACAAACGAACATGAAGAGCAGATAGACCGCATAATGGGTCAGATTTGCGTTGATAAGTCGATAGAACGGCATGTCGGCAAGATGGAAGAGATGTACACTCCCATGGGGCTTGTGTATTACCAATACGGCAAGGACCTCAGCCAGATACGCTATGTGATAGGCACGGGCGGCGTGCTTGTAAGAAGCAAACATCCTTACGAAATCTTAAAAAAGGTCGAGTACGATATGTCAAAGCCGCTTGAACTGCGTCCGCGCCGTCCGGGATATATGCTGGACGCCGACTATATTTTAGCGGCAATGGGGCTTTTAAGCGAAATAGACCCGCTGCTTGCGCTTAAAATAATGAAAAAGCATATAAAGCCCATAAACAACTGAAAAAAACATAATCAAAAACATTATAAAAAGGTGACTTTAAATGGTTCGGAACAAAAAACTAACGGAAGAAGAATTTCTCGAACAGAGAAAAGAGGTGCTTGCGACCTGGCATACGGGCAGCGACCCTCAGCTCGATTTTGAAAATGCCATCGCATTTTTAAAGAGCGTGCCCGACGAAAAGAATTTCGCAAAAAAACTTGCGAAAGCCAAGGCAAACAACAGCCGTACATTAGTGCAGCCCCGTGCGGGCGTGCCTTTGGTGCACAAACATATAGAATTGCTGCAATACCTGGAAGAGTGCGGCGCAGACTTCCTTCCCACAACGATAGACAGTTATACCCGTCAGAACCGGTATGCGGAGGCGGACAGGGGAATAGAGGAGAGCGCCAGGGAGGGCAGGGCGCTTTTGAACGGCTTCCCCGCCGTCAACCACGGGGTTACGGGTTGTAAAAAGGTATTCAACGCCGTAAACGTGCCCTTGCAGGCGCGTCACGGAACTCCCGACGCAAGGCTTCTCGCCGAAATTATCCACGCTTCGGGCTGGACTTCCAACGAGGGCGGCGCAATTTCCTATAACGTTCCCTACGCGAAGAGCGTTTCAATAGAGGACACCATTAAATATTGGCAGTACTGCGACCGTCTTGTAGGCTATTACGAGGAGCATGGCATATCCATTAACCGCGAGCCGTTCGGACCGCTTACGGGTACGCTTGTTCCCCCCGCAATTTCCAACACCGTCGCGATAATCGAATCTCTGCTCGCCGCAAAACAGGGCGTAAAGAGCATTACCGTCGGCTACGGCATGGGCGGAAATATAGTGCAGGATATAGCCGCAATCCGCATTTTGCAGAAGCAGACGGAAGAATATCTTGCCAAGTCGGGTTACGGCGACGTCACCGTTACCACGGTATTCCACCAGTGGATGGGCGGATTCCCGAAGGACGAGGCGGAGGCTATGGGGCTGATAGCTTTAAGTTCCACCGTGGGCGCGCTTTCGGGCGCAACCAAGATGATAACTAAAACCCCGCACGAGTCCATAGGCGTTCCCACAAAAGAAGCGAACGGACAAGGAATAAAGGCTTCCAAACTTGTCGCGCGTATCATGCACGACCAGCAGTTCCCCGAATGTCAGGCACTCACGGATGAAATGGACCAGATTGAAAAGGAAGTCAACTGCCTGATGGACGCCATATTCCGCGTAGGCGAGGGCGACCTTGCGCAGGGCACAGTCAAGGCATTCGAACAAGGTCTTATCGACGTGCCTTTCGCTCCCAGTAAATATAACGCGGGGCTTATTCTTCCCGCCCGCGATAACAACGGCTGCATAAGAATCCTCGAATTCGGCAACCTTGCGTTCACGGAAGAGATAAAAGATTTCCACAGAAAGAAGATTGCCGAGCGCGCGGCGAAAGAAGGGCGCGAGGTTTCCTTCCAGTTCACCATTGACGACGTATATGCCGTCAGCATGGGTCACCTTGTAGGTCACCCCACATATAAGGATTAGCGTTTATTGGCGGCGGCGGTATGTAATCATACCGCCCCGTGCGGCGTTTAAAGCGCCGTAAAAGTTTTATATATAAAAATCAAGAGGTAAATAAAATGAAAATTGTTGACGTTATACTTACAAAATCCTATACGGGCTTTTATTTCGACGACCAGAAAGCCATTAAGGCGGGCGCGACGTCGGACGGCTTTATGTATGTAGGCGCGCCGGCTACTCCCGGTTTCCAAAGCGTGCGTATGCCCGGCGAAGCTATTTCCGTACAACTCGTTTTAGAGGACGGCACGATAGGCTACGGCGACTGCGCGGCAGTGCAGTACTCCGGCGCGGGCGGGCGCGACCCTCTGTTCCTTGCGGACGATTTCATTCCGTTCCTTGAAAAGAATATAGTTCCCAAGCTTATCGGCGAGGACGTTGCGAAATTCCGTCCCCTTGCCGAAAAATACGACAGAATGGAAGTGGGCGGCAAAAGACTTCACACCGCTATCCGCTACGGCATTACGCAGGCGCTTTTGAACGCTACCGCGAACAGCAGGCGAATCACAATGGCGGAGGTCATCCGCGAAGAATACAACGTGAAAGGTAAAGAATATGCTCCCATTCCCGTGTTCACGCAGTCGGGCGACGACAGATATAACAACGTAGATAAAATGATTATAAAGGGCGCGGACGTAATGCCCCACGCGCTTATCAACCATGTGGGCACAAAACTCGGCGAGCATGGCGAAATTCTTTTGAAGTATATCGGCTGGCTGCGCGACAGGGTGCTTAAATACCGCGCGGACAAAAATTACAGCCCCGTATTCCATATCGACGTATATGGCACGATAGGCATTGCCTTCAAATACGACGTGGATAAAATGTTCAACTACCTTCTCGAATGTGAGAAGCAGGCGGCGCCTTTCAGAATCAGAATAGAAGGTCCTGTCGATACGGGCGACAGAGAGGGCACTATGCAGTACGAAAAAATTCTTACCGCAAAGCTTGACGAAGTCGGCTCTAAGCTTGAAATTGTAGCAGACGAATGGTGCAACACTCTCGAAGATATCAAATATTTTGCCGATAACCGCGCAGGACACGTTTTGCAAATCAAAACTCCCGACCTCGGCGGCGTAAACAACGTGGCAGAAGCTATAATTTACTGCAACGAAAAGGGCGTGGGCAGCTATTGCGGCGGCACTTGCAACGAAACCGACGTTTCGGCTAAAACCACAACCAACATCGCCATCGCCTGCCGCGCTATTCAGTGCCTTGCAAAACCCGGCATGGGCGTTGACGAAGGCTATATGATAGTCAAAAACGAAATGAACCGCGTAATCACTGCGGCTAACAGAAGAAATAAAAATAAATAATCATTTATAATTGGGAATATTTATGAAAAGAGGAATAGCGGGTTCTCTGGAATCCAACGACGCTTTAATTACGGTTAAGGAGAGCGACAAACTTACAATAACCGTAAAAAGCATAGTATATGATTTCTTTCATAAGCAGATTGAAAAGGTAATCCGCGATACGTTAAAGGAACTCGGCGTAGAAAAAATCGACGTCGTCTGCGAAGATAAGGGCGCGCTTGACTATACCATAAAAGCCCGTCTTATTGTTGCGGTGAAGAAAATGGAGGCGTCCGAATGAGAAGAAGCCTTTTGTTCATTCCGGGGAATAATCCCGCAATGTTGCAAAACTGCGACGTGTTCGACAGCGACGCGGTGATAATCGACCTTGAAGACGCCGTAAGCGTGACGGAAAAAGACGCGGCGCGCGCTCTCGTATCGGAATTTTTAAACGCTATGGCGGAGCAGCCCCCCATGGAGTTGATAATCCGCATAAACGGGCTGGATACAGAATATTATCCCGCAGACCTCGAAGCCGTCGTAAGCGATAAGATAGATACTATAATGCTTCCCAAGGCGACGGTGGAATATCTGGAAAAGCTCGATAAATTGCTTTCCGGAATCGAAAAGAAAAAGCGCATGTCCAAAAAAATCGGGGTCGTGCCCATAGTCGAGCTTGCGATATCCGTTTTGCAGATAGAGGAAATCGTAAAGTGCCCCCGCGTAAACGGAGTGTTGCTCGGCGCGGAGGATTTGTCCGGCGACGTGGGCGTAATGCGCACGAAAAAAGGCAACGAAATCTTATATCCGCGAATGCGGCTTGCGTATGCCTGCGCGGCATATAAAATCGACGCGATAGACACGCCTTTCACCGATACCAACGACAATGACGCTTTGACAGAGGACTGCCTTTTTGTGAATAACCTCGGTTTCAACGCAAAAGCGGCAATTCACCCTAACCAGGTGCCCGTTATAAACAGCGTGTTCGTGCCTGCGCAAAAGTCGATAGAATGGGCGCTGCGCGTAGAGGAAGCGGCGCGGCAGGCAAGCCTGAAAGGGCTGGGCGTGTTCAGCCTCGACGGAAAGATGGTAGATAAACCCGTAATTCAGCGTGCCGAAAACATAATTAAAAAAGCGCGCAAATACAATCTCATTTAGGTGGCGCAAAATGAAAAACGTTCTCGGCCGCTTTGTTCCCGAAGGCTATGAGCCCTTTGCGGGAAGCGGCGCTTATAAAGACAAAAAACGCATAATTATACAAGAAAAAAAGACCTCGCGCGGTTTTGAAAAGCTTTCAAGCATTTCGCAGATGTTCGACAGGCTGGGCATAAAGGACGGGATGACTCTTTCCTTTCACCACCACCTGCGCAACGGCGATTTCGTTTTGAATATGGTTGCGGAGGAAATAAAACGCCGCAACCTTAAAAACATAAAGCTTGCGCCCAGCTCGATTTTCCCCAACAACAGGATTCTTGCCGAGCTGATTGAAAACGGCAACGTTACGGAAATTTATACGGATTATGTAAACGGGCCGGTGGCGGAGGCTATAAGCCGCGGTAAGCTTAAAGGAATGTGCGTAATGCACACCCACGGCGGGCGTCCAATGGCAATCGAGTCGGGCGCTCTGCATATAGACGTGGCGATTCTTGCCGTTCCCGCAGTCGATAAGGACGGCAACGGCACGGGAACCGTCGGCGACAGCGCATGCGGAAGTCTCGGCTATGCCGAAAGCGATTTGAAATATGCCGATAAGGTGGTTTTCGTAACAGATACTCTGATAGATAAAGCCGAAAATCCCCAGCTTGACGGCAAGTACGTGGATTACGTTTTGAAAGTTGACGCGATAGGCGACCCGAAAGGCATAGTTTCGGGCACGACCAAAATCACAAAAGACCCCGTCGGGCTGAAAATCGCAAGGAATACCGTAAAGCTTTTGGAAGAGCTGGGGCTTATAGAAGAGGGGCTTTCCATGCAGACGGGCGCGGGCGGCACAAGCCTTGCCGTGGCGTATTACGTACGCAACCGCATGCTGGAAAAGGGAATTAAAGGTAGCTTTGCTTCGGGCGGAATTACGGGGTATTTTACCGATATGCTTGAAGAAGGGCTGTTTAAGGAACTTTACGACGTTCAATGTTTCGACTTGAAAGCCGTGCAGTCCATAGGCAAAAATTCCGCGCACCACGCTATGAGCGGTTCGCGCTATGCCAACCCTTACGACGACAACGTCGTCGATAAGCTTGACTTTGTAATTCTCGGCGCGACCGAAATCGACCTCGATTTCAACGTCAACGTCACCACCGATTCCCACGGAATGATAATGGGTGGTTCGGGCGGTCACAGCGATACGGCGCACGGCGCGAAGGTCACGGTAATTACCACAAACCTCGTAAAATCCCGCCTGCCCATAATAAAGGAAAAGGTGACTACCGTCACCACTCCCGGCGAGGACGTGGATGTCCTCGTTACCGAGCGCGGAATAGCGATAAACCCCCGCAGGCAAGATTTGCTTGAAAGGGTGAAGGGCAGTAAGCTTCCCATCGTTCCCATAGAAAAACTCCTCGAAGCCGCCCACAAAATCACGGGCGTGCCCGAAAAATTAAAGCAATCCGATAAGCCCGTCGGCGTAGTGGTTTACAGGGACGGAACAGTAATAGATACAATTTATAAAATTCGGGAAGAAGGGAAATGACGGTAAGGGAGGTAGTTTTACCTGCCGAAAGACTTCAAATCGAAAGATTTCTTTCGCGTTTCGGGCTTAAATACGAAAATAATATCGACCGCACGCTTTATATGGAGGAGAACGGCGAAGTTATAGCCACTCTTTCCGCAAGCAAGTATATTCTCAAATGCCTTGCGATTGCCGAGGCCTACCGCAGTGAAAATCTTGCGGTAACGCTTGTAAGCGAGATGATAAAACGGCTGCACGCCGACAGAATTTATCATTATCGGGTATTCACCAAACCTGAATACTGCGGCGTTTTCAAATCATTGGGATTCGGGTTGTTGCTCGAAACCGAAAAATTTTCGGCGCTTGAAGGCGGCGAGGGCGGAATTTCCGACGCAATCGGACAGATGCGCGTACAAATGAAATTCAGCCTGGGGATAGATAGTATTGGCGAAAACAGCGATACGGCTTGCATAGTTTTAAACGGAAATCCGTTTACGGAGGGGCATTTAAAGCTTGCGGAATACGCCGCCGCCCGCCATAAATTCGTGTTGGTTTTCGTGCTGGAAGAAGAGGGCTCGCTTTTTTCTTTCAAGGAAAGATTCGCTATGGCGTATCTTGCGTTGAAGCCGCGCGCAAACGTCTTGGTTCTCCCGTCGTCGATGTATATCGTATCGAAGGCGACTTTCCCCGGTTATTTTTTAAAGACTTTGGACGAAACTACCGAGGAATACGCGAAGTACGATGCTCTCCTTTTCAGGAAGTATTTTATGCCCGAACTCGGCATTGTCAAACGCTATGTCGGCGAGGAAACAAGCGGATATATGCGCCTTTATAACGAAGTTCTCGGCAGAATTTTGGGCGACAAGTTGGAAGTCGTTCCGCGTTTTAAAGAAAACGGCGAGGTTATTTCCGCAAGCGCCGTGCGTTCCCTTCTCGCCGAAGGGAAAACAGAGGAAGCTTTAAAATTTATACCCCGCAGCAACTACGCCGTCTTTAAAAGTATGATTATAAATAAAAATGTATAATTCGGAAGAGATTCTCGCCGACCGCGAAAAGCGCGGCAGGTTCGTCGCGCGGGCTGCGCAAAGTGGCGACGTGATAACCGTAAAGGCGAACATTCCCGGGGCGGATAAGCGCATAGGCGAAAGTTTTTTAATTGTACGCTATTTCGTAATGAAAACGCTTGAAGCGTTCAAAGGAAGCGCGGAATTTTACGACGGCGCGGACGGATATTGCGCGGTACTTTCCGTATCGGGCGAAAATCTTAAAGAGAGGGCGGTGGAGCTTGAAAAAAACGACCCCGTGGGTCGTTTTACTGATATCGACGTCTATTTGCAAGGCAGTACGCACAGCCTTTCGCGCGGATATATGCGCAGGTGTTATATTTGCGGAAATACGGCGTTCGTCTGCGCAAGGCGGCGCACTCATACCGCCGAAGAACTTTTAAATACTCTGAAAGGCGAAGTGCGCGCATATTTCGGCACACGGTTGGCTGAAATAATCAAGGAAAGCCTTATGGCGGAGCTTGATTTGGAGAATAAGTTCGGGCTTGTGACGCCGACTTCAAACGGTTCGCACCCCGACCTCGATTACGGAATAATGCAAAGGGCGCAGGACGCCATAATTCCGAACCTTGTACGGCTGTTCTGGATAGGTTTCGGTTCGGAAAGAACGGACGGGCTTTTAAAAGAGCTTCGCCCCATAGGGCTCGAAGCCGAAAACGCCATGTTCGCCGCTGTGCATACAAACACATATAAGGGCTTTATATTTGTCGCGGGGCTTCTTCTCGCCGCCGCAGGCTATGCCTTGAAAAACAGCGGAAAGTGCGATATATATTCGATAATTAAGGAGATTTGCCGCGGAATAACGGAAGAACTGAAACTTGAAAACCTAACGTTCGGCGGGTGCGCTTACGGAAAATACAGAGTAACGGGGGTGCGCGGACATGCCGAAAACGGGTTTCCCGCCGTCCGCGCGGCTGAGGAGGAGATTGACGACACGTTTTCGTCTGAAAGCCTTCTGGCGGCGCTTTGCCATACAGTCGGCAGAATCGAGGATACCGTGCTTTTAAAACGTGCGGGCAATCTTGAAAATTATTACTATTTCAAAAAAAAGATATCCGAGCTTGACGTCAATGACGAAAGGAGGCTTCAAGAGTTAAACTCGGAATGTATCAAAAATGGTATAAGCATAGGCGGCAGCGCCGACGTGCTTGCCGCCGCGGTCATGGTGAAAAAGCTGAAAAGACTGTGGTATTTTGAATAAATATTCAATCTGATTATACATTTTTAACGCTTGCGACGGCAAGTCCGCCAATAAGTTATTCAATTTTACAAGCGTTCTCGGCATAATATGTTTGCATAGAAGCGTAAATTCCGTAGGAAAGTACGGTTTGCGTTTTGCAAATTTGCATGCAGAGGCGTTTGGTATGTGCGAAAGGAAACAGCCGATAGGCGTTTTCGACTCGGGTATAGGCGGACTTACCGTGCTGGAACAGCTTATAAAAAAGTTTCCTAACGAAAATTTTATATATGTTGCCGACCAGGGCAGTTGTCCGTACGGCACTAAATCGCCGTGCGAAATCGCGGAGCGCGTGGAAAGCATAACTTCTTTTTTGCTTGCGCGCAACGTGAAAGCGGTGGTGATTGCCTGCAATACGGCTTCGGTACATATTGAAAGGGCTAAAAGTCTAACATCAAAGCCCGTGATAGGAATGATAGAGCCGACTTGCGAAAGGGCGGTTCAGCTTACGGAAAACAAAAAAATCGCCGTGCTTGCGACGGCGGCGACAATCGAAAGCAGGGCATACCAGAAACTTTTGGAAAAATCGGGAATAACTCCCGTGCCCCTCGCCTGTGGCGAGTTCGTGGAACTTCTCGAAAGCGGCTTTTGCGGGCTTTCGGTTGAAGATATAGTCCGCAATAAGCTTCGGCAGATAGAAAACGCGGGCATGGACGTGCTGATATACGGATGCACCCATTTTTCCCTGCTCGAACCACAGGTAACCAAGGCGCTCGGCGGTGTAAAATGCGTGGCGTGCGGTCAGCCCGCCGCGGAATTGCTGGAAAAAGTATTGAATGAAAACCGCCTTGAAAATACAGTAAACAGTAAAGGCAAAGTAGAATTATATACGACGGGCAGCGTAATAAAGGCTGCGGAGACGATGAAATGGTTTTCCTGTCCTCACGCCCCCGTGCGGCATATCGAAATAGAATAGGAGATGCATATGCGAAAAATAGAGCTTGCCGAAGTAACGGCAAAAATCAAGGACATGTTCATTGACGCCTGCGAAAATATCCCCGATAACGTCCTATGCACGCTTAAATCGGCGGAAAAGCGGGAAGAATCGCCCCTCGGGCGGGAGGTAATAGGGAAAATCGTCGAAAACGATTTACTCGCGCGGGACAAGCGCCTTCCAATCTGCCAGGATACGGGCGTTGCTGTTGTAATGCTTACAATCGGTTCGGAAGTGGTTTTCGAGGGCGATATCTACGAAGCCGTAAACGAAGGCGTAAGGCAGGCTTATACAGAGGGCTATCTGCGTAAATCCGTGGTAAGGCATCCTCTCGACAGAGTAAACACCAAGGACAATACTCCCGCGATAGTCCACGTAAAAATCGTCCCGGGCGACTCTTTCCGCATCGACGTTGCCCCCAAGGGCGGCGGCAGTGAAAATATGAGCGTCGTCAAAATGCTTATTCCTGCGGACGGCGTGGAAGGAATAAAAAAGCTTGTGCTGGACACGGTATATAATGCCGGCGGCAAGCCCTGTCCTCCCGTAATAGTGGGGCTGGGCATAGGCGGCAACTTCGAAAAGTGCGCGCTTATGGCAAAGGAAGCGCTTTTCAGGGAAATAGACGACCATTCGCCCGACCCGATTGCGCGCAAGCTTGAAGACGAACTTTTGGAAGAAATCAACAGGCTCGGCGTCGGACCTATGGGTTTCGGCGGAACGGTAACCTGCCTTGCCGTAAAGGTAAACACATATCCCTGCCACATAGCAAGCCTGCCCGTGGCAATAAATATTCAGTGCCATGCGGCACGGCATAAGACCTGTACCCTTTAAGGAGAAAAATTATGATAAGAATGACAACCCCCGTTGACGAAAAGCTTGTCCGTTCATTACGCGCAGGCGACGTCGTGCATATTACGGGCGTGATTTATACCGGCAGAGACGCCGCGCATAAGCGTCTTTGCGAACTTTTGAAGAAGGGAGAGCCCCTTCCTATCGACGTTAAAAATTCTGTAATCTATTATGTAGGTCCAACTCCTGCAAAACCGGGCAGAGCGATAGGCTCAGCCGGACCCACTTCGAGTTACAGAATGGACCCCTATGCCGAACCGCTTATGCAGCAGGGCTTGAAGGTAATGGTTGGCAAGGGTTCGCGCAGTGCGGAATTTAAACAGCTTTTGCAAAAATACGGGGCGGTCTATCTTTCCGCGATAGGCGGCGCGGCAGCTTCCATATCCGAAACAATCAAAAAGTGCGAGGTCGTGACATACGAGGACCTCGGCGCGGAAGCTATTCATAGGCTTGAAGTAGAGGATTTTTACGCTATTGTCACTTACGATAGCGTGGGCAACGACCTCTTCGAGCAGGGCGTTAAAAAGTACAGGAAGGCTTAAAGGAGATAAGCGTTGAAAAAAGAACCTCTTTCAACCGATTTGGTCGGCGGTAAAACCTTAAAAACCGACGAACGTATTGCGTTTTTCGGCGCAGTAGATGAGCTGTCCGCCTATATTATGGAGCTTACGCACCACGTCAACGACATTCATATGGAAATGGAGTTGAGGAAGATAGTCACTCTGTTATCCACTATGATGGCAGAGGTGGCGGGCGGCTACGGGCATATAGGGGAAAAACACCTCGAAGAGCTTTTGGAAGTCATAAAAAAGTACGAAGAGGAAGCCGGTCCTTTCACAAGTTTTGTTTTGCCGGGCACAACCCCTATGGGCGCTAAGGTGCACATAGTGCGCACAGTAACGCGCCGTGCGGAACTTGCCTACGCAAGGCTTTATGAAAAGTACGGCGGCAGCGAATATATCTTCGAGTATCTCAATAAGCTTTCCACGCTTTTCTATGCGATAGCGCGCATATACGACGAAAAATAAAAGGAGTATCCGAATGAAAAAATTTCTTGTATTCATCTTAACAATCCTTGCGGCGTTTGCCTGCATCTTTGCCGCCGCATGCGACCGTGAACCCGTAAAGGCGGACGAAAACACTGTTTTTATCAAAGTAACCGATAAATCTTACGTCGGTAAGACCCTTCTCGAATATATGGAGCGCCTTAGCGACGAGGGCAGGCTGACCTTCGAAATAAATGACGGCATGATGACCTCCATAAACGGTAAATCGAATGCTTTAAACAGCTATTGGATGCTATATACCGACGACGCAGAAAACGCGAACGACGAATGGGGTACATTCGAGCATGAAGGTAAAACGTACGGTTCTGCCGTTTTGGGCGCTTCGGAATTGACCGTAAGAGAAGGCTGCCTGTACGTTTGGGCGTATCAGAAGTTCTGATGTCTGCGGCAAAGGAAATTGCGTTAATAAGCCTGTTTACCGCCCTTCTAATAGGAGGGCAGTTCGTTTTGAACGGGATTTCGGGAGTGGAGGTGGTGACCGTGCTGCTTTTAAGTTTCTCGTTCTATTTCGGAATCAGAAGAAGTGTAATTTCGGCAACCGCGTTTTCCGTTCTTCGCTGTTTCATATTCGGTTTTTTCGTAAACGTCCTTATTCTTTATCTTGTATATTACAACCTGTTCGCGCTTTTTTTCGGGGCGCTCGGCTTGAAATTCAAACACAAGCTTAATACGGCTCGGCACGCCCTGATTACTGCGGCGGCGGTTTTATCTACGGCGTTTTTTACCTTGCTCGACAATGTGATTACGCCGCTTTATTACGGCTTCGATTTCGCGGCAGCAAAGGCTTATTTTGTAGCCTCGCTTACCGCCGTGATACCGCAGACGCTCTGCGCTTTCGTCACGGTGTTGCTAATTCTGCCCGCGCTTTTAAAGGCGTATGCCGTCGCATTTCCCATTTCCGAAAACCTGCGCAACAAAGGGTGAAACCTGAATTAAAACGCCTTTCAAAATCCCTTATTAACGGATTTTGAAAGGCGTTTTAAAGAAATTTCCATATCCGATACATAAAAATCTCCCAACCCGCGCAAGATAGGATTATGGAGGTAAATAAGAATGGAAAAATTCAAATCAGGTGAAACCGTTCCCATGTCCTGCCACTATAAGGCATACGATAAAAACGGGAAAAGCCGTGACAACGAAAAGACTTATCTTGAAAAGGGTTCGACATTCCCTCCCTTGCAGCACGAGGGCGGTTATTGGGTAATGGACCACGAATAATCGTAACTCCATAGCAAAAAACAGAGTACTCTGCGGAGTACTCTGTTTTACTATATTGTTGCAGAAATTTAAAGTTCAGACAGAATCTGTTGCGTCTTCTATGATTATGTTTTGAATCGATTTTGCAAGCGTTCTCGTCGCTCTGTTTTCAAGATTTCTTTCCAAAAACGCCATATTCACGCCTTCCCAAACGAATAACGTGCCGCTTATGTTTATCAAATCAAACCATAATTCATAGTTATGCAATAAATAGCTGACTATCAGTATAACCGCGCCCGCGCCGATTAACGACCCGCCACTGACAAGTTTTTTATGGTTTTCTTTAATGGTACGGTAAGCCGCCAGATAAATATTTTGCTTGATAATTTCTGCGCATTCTTCTTTGGTATATTCGCCGAAATTTTTTATTATGATATGCAAATTCAGTTTGAACTTTTTGGGGAGGAGTAATACCGCTTCCTGAATATCCGAAAAAAGTTTGTCGTTGAGTTTTTCAATAGTGCCGTCTCCGAAATTCGGGTTTATCAGTTCGGCAAATGTATCATATACAAGCTTTAAAGTTGCTATATTGTCTTGAATTGAAAAATAGTGTTGCAAAATTTGCGTTTGCAATTCTTTCCTTTTGCTCATTTATCCGCCTTGTGATTATATATTTTAAACGCATTGTATCATAAGTCCGAATGTATATCAAGCAAATTTCAAAAATAATTGATATCGGAAACATGTCAAAACGGCGCCTTTACAAGTCGCCGTTTTAAAAATCTAACCCAACATACGGCAACAGGCACAGACAAAATGTCAGTGCCTGTTGCCGGTGGAGAATATCATAAACTAAATCGAACCTAAATGTGGCGTAATCCCGACAAAATGCGGATACATTTTTCTTATAAGATAAAATAGCGAGCCTCTTTCGGTCTTGATTAACCCAAACTCAATTTTTAAACAGTGTATTACTATGAAAACCGAGATACTCGATACTATCAAATTGGTATCTAATCATTTCTTCAATGGCTTGTCTCATAAGTGTTAAAAAATAAAGAATATGATAATACTTATTATCTTGATCGATTTTTATATAATTATAAGCGCAATTATGTGTTTCCACAGAAGACGTAAAGTCAAAGATATGCTGTGAGTACTGAAAATCGGTCCTGCCATTTTCAACATCAAAGCCACAATCTCGATAAAGTCTTTTTGTTCGAGGCGGGAAATCCTTAAATTGTAACCAATATAAGATAATACCATCTTCTAAACTTAAAATCGCATTATGCCAATAACACCTATCTATATCTTTATAGATTTCTGAATAATTAAGAGCCTCAATATCACATTTGATTTTATTGCATACTAAAAACGAAGGTATGTAATTTTGATTCAAGAAATGAGCTTTGGAAGTTATTACACCTTTTCTATCATCGCTTAATTGTTTTACAACAGATAATTTTCGTAAAGCATTTGTCAGTTCTCCTTTGGTTAAATCCGACTTTACCTCGACTATCGCGCAAACATCTTCTACGGGATAAAAATTCCCCAATCCTCTATCCGTTAACGGCATAGAAAAAGCGTTATTGACCAATATATCACATTGTGTCGAGATATTATCATTGGAAGTTATTATAAACCCGTCAGTTACAGAATACTCTCTACTTAAAACAAGTTGCAAGAGCCGTCGAAAACATCTTTCCCGATACATTCCGTATTCACTTGGATGAATAAGCTTGTCATTTTCATTTTTGAATAGACTGTTACTATCGTGGGCAAATGTACCGATAAAACTATCTATTTCCCTTGTCAATAAAGTTATAAATTGTGTGCTTGACATAAAATCTCCTAATTGCAATCTTAAAATCCTAAATAGCTACTAATTCGGCGGAATATTTTTCTTTTTGAGCCAATTTGTAATTCCTGCATTGTATAAAAATATATAAATCAAAATTACAATTCTAGAATGATTTACCCCGCAATTTATCGCTAGGCGATAGCGTGCAAATTTTTTTGTGGTAATTCTTTTGCGCTGTTAATCGTTTGTAACGTTTTCAAAAAAATCGTCAAAACTAATTTCAAACACTTTGACAATGGATATAATGTAACTCGCTTTCGGCTCGTTTACCGAGCGTTCCCAATAGTCAACAGCTTTTTGACTAACGCCGATAAGCTGTGCAAGTTTTTTTTGCGTATATCCTCTTTCAAGCCGTAATTCTTTAATTCTATCCCCCAATTTTGCCATAAAACGATTTTAAAAGAAATCTTCTTAAAATTATTGACAAAGAAGATTTCTTCTTGTATAATAATGTTAAGAAATTAAAAAGGAGACAAAATGAAAAAAACAGCTCGATATATTGTCTTATTACTTTGTTTAACGTCACTAGTTTTAACATTTGCGGCATGCGGCAATAGCAAATTGACAATGGAAAATTTTAACAAAATTAAATGCGCAACAATAAGTACTGTTACTTATGAGTATGTGGGAGGGATGACCTTAGATGAAGTTAAGGAAATTTTAGGTGAACCTGATAACAGTACAAGTAGTACGATAATGGGAAGTACGGCAACAGCATACGTGTGGGGAAATGAAAAAAAGTGTATTACGGTTTCATTTTATAATAATAGAGCAATTTCAAAAATACAAACGGGATTGTAAGCGTTTTTCATAATCGAAGTTTTCCGTTAGGCTCCTCGCACTAATCACCGAAAAGTCGGGTTTCTTTTTACTACCCCCAAACACAGCAACAGGCACTGAATTTTTGTCAGTGCCTGTTTTTGGTGTAAAGCGGCGGCTTTTCATAGGAACTCCGAAAAGCCGTAGGTGGATTCTGCCGTTTCCCCAAGGGAACCCTCGGCAGACCTTCGCGGGCATAGCCCGCTCGGGCGAACCGAGCGGCGTTTCTTTTTGCTTCCTCCGTAAATACAGCAAAACGACATCCCGTAATAGGGTGCCGTTTTGCTGGTGGGAGGAGGTGGATTCGAACCACCGAAGTCGGAGACGTCAGATTTACAGTCTGATGCATTTGGCCACTCTGCAATCCGCCCGAAATATTGAACCCCGCCTGCCGCGGGGATTAAAACTGATGGAGCTGGTGATTGGAATCGAACCCACAACCTGCTGATTACAAATCAGCTGCTCTGCCAGTTGAGCTACACCAGCACGCCCGCGGAGGGTGGTGCCTTGGGGTGGAATCGAACCGCCGACATATGGATTTTCAGTCCACCGCTCTACCGACTGAGCTACCAAGGCGTTTTACGCCTTTCGGCGCTAAAAAAATTTGGCGACCCGAAACGGGCTCGAACCGTCGACCTCCAGCGTGACAGGCTGGCGCTCTAACCAACTGAGCTATCGGGCCATATTCTCCATATTTAACCCTATGGACAGGTATCGCCGCGCCGCGGCTAAGTGGTGGGACTTCACGGACTCGAACCGCGGACCAATCGGTTATGAGCCGACCGCTCTAACCAACTGAGCTAAAGTCCCTTAAAAAGGTTAATCGCCTCTTGCACAATGCTTAAATATAATAATATACCCATAGCGTTTTGTCAAGTAATTTTTCTGTTTTTTCCTATTTTTTTATAAACATTTTGATAAAAAATAACCGACAAAACATTGCAGAAAGTTGCACAAAATCGCAATTTTTTATCCGCTCTTTGCTGTATTATCAGTAAAAAACCACGGAGCGTAAAAAATGACAGTCACGGGGTATTTACAGGCAAACACGCTGTACCTCAGTTTGGCGGGAGAGATGGACGAATGTTCCTCGCGCGAAGCCCGCGCCCGCTGCGACAGGCTGATAGACGAAAATCTTTCGGCTAAAAGAATAGTGATAAATCTGTCCGACGTGGCGTTTATGGATTCTACGGGCATAGGTTTTTTAATCGGCCGCTACAAAAAGGCGGCGAAGATGAATATTCCCGTGTTCATTCAGAAGCCCAACTTCGCCGCGGACAAAATACTTAATTTAAGCGGAATATATTCGCTTATCCCCAAAGCCGAATAAAGAGGAGCATATGACCAAAAATTATCTGAAACTTCAATTCTATTCTTATCCCCGCAACCAGGCGTTTGCGCGCGACGCGGTAGCCGCGTTTTGCGTGGAGTTAAATCCTTCTCTCTCCGACCTTTCGGACGTAAAAACCGCCGTATCCGAGGCGGTTACGAACTGCACCGTCCATGCTTACAGAGATACGGCGGGGCTTGTCACCGTCGAATGTGAAATAGAGGATAACAAATTACATATAAAGGTAAGCGATTCGGGTCAGGGCATAGAGGACGTCGAAAAAGCTGTTCAGCCCTTTTACACATCGCAGCCTTCCGACGAGCGCAGCGGCATGGGTTTCACCATAATGCAGACCTTCATGGACGAATTCAGCGTAAATTCCGTAAAGGGCGAGGGCACGGTCGTCTATATGTCAAAATGTTTTAAACCGGAAGTGGAGAATGCTTGACGTCGATGAGACGAACGACTTAATACGCAGGGCAAAGGACGGCGATTCGGACGCAAAAGAAAGGCTTTTGATAATGAATACAAACTTAATGAAATCGATAGTGCGGCGCTACCTTAACAAGGGAGTGGAGTACGACGATTTATACCAGCTTGCAAGCATGGGGCTTTTGAAAGCCATCAACGGCTTCGACGAAAGTTTCGGAGTGCGTTTTTCAACGTACGCCGTGCCCATGATAGCGGGGGAGATAAAGCGTTTCATGCGCGACGACGGCAGTATTAAGGTGTCCCGCGCAATAAAAAACCGCGCAAAACAGATAAATCTGTTCGTGGAGAAATACGTCTCCGAACACGGTTCTCAGCCCAGCCTTAAAATAATTTCAAAAGAATTCGATATGCCCGAAAGCGAAGTAGTGTTCACCATGGGCTCTACGCGGATGCCCGTGTCTATTTACGAGCGCGGCGATTATAAGGACGAGAAGGGTCAGGAACTTTTGGAAAAATTGCCCGTAGAGGACAGGCAGGAGGAGATAATAGACGCTCTCCAACTAAGGACGGCGATAGAGGGGCTTCCCGAGCGCGACCGCAAGGTAATAATGTTGCGCTATTTCCGAGATATGACCCAAAGCGAAGTTGCGGGAATGTTGGGCGTTTCGCAGGTGCAGGTATCCCGCATAGAGAACAGGATAATGCGGGCGTTCCGCCGCGATTTGACGGGCTGAAAACTCCATAAAAAGCACGTAAATGATACAGTTATTGATATTTTCGCAAAACTGCGTTTGCGCAGGTTAATAAAACAGAGGCGTGGCAATTTCAAATTGCCACGCCTTTGTTTTTATAAATGTTTAAATGCGATAAATTATCCGCGTATCCAATAATAATAGCAATATTCGCCTTTTAAATTTTCTGCATTTTGCTCGGGGTTTTCAACATTTATTTCTTCGGAATTTGACTAATCTGAAAAGTAGGAAACTTTCCAAACTTTTTTAAGGCTTTCGCAACCAGAGAACGCTCTTTCACCGATAGAAGTAACACTATCGGGAATGGTTATTTCAGCAAGGCTTGTGCAACCTTCAAACGCACAAGCACCAATAGAAGTAACGCTGTTACCTATGGTTAATTCTGTTAGGCTTGTGCAACCATAGAACGCCTGATAGTCGATAGAAATTACAGGTAAATTATTATAAAACGAGGGTATAAATATATGGCTGTCCGTTGCCGTACCCTTTTTAACGGAATAGCCGACTGTTTTTTCGTTTTCTTCAATTTCCGTAAATTTAAGCCCTTCGGTGCATTTTTCCACATATCCGCAGGCGGGGCAAACCCCGTCCGATACTGCGTGACCGCTGCGGTCTTTTTCTTTTCCGCAATCGGTACAGGCTTGCCAATGCTCAGTTTGACTGCATTTATATATAAATTTGTGGACGTTTCTTCCAACAAGGTTACAGCCTGCCAAGCTAAACACAAGGCAAAGCGCGCAGGTCAGCGAAATAAGCGCAAGTAAAAGTTTTCGTTTCACATTTTTCTCCTATGGATTATTTATAACTCAAATTGTATCATATATAGCCCCTTATGTCAAATGCTAAATTGTTTTAAAGGAAGGGCAATTATATGGATGCTTATTCTGCGCCTTATTTAAAAAGGTAAAAATTTCCTTAATATTTTGCAAAATTCATTGACTTTTTCGGCGGCGTTTGATATACTTAAAAAGCTCGCGGAAAAGCGGGCAAATAAGTGCGCAGGCGAAGGAGGGTAGTAAAAATGTCAACCATCAAAGTGGGCGAAAACGAGTCGGTTGAAAGCGCTTTAAGGCGTTTCAAAAGAAAGTGCTCGCGCGACGGTATAATAGGCGACCTTCGTAAAAAGGAATTTTACGAGTCCCCCTCCGTCAAAAAGCGTAAAAAGGCGGAAGCCGCAAGAAAGAGAAACAGAGGTTAAACTCAAAGGGTTCGTTGCACAGAAGAAGTGCGACGAACCCTTTTCATTATAAAAAAAGTCGATTTTTGGCGAAATGCAAAGGGGTTTGGTATGGATGACATAAAGGTGATGGCGCGCGCCGCAAAACAGCGTCTGAAAAACAATTTCTGGAAGGACTGCAAGAAAAATTTCGACCTCAACGCTTCCGAGGCAAAGGAGAGGGGAGTTAGCGAAATAAAGGTTAAATCCTCTTTGAAAGGTAGGGTAAAAAGTACTATCCGCGGCGAAAAGGACGACGAATTTTATCTGCGCGTGAAGCAGCTTCTGGATACCGAGGGCGAGGTATATGACGCCATAGGGCGGCTTACCGATAAGGAGTATTACGAAAAATTATCGTACGAGGAAAAAATGCGTTACAACCTCGATTTGGCGAACCGTTACAATGCTGCGCTTGAAAAATATCGCGAGGAAAAGTCTATCGGCGTGAAAATTTAGGCGGGTTTTAAAGTCGGGTGTTTAAAAACTCATATAATCGGGCTTTTAAATTTGTATGTTTTAAAATTATGCGGTAGGGCTTAAAAATGAATGGGCGGCGGGCAAAAATTTGCCCGCCGCCCCGCATATTGAGTTTGCATATCGTTTGAATTTTTTATTTGCGTATGATATAATCAAACTATGGACGAATTGCTTTCACAGCTAAACGAAGAACAGATAAAACCCGTCACGGATACGGAAGGCGCGGTGCTTGTGCTTGCGGGCGCGGGCAGCGGAAAAACCCGTGTTTTGACTACGCGCATAGCCTATATTCTGCGCGAAGGAAAGGCGTCTTTGAACCAGATTCTCGCCATAACGTTCACAAATAAGGCGGCGAACGAAATGAAAGAGCGCCTTAACCGCATTTTGGGCGAGGGAGACAGCCGCTGGATTTGCACCATTCACAGCATGTGCGTTAAAATTTTGCGCGAATTTGCAGAAAATGCGGGTCTTAAAAGCAACTTTTCGATATACTCCGACGTAGAGCGCAACAACGTAATCAAAAGAATTTTCAAGGACCTCGGTTTCACCGAAGAATCTCTGTTAAAATCCGCAAAATACCACATAGGCAACGCCAAAATGCTCGGGCTCGACCCCGACCAATACGGGCGCAAATTTCAGCATGAGCGCGGAATGGACGACATTGCCGTGATTTACGACAAGTACGACCGTCATTTAAGGAAGAACAACGCGCTCGACTTCGACGATTTGCTTTTGGAAACCCTCCGCCTTTTAAGGCGGGACGTGGAGGTGCGCGAATATCTTTCGGACAAATTCCGCTACGTGCTTGTAGATGAATTTCAGGACACGAACGCCGTACAATTCAACATAATAAAGCTGCTTTCCTCAAAGCACGGCAATATCTTCGCAGTGGGCGACGACGACCAATCCATTTACGGCTGGCGGGGCGCCGAAATTGAAAACATACTGCGTTTCGACAAGGATTACCCGAACGCCAAAATATACAAATTGGAACGCAACTACCGCTCCACCAAAAATATTCTTAACCTTGCCAACAGCATAATACGCCACAACGTCGGGCGGCGGGGTAAGGAACTTTGGACGGAGGACGAGGAGGGCGAAAAGCCCGAATATTATCAGGCGGACGAGGAGTCGGGCGAAGCGCTTTTCACCGCGAGAAAAATAGCGGACGGAATCCGCGCGGGCGGCAAATATTCAGACTACGCCGTGCTAATGCGAATAAACGCGCTTACGCGTTCGTACGAGTCGGAATTTACCAAATACGGCATACCGTATAAAGTTTTCGGCGGCTTCCGCTTTTACGAGCGCAAGGAAATAAAGGACGTCCTCGCTTATTTAAGGCTGATTTCCAACCCTTTCGACAGCGAGGCGGCGGAACGCATAATAAACGTTCCCAAGCGCGGCATAGGCGGCAGGACGATAGAAGTTATGTACGAGTACGCGGAAACCAATGGGCTTTCGCTGTACGACGCGGCGGTCGATTGCGATTCCCTGCCCCTTCCCAATACGATGCGGGACAAGCTGAAAGACTTTGCCGCGCTTGTCAAGGAATTTATAATTTCTTCCGTGCAGACGAATGTCGCGCAACTTGTGCGCGATGTAATAAATCTCACGGACCTTCGTTCGGCTTACGACGACGGCACGGACGAGGGGGACGGCAAGCTTGCCAACCTCGACGAATTTATAGCGTCCGTTGACGACTTTGCACGGCTTAATCCCGAAGCTTCGCTCGACGATTATTTGAACCAGGTGACCCTGTATTCCGACGTCGATGAAATGGACGACGGAAATTATGTCACGCTTGCCACAATCCACGCCGTTAAAGGACTTGAATTTCCCGTAGTGTTCATTTGCGGGTTAGAGGACGGAATTATGCCTTCCTCGCGCGCGGAGAGCGACGGACGCGATTTGGAAGAGGAAAGGCGGCTTATGTACGTTGCCATAACTCGCGCCGAAAAGCGGCTTTATCTTACGCGTTCCAAATCCCGTTACCTGTACGGACACCGCAGCGTTACTCAGCCGTCGCGTTTTATATCGGAGATTGCAAAGGAGCTGGGATTGCCCGAAAAAACGAATATATACCGCGGTTTGGGAAGATATCAAACGGAATACCGCAGCTTCGGCGAAACGGACTACCCAGCAGAGCGCACGGGCAGGGCGGTTTATTCTTCCGCGGACGCATACAGAAGCGACGTGCCTTCCGCCGCGGGTTCGGGCGGTTCTTTCAAGGCGTTTTGGAACGGGCAGAAGCAGGCTTCCGCCGAAAAAACGGGCAAATATACCGTCGGAATGAAGGTCAAACATCCCAAATTCGGATTAGGAATGGTTATAGCCGTAAAGAATAACGGCAATACAGTGAACGTGGCTTTCGAAGGTCAGGGTATAAAGGAGCTTTCGGCTTCTCTCGCCCCCCTTACGGTCATAGGCTGAAAGGTGAATTATGGACAGAATGCGCGAACTTATAGATATTCTGAATAAATGGGCGTACGAATACTACGTTTTGGACAATCCGTCCGTTTCCGACAGGGAATACGACAGGTTATACGACGAGTTGCGCAGTCTCGAAGAAAAAGAGGGGCGCGTTGAATTTGACAGCCCCACAAAGAGAGTGGGCGGCGAGCCGATTAAGGGTTTCGAGCGGCATAAACATATTTCCAGACTTTACAGCCTGGATAAAGCCGTGACGTACGAGCAGCTCTCCGCTTTTATGACGCGCATAGAAAAGACCGTTCCCGACCCCGAATATACCGTAGAATACAAATTCGACGGGCTTACCGTCTGCCTTACTTATGAAAACGGGCGGTTCGTCCGCGCGACGACGCGCGGCAACGGCGTAGAGGGCGAGGACGTAACCGCGCAATGCCTTACTATCAAATCGTTTCCGCTTTCAATCCCTTATTCGGGCACGCTTGAAGCGCAGGGGGAGGCGGTTATCCGTCTTTCCGTGCTTGAAAACTACAATAAAACCGCAAAGGAACAGCTTAAAAACGCACGGAACGCCGCCGCGGGCGCGATTCGCAACCTCGACCCGAAGGTCACGGCGGAGCGTTCGCCCGAAATTCTGTTTTATAACGTAAACTACGCCTCCGACCGTGAATTTCCGACGCAGGTATCGCAATTTGAATTTTTAAGGGAACAGGGCTTCAAGGTCTTTCCTTTTGTAAGAATATGCAGGACGTTCGACGAGGTAATTGCCGCCGTCGAAGAGATAGAGGTTGAAAGAAAGAATTTGGACGTGCTTACGGACGGCGCGGTGATTAAGCTGAACAACGCTTCCGTACGCGAAAGTATAGGATATACCGATAAATTTCCGCGCTGGGCGATAGCCTATAAATTCGAAGCGGAGGAGACGGAAACTACGGTAAAGGAAATACGCTGGCAGGTGGGCAGGACGGGCAAACTTACCCCGCTTGCCATTGTAGAGCCGGTGGAGCTTGCGGGCGCAACCGTACGCCGCGCTACGCTGAACAACTTCGGAGATTTGACGCGCAAAGACGTAAAGGTGGGTAGTAAGGTAATGATACGCCGTTCCAACGAGGTCATCCCCGAAATTCTGGGCGCAACCGAACACGCCGAGGGCAGCGCCGGGGTGGAAAAACCCAAATTCTGCCCATTCTGCGGCAGTCCCGTAGCAGAAGTGGGCGCAAATCTGTTCTGCCCGAATAAGTACTGCCGTCCGCGCGTAGTGGGCAAGGCGGCGCACTTTGCGTCAAAGGACGCCATGGATATAGACGGGCTTTCCGAAATGACTGCGGGGCAGATGTATGATATTTTAGGACTACGCGAATGTTCGCAACTCTATTCATATACCGCCGAGGACCTTTCAAAGCTGGACGGATTCAAGGACAAGCGCATAACCAATACGCTTGCCGCAATCGAAAAAAGTAAGGACGTTCCCTTTGAAAGGTTTCTTTTGGCGCTGGGTATCGACGGGGTGGGCAAAGTCGCCGCGCGCGACCTCGCCAGAGAATACAAGAGCATAGAAGGTCTGAGGGCTGCCACGCGCGAACAGCTTATTTCCATGGACAACGTGGGCGAAATCACGGCGGACGCCATAATAGGCTGGCTGAATGACGAAAACAACCTTTCGGAAATCGAACACTTGCTTTCGGCGGGAGTGACCCCGCAATCCCCGCGGGAGAACGCGCAATCGGGAGTATTTTCGGGGCAATTTGTTGTTCTTACTGGTACTTTAAGCGAATTTAAGCGCAGCGAGGCGCAGAAGCTTATAGAGGAGCGCGGCGGAGAGTGCCAAAGCTCGGTAACGTCTAAAACCACCCTAGTGGTTGCTGGCGAGGCGGCGGGTTCCAAGCTTGAAAAAGCGCAGAAACTCGGAATACGTATAATTGACGAAGCCGCCTTTAAAGAAATGCTGGGCTGACGTTTGACGAATTTCCTACAAGCCCAAAAGTTTTCATTTTCCGAAATATTTCCGTAAAATTTCACAAAAGATAGGAGGGCCGAACTCAATCGGCTCTCCGTTTTTGTTTGCGGCGCAAACGCCGTATTGATATTGATACCTTTTTATACCGAAAAGAGGGAGGCCGAAAAAATTTTTGCGTTAGTGATTGAAAATCATTGACTTTCATTCAACGAATATGGTAAAATAATATTATCAAATAGTATGGAGGAAATTTACGATGATTGAACAGGTTCTAACACGTCACAGCGCAGCTCTCCGTGTTAAAATCACGGTAAAAACGCTTATTTCGCTTGGTGTTATCGCGCTTGCGGTAATTCTTCCGCAACTCGTACATCTCGCCCTCGGCGCGCCCGGCGGCGTACAATGGCTGCCTATGTATCTGCCGATACTTCTCGGCGGTTGCTTGCTCGGCTGGAAATGGGGTCTGGGCGTGGGTATTCTCTCCCCAGTTGTCAGCTTTGCGATAACTTCGCTTATCGGCAACCCTATGCCTGCCGCAATTCGTCTGCCTTATATGATTGTCGAATTTGCGGTATTTGCCGCAGTTTCGGGGCTTTTTTCGCGCAGTATCGCCAAAAACGGCTGGATGGCGTTCCCCGCGGTATTGCTTGCGCAGGTCGCAGGCAGGCTCGTATTCCTCGCCATAGCCGCCATTTTCCAGAGCGTTTCTCCTCTCTCGGCGGCAACGGTTTGGTCGCAAATACAGACGGGACTTTTGGGCATGGTTTTGCAAGCTGTTATCGTACCTTTCGTTGTTATGGGACTGCGCCTGCTACTTATAAAAGATAATGAATAAAAGGCGCGCGCCATGACCGAAATAGCGACGTCGCTCGCCCTGTTGCGCGAGCGGCTGGAAGCTGAAAATCTGACGTGCGTTGTGCAAAAGGACGACCGTATCCTTACCAGCCGACTTCGTGGCATACGTCCTCTTTTGGACTTAATTAAGCAGGGAGAAAACCTTCACGGCGCTTGCGCCGCAGACAGAATTGTGGGCAAAGCCGCTGCCATGTTGTACGTTCTTATGGGCGTGAAAGGCGTATTTGCCGAAGTAATTTCGGAAAGCGGTCTTGCCGTGCTGAAAAAATATGGGGTATGTGTAGAATATGCCACGCTTACGCCAAACATCAAGAGCCGCGACGGAATCGGGCTTTGCCCAATGGAGCAGACAGTTCTCACGATAGACGAACCGTCTGCGGCATACGTCGCGCTCGCAAAGAAAACAGAACAGCGTAGGGCGGCGCAATAAGCGTTACTCATTACGGAGTGCTCTGCCGTATTTGCGGGGCACTCCGCCACCTTAACGGAGGACTTATGTCTGAAAAAATGACGAACAGGAAACTTGCCGCTCTGGAAACAAGGAAGAAACTTTTGGAGACGGCAAAGAACATCATACGCGAAAAAGGACTTGTAAATACCTCAATCGAAGAAATTACAAAGGCGTGCGGCGTTTCAAACGGTACGTTTTATACCTATTTCAAGCGCAAGGAAGATGTGGTATTTGCATTAAGCCACGATATGTTTCGTGAAATTTACGAGGAGGCTCAACGGCACGACGGACCGTTTATGGAGCGGCTGACATTTTATATGGTAACTTTTTCGGGACATATCGAAAGGGACGGACTTAAACTCTGCCAGGAGTGGGTGCGCAATACCGTTGACCCCAATCTCGTGGAGAACCCCTACGACAAGGAAAAACTCCGTATGGACAACGATTCCATGAAAGGAATGATAAAAAAGGGTGTTGAACGGGGCGAACTCAAAGAGGACACGCCGATAGACGCGCTCGCCGACGCCTTGACGGACGTTATTTACGGCGAAATGCTCTGTTGGGATATGTCGGGCGGAGCATACAGTTTTGAGGAGCGCACCAAAAAGTTTTGCGATATGTTTCTGCCCGCAATGATGAAACCATACTTAAACGGCAATGCCGAACAATAAAAAAGGAGAGAACGACTATGAGTGAAATTAAAAAATTGGGGTTCGGGCTTATGCGACTGCCGCAAAAAAGCGCGAACGGAGCCGATATCGACATGGAACAATTCAAGAAAATGGTAGATATCTTTCTCGAACGGGGATTTACCTATTTCGATACGTCCTACGTTTATCACAACGGCGCGTCCGAGACGGCTATCCGCGAAGCCCTTGTAAAGCGTCATCCGAGGGATAGTTTCCTGCTTGCGTCAAAATTCCCCACGTTCCAAATGCCCGCGGAGGACCGAGTGGAAGCTATTTTCAACGAACAGCTTGAAAAGTGCGGGGTGGAATACTTTGACTACTATCTGCTACACAATCTCAACCGCTATCTCTATCCTGCGGAAGTGGACGCCTGTCACCTGTTCAATTATATGAAGAAGTGGAAAGAACAGGGAAAAATACGCCACATTGCTTTCTCTTACCACGACGATGCGGAACATCTCGATAAAATTCTCACAGAACACCCCGAGGTGGACGCCGTGCAAATCGTTTTGAACTATTACGATTGGGAAGAGCCGTTCATTCAGTCTGAAAAGTGCTACGATGTAATACGCAAACATGGTAAACAAGTCATCGTCATGGAACCCGTAAAGGGCGGCGCGCTTGCCCGTGTTCCGGCCGGAGCGGAGCATATTCTCAAAGACATTGACAAAAAGGCTTCCCCCGCGAGCTTTGCCATCAGATTTTCCGCCTCGCGCGAGGGCGTACTCGTCGTCCTCTCCGGCATGAGCAACCTCGCGCAGGTCGAAGAAAACACGGGCTATATGCGGGACTTCAAGCCCTTGAACGAGGCGGAAGAACGCGCCTTACAAGAAATCAAAGCACAATACCAAAAGACGTGGAAGTATCGTTGCGATAATTGGGCGGCATTGGACGATAACGCTTACGGTGTGCCGATATCGGGCATAATCAGAGCGTATAACAGTATGTTCATTCAGCCCGACCCCTATTTCAGCGCAGAGTTGAACTACTATAAAAGTTTCCGTTCAGCCTACAATCTTGCCTTTGAAACGGGAGATTACTCCAAAGAGACGGCTAAAATCGGCGGTGCGTTCGATGTAAACGCCGCTCTCAAAGAAGCCGTCAAAACGCAACTTGAAAGCAGTTTTCAATCCTACATGGATTGAGCCAATTAGGCTTTCCGCGTCAAAGTATAAACAATCATCCAAAAACAGCGAGGAAATTTTCCTCGCTGTTTTTGTGACTCGCCCAAAGGCGTATCCGATAAAGAATTTTGTTTTGTTTATTGCGGCGGTATAAATTCCGCAAATTTGTCAGACCGGGTTATCTTGATATTCGTTCGCACGATTTCCTATTGCCGCCTGCCTTTCCGCCGCGGGGCTTTATCATTTCAAAAAATTTTCGGTTAATTATCGAGTTTAGACGCCTATAAGCTGTTTTGCCGCCGCCTGCATCTTTTCAAGCGCTTCCTCGGCGTCCTTTTTCTTTTGCATTTTAACGGAGAAGTATATTTTCAGCTTCGGTTCCGTGCCGGAGGGGCGTATGCATATAAAGCTGCCGTTTTCAAGTTCGTAGTAAACGCAGTTGGTAATAGGGGAACCTATCTCGCTCTTTTCGCCCGTCACAACGTCCGTCCTTATGTTTTTAGAATAGTCGCGAACTGCCGTCACGTTATATATGTCGAACTTTGTCGCAGGCGATACTTTCAGTCCGTCAACAACGGCGTTCATATCGCGCATGGCGTGCAGACCTTTGAAAGGTATCGAAATATTGCTGTCAAGCACGTATCCGTATGTTTCGTAAATCTCCTGCAAACGCTGGTAAACCGTTTTTCCTACCGAAGCGTAATAGCAGACCATTTCGGCGCACAGCATAGAGGCGACCACCGCATCCTTGTCGCGCGCGTGCGTGCCGCGCAGATAGCCGCAGCTTTCCTCGAAACCGAACACGAAGGAATAGGGGTGTTCGCAATCGGGCTGTTCCCATTGCTTGATTTTTTCGCCTATGAACTTAAAGCCGACGGGCACTTCGAAAAGCGTCACGCCGAACCTCGCGCAAATGGCTTTCGCCATTCCCGTTGTTACGAAAGATTTCACCACGGCGGGGTTCTCGGGCATAGTTCCCTCTTCTTTCAGACGGGTGAGAATATAGTCAAGAAGAAGTATGCCGACTTGGTTTCCCGAAAGCGCTTCGAATACGCCCTCGTTGTTTCTGACCGCCACGCCCAATCTGTCGCTGTCGGGGTCTGTGCCGAAAACTACGGTTGCGCCTATCGTTTCGGCGTATTTAATGCCCATTGAAAGGGTTTCTTTAAATTCGGGGTTGGGCACTTCCACGGTTGAGAAGTCCGTATCCTTTTTTGCCTGTTCCTCGACGACGGTGGCGTTTATCCCTATACGTTTTAAAATTGTAGTTACGGGGATATATCCCGAACCGTGCACAGGCGTATATACAAGTTTTAAGTCCTTACCGTATTTCTTTATTGCCTGCCTGGATATCGTCAGCTTTTCCAGCTCGTCGTAATATTTTTTATCTACCCTGTCGGGAATAATTTTTATATATCTGAATTTCTGTTCCTCGGTGGGAGTGCGGGGAGCGAGGAAGTCGTTTATCTTCTTGATAAACCCTACTACCACGGCGGTGTCCTCCGGGCTCATCTGCGCGCCGTCCTCGCCGTAAACCTTGTAGCCGTTGTACTGTTTGGGATTGTGCGATGCGGTTATCATAATTCCTGCAAATGCGTTCAGTTCCCTTACCGCATATGAAAGCATGGGTACGGGGTGTTCCATGGGGTAGAGGTGGGCGGTTATGTTGTTGGACGCCAGCACTTCCGCCGCGGCAAGCGCAAATTCGTCGCTTTTAAGGCGTGTATCGTAGGATATGGCTACGCCGCGCTCCATTGCGTTTTCGCCCTTTGTCTTTATAAATTCCGAAAGCCCCTGGGTGGCGCGCTTTACGGTATAAACGTTCATCATATTTGTACCGAAGCCGATGATTCCCCGCATACCCGCGGTGCCGAATTCAAGCTCCGCGCCGAAGCGGTATTCTATCTCCTCGTTATTCGCTTTAACGCTTTCAAGCTCAGACCTTGCTTCGCCGCTCAGGCGAGTATCTCTAAGCCAGGCGTTGTATGTGTCGATGTAGCTCATTACGTCCTCCTTTATTAAGTATATCGGGCAAAAACGCCCTTTATACCATTACTTATTATATAAAAAAATCTTCCCGTTGTAAAGGGGGAAGATAAAAAAAGTTTCAAAACATATTATTTTTCGGGCACAAACGCCATTACGTCAAGGATTTTCGCCGCCCGTCCCCGTGAAAAATTCTTCGCGCGTCAAAACGCGCTCCTTGTCGGGCTTGACAATAGTGTTTTTGTCTATGAAATAGCGTATGTCCTCCCTGTCGTAGTAATTTACAAATTCGAAGCATATCAAAATCACATAGCTTGCGGGAATGGTAATAAGAGCCCCCACGCCCAATGTGAAGATTGCCGCCGCGGCGTTTACGCCGATTATCAGAAGCACAAGCACAATAAAATTTGAGTAAATGTTCAGGGAGTCCTTGCCCTTTCTCGAAAAGCTTAACTTAATGGCTTGCCTGTTGTTCGTCTTTCCGCGGATAAGGGCGGGCAGCCAGTCGCAGGTGAAGGTCATTTTAAGCGCCGCCGCCATGACCGTCATAAGGGAGAATAGGAACATGTTTATAAGAAAGAATCTTATCCCATTGAGCATAAAGAACAGTATCACGAAAAGCACGCCGTAAACCACTATGTCGTACAGAATTGTTAAAGGCACATAGATAAGGTTGTATATCGACGCTTCTTTAAGGTGGGAAATCATTGTGCCAACAAAGGGAGATTTGGCGCGGAGAGCCATTTTATCGTTTATCAAAACCGCCGTAGCGTAGTTTCCGAGCCCCGCGAACCACTTCTGCACAACGTATAACAGAAGAATGAGAAGCCCCATAAGTACAATTTCGGTAATACGCGTTTTGAACAGTTCGATAAGTTTGTCGTAGGCGTCGCGTATGGCAAGGGAAGTGTTGGCGATAGAGCTTACTTCGCCGTCGAGAAAGCTTGAAAAATAATTTTTGATGTTCGCCGTAAGCAAATTCAGAGCGTCGGAATTTATAAATTCCTTGACAAACGGGTAAAGGCAGGTTATGCCAATCGCCGCCGCGACCAGGATAATGATAAATCTGTACAGCAGCTGTTTATAAGTTATCGAAAAATTGTCAACGAATACGTGGAATGTATGTTTGAATTTCATAAGCTCCTCTTAATCGACGTTTACGATTTTGGCTACGGCTTTCCCGCCGTTTATCACAAGGTAACAGTAGCTCTTTTCGGAATATCTCGACATAGTGCCGGGGTTTATGGCAAGGACGCCGTCCGTTTCCTTTTCCGAAGCGCGGTGGGAGTGCCCGTACAGCGCCACGCCGCAGCCGAGTTCCTTTGCGCGGGCGATAAGCTTTGCGGCAGAGGACTTAACGGAATATCTGTGCCCGTGGCAGGCGAAAATGTTTACGCCCTCTATTTGCAAAGTAATTTCATCCTCGCCTAAAAGGATAGGGTCGCAGTTGCCGTTAATAAGGCGGACGTTCGGGTTGAATTTTTTAATATAATTGCCGTCCGCAGAGGTGTCGCCGAGGTGTATTACCAAATCGCTTTCCCGCAAAACGTCGGCTATTTTGTCTATCGCGGCGCGGTTGCCGTGAGTGTCCGATAAGACCGTAACGGTTTTCATAATCTGCTTTTCAAATCGCAGAGAGCGCGGAAACGGTGGGAGACCGAATTTTTTTCTTCCTCTGTGGCAAGCCCGAAGGATTTATGCAAGTCGTCCGAGTAGAACAGCCTGTCGTATCCGAAGCCGCCTTCGCCCTCTTCCTCGAATAAAATTCTGCCGTAGGTGCGCCCCTGTCCGAAATATGTATGTCCGTCGGGCAGGCACAGGCATACGGCACATTCAAAGTGCGCGTTTCTGTCGGAAACTTCGTTAAGCTGTTTTAAAAGCAGCTTGCGGTTCGCTTCCTCGCCGCCACCCGAATATCGGGCGGAATATACGCCCGGCGCGCCGCCGAGCCCGTCAACGCACAGCCCCGAATCGTCGGCAAGCGTGGGTATATTATACTTCCGCGCAATAAATTCCGCTTTGATTTTGGCGTTTTTGCGAAAGCTGTCGCCCGTTTCCTCTATCTCACCCTGAAAGCCGAGTTCCTCCATGGAAACAAGCTCCACGCCTTGAAAAATTTCCCTTATTTCCCGTAATTTGCCTTTGTTGCCGGTTGCAACGGCGATTTTAGTAAATTCCATAACGTTATTATAATATAGTAAAAACGAAAAGTAAAGAACTTAATCCCATTTTAATCGGTGCAACTGTCCTTCCGTTTTAAATCCTTCGAAATCCTGCTGTCTCAACCCTTCGTAAACGGCGATTGCAACCGAGTTGGAAAGGTTCAGGCTTCTCGTTTCCCCGACCATGGGTATGCGCAGACAGTTTTCCTTGCGTTCTTTTAACAGTTCCTCGGGCAACCCCTTTGTCTCCTTGCCGAACACAAGGAAGTCGCCTTTTTCAAGTTTTTGGTCGCTGTATCGCTTTAACCCTTTCGTGGTGTAAAGGAAAAAGCGGGAGAGGGGGAATTTTTCAAATAATTCGCCTATTCCGTCATAGTAATAAATTTTAACGTCGCTCCAATAATCCAGCCCTGCGCGCTTTAAGTATTTGTCGGTGACTTCGAAGCCCAGCGGGCGCACAAGATGCAGCGCGCAGCCCGTCGCGGCGCAAGTCCTTGCGATATTTCCCGTGTTCTGCGGGATTTCGGGTTCCACCAAAACGATATTGAACATATTTTTCACCCGAAATATATTTTAAGACTTTCCGCGCAAAAAATCAATCGTTTCTTTGCCGCCGTGAAAGTATGAAAATTTTTATTGACATTTCCATGTAAAAGCTGTTAAAATATTATAGGTGGAAATTCGTTTCGCCAATAACTTACGAGAGTGATTTATGAATTCTGTACTGTTGGCGCCGCTGGCTTTCGGTGACGTGCTGTCAATAGTCAATAATTTTCTGCTTATGCTGGGCGGCATCGCCGCCTTGATGGTCGGCATAAATATGATGGGCAGCAACCTTGAAAAGGCTGCGGGCAGACATATGCGCCGGCTTATGGCAAAGGCAACGAAAAACCGCTTTTTGGGCGTCGCTACGGGCGCGGCGGTTACGGCGCTTGTAACAAGTTCCGGCGCAACTACCGTAATGATAGTGGGCTTTGTAAACGTCGGGCTTATGACGCTTACGCAGGCGGTATCGGTAATTATGGGCGCCAATATAGGCACTACCGTCACGGCGTTTATTACGGCTATTTCCACCACGGGCGGCGGGATACAGGCAGTGGCGATTTTCGCCTTTTTCGCATTTGTGGGTGTGCTTATGAATATGTTCGGCAATAAGGACATAATTAAGCACATAGGTTTGATTTTTGCGGGTCTTGGGCTTATTTTTATAGGAATGAACACAATGTCGCGCTCCATGGCAACTCTGCTCGACGAAAGTTCCAACCCCGCCATAGCGGGCGCGGTCAAAGATTTATTCGCCGCGATAGGGGGCGAGGGCGGCGAACTCAGCTGGCAGATACCCGTCTTGTTCGTTCTCGGCGCGCTGCTCACGGGGCTTGTGCAGTCCTCGGCGGCGGTCACCGCAATTGTTATGTCGCTCGCCTCTACGGGAGTGGTGGATATGCAGTTTGCGATATTCGTCATTCTCGGCACTAACCTGGGCACTTGCGCAGTCGCGCTTTTGTCGTCTCTCGGCACGTCCGTGAACGCGCGGCGTGCGGCGTTCGTCCATTTTTCTTTCAACCTGATAGGCGGCATTATCTTTATAATTCCCCTTTCGTTTGCAACTGTAAGCGGCGCGCTCGTTTCCTTCCTACAATCGTTTATACCCAATATCGCAATACAGATAGCCGTTTTCCATATGTTCTTCAACGTCGTCACCACCGTGATTTTGCTGCCGTTCCAGAAATATTTGGTCAAGCTTGCGGAATTTGTGGTACGCGACAAGAAGGGGAGCAGCAAGGGCGGCGAAGAGGACGAAACGCTGGATATGCGTCTTTTGAAAACGCCCGCTATCGCAATAGGGCAGGCGCGCAAGCAGATTATAAAAATGGGCAAGCTGGCGTTCTCCAACTATAAACTTTCCCTTGATATGCTTCTTTCGGGCGATTTGGGACAGCTTAACGCTTTTGCCGAAAGGGAAAAGCACATAAACGAATACAACCACTACATAAATTCTTTCCTTGTAAAGCTCACTTTGGAGCCGTTGTCGCAGCTTGACGAAAAGAAACTTTCTTCATTTTACCATGTAACCAGCGATTTGGAGAGAATAGGCGACTATGCCGAAAACATAGTCGAATACGCGCAGACGGCAGTCAAGGATAAAATAACCTTTACCGACCATGCCGTTGAGGAAATCCGCGAGATGGATTTACACCTGACCGAGCTTTACAAAAACGTTGAAATGACTTTCGAAGCCATAAATTTAAACTATATGCCGATAATCGACAGGGAAGAGCAGGCGACAGACGATTTGTGCGTACAGATGCAGCAGTCGCATCTCCGCCGCCTTAACGAGAACAGGTGCACGCCCGAGGCGGGCGCGGTATTTCTCCAACTTGCCTTGAACATGGAAAGAATAGGCGACCATATGAAGAATATTGCCAATTCGGTAAAGGATTACGCGCCGCACACAAAGTGACGGCTTTAAACTTTTCGGATACGGTCATTCTTGCGGATAAACAAATTTTGAGTATATAAAAAGATAAGACAATGTAATTGCGCGGCGGGCATAAATCTATATGCCCGCCGCGCAGTTATTTTACGTTATTATCAACTTTTTGAAAATCAGTCGTAGTTTTTAAAACCTATCAAGAGGTTTGGATTTAAATGTTCATTGATTTTTTATTGTGATTTCCATTGTCTTGCCGGACTTATTTTTGTTCCGCAACTTCGCCATTCTTAAATCGGGGTCGTATATCACGCAGTTTTCGAAGGCGTTTTTATTGAATTTTTTTACGACAGCCATAACAATCGCGAAAAATACGGAAGCGATAAACGCCACAAGCATATCCCACATACTGTCCATAAGCGCGTATTTGTAGCCTTCGGGGCGGCGGAAAAATTCTGCGATTTGTTGGTCCGTGCCGCTGAGTTCCGCATAGGAGTTTCCGCCGTTGAAAAGTTCGGGCGGAATTATCTTCTGCATATTAGTTCCGAAAATAAGGTCGGTGGTAAATTCAAGCAGTTCCCAGATAGCCGCAACGCCCGCCGCCGCAAGGAAGCCCAGCGTAAGCGCGGCAAGAAATTTATGGTTGCCCGTTCCGTTTTTAAGTATCAGATAGGCGAAACCATATCCAAAATACAGCGCAATAAAACCCGAAATTGCGTGCAGTGTCTTGTCGAAATATTCCGCCCTGTAATAGACTTTGAAAGTTTCGCCTATGACTGCGGCGACGAAAGCAAAGAGGTAGAAAAATATAAGAATTTTCAATTCCACCCTCAGCCCGAAAAACTTTTCAAGCACATAGGGTATAAAAAGTATAAGCGACAGCCTCAGATTCTGGATAATGACAAGCCTTGCCTGCGCTTCGTCGTAATAGTTGTGGTATTTATTCGTCGCGCCGGCTATCACGGACGCCAAAAACCACAGTCCGAAAAACAGCGTCGTCAAAAAAAGCGCGCGTTCATAGGTAAAGAATTTCGGCTTTTTCTGTTTAGACGCCGCTGTATTTTCGGCATTTTCGGGTTCTTCGAATATTTCTTCGTTATTATCTTTAAGTAAATTTTCCATAACGGCTCTCAAATTTATTCTATGATAATATCGGAATATAAATACAATATAAACTTTACGGAATTTATTCGGTTTTTCCTGTTATTTTTCTTATTCGTCAGAAGAAGGCGCCGCCTCGCTTTCGGTTTCGTTTTGGGCGGGAGTAATAATTTCTCCGTCGGAAGCGGGTATAGCCGCGTTGCCTTCGTTTTCGGAAGTTGCGGTGCGCGCCGCTCTTTTCCCGATTGCAAGTATAGCGTAATACGCGCCGTTCATTGCGTAAAAAAGTCCCACATAGACGGCGTAAAGAATGGCAAGGTATGCAATATTCATATCGCACCGCCAAATTTTTACGAAAAGTTTCGGTTCTGGAATCGGCAGGGGATTTTTTTGGGTGAACGCATAGTTGGGGTAAAGCCATTCGTCCTCTTGCAGAGTGTAACCGTCGTATGTAAAGGTCATCGAAGCGGAAGTCACAAGCGCGCTTGAAAGGGCGGCTACTACAATTACGGCGCAATAATAGATAAGCGGAATTATCGCGTCTTTCGGTCTGAATTTGTAGTGTCTCAGCGCCGTAGGCATAACGGACAGCACAAACAGAAGGCAATGGGTAGTACAGAAGTATAATATGGAATACCCGCAGAAAATCCCGTAGTTAGAAATTCTATCTCCGAAGTAGGCAAAAACGGTCAAAGCGCCCGCCGCGTGCACGAAGAACGCAATCGAATAAAGCGTACGCTTTTTCAGAAATACCGAAAGACAAGCCGCATAAACGCCAATGTTGCAGATAAAAAGCGGGATGCACGCGAATACGGTTGTATATACGTTGTATCCGTCGCCCATGACAACAGAGTCCTTGCTATGATACTGGATAAGAAGTATAATTGCCATGGCGGCAAGATAGTCGTTTTGAAGCTTCCTGTCTTTTCTCCTTAAAAAGAAGTAACAGCCTAACGTAAAGCCGACAAGAATAGCCAAAACAAGCAAATGCCACAGTGAAAAGCTTTTGAAAAGCAGCGGGCTGTCCGCTATAAATTCGGGCGAACGGTTGTCGTAAAGGCTTTCGTTATAGAAGTTTTCAAAGACGTTCAGCGGAGTTACGGCTATTACGGCGGCGGGCAGAAATATGTACGATTTCAATCTCACCTTAAATCCGTCGCGCAGAAATAGCGCGATACACGCGGCGAGGATAAGACCCGCTTCCGCAAAGAACAGCCCCTTATGCACAGCTATCGGCATAAATTCGTTTATGCTCGCATATACCTTGTCGGCGGGGGAAGCTGTTTCGGTAAGCATAGTGACGTCGAAAAAACTTCCGTACGTGAAAAGGGAAACCACGGTAAATACGGGGAGAAGGTATTTTGCTACGTCCGAACAGCATTTTTTACGGTAAAACGCCGCCAGCGGCAAAAGCAGAAGCCCCGATTTTTTCACCCATTGGCATATTATAAAAATCGGATTGTATGTATCGAATTTATCGAATATGTAATAATCGGACGGGCTGAACGTAAGCAGCAGCGAAACGCACAGCAAAGCTGCCGTCAACGCTTTAACAGCGACGTCCGCGCTTTTGTTTTTCAGCATGATTATATTATAGAGTAGAGGGCTGTTTTTGTCAAGGACGGCGCGCTTTCAAAGGCTGTATAATTTTTTCCAAAAGGTTCAAACTTATAGCAAGGAGAACAGTTATGGTAATTGCAAACATCATTTCTTACGTACTCGTGCTTGTCGGCGCCCTTAATTGGGGGTTGTACGGCATATTCAACTTCAACCTTGTAAGCTGGATATTCATGGGACCCAGAAGCGTAGGCTCGATAATCATCTATTCGCTTATCACCCTTGCCGCAATCTGGCTTATAATCTCGCCCGCAATTTCGGGACACGGTTTAAGGCTTTCCATGCGCGACGAAGAAGAGAGAGAGGCGCGCCGCAGAAGCGAGCACAACGCCTGAAAACGTTGAAGCGCGTTATAAAGCGGCGCGGACGCACGTCCGCGCCGCTTTTCGCGCTTATGGTGAATTATCATATCAAGTGCAACGGAAGAGGGCAAAAAAGTAGTTCATATAAATCAACTG
>CANPZW010000013.1 GCA_947589385.1 uncultured Clostridia bacterium | reverse complement strand
TTGCCCAATATTCCCCACTGCTGCCTCCCGTAGGAGTTTGGACCGTGTCTCAGTTCCAATGTGGCCGATCACCCTCTCAGGTCGGCTACTGATCGTCGCCTTGGTGAGCCGTTACCTCACCAACAAGCTAATCAGACGCGAGCTCATCCATATCCGATAAATCTTTGATCGTATGAAGATGCCTTCTAACGATGTTATGCGGTATTATCAGTCGTTTCCAACTGTTATCCCCCAGATATGGGCAGATTGCTCACGCGTTACTCACCCGTCCGCCATGTATTGCTACATTCGACTTGCATGTGTTAAGCACGCCGCCAGCGTTCATCCTGAGCCAGAATCAAACTCTTAAGTTCAATTTGTATAAAACCAATCTTTCGATTGTGGCTCTATCTCGACTATTTTAGTCAAATTATCTTTGCTGACTTTGCTTTGTGGTACTAATGTACTTCAAAGTTATTGACAGAAACTTTTTTAAATTCGTTTCCTTCTATTCAATTTTTAAGCTTCGTTATCCGACCCAAACAGTCGGCGCTCACCAGCGAGCTTTTCTATACTATCACACTTCAAAGGGCTTGTCAACTGTTTTTTAAAAAATTTTTCGAAAATTTTTAAAAACTTTCCGACAGATTTTGCCGTTTGAGGCGCTCTCTCGCACAGAGCCTATCCAAAATAACACAACGGAAATGCAATGTCAAGCGAATTTTGCAATTTTTTTAAATTTTTTTGCATTTTTGTTTTTGACAATTTTAAAGGCGTTTATACGCCCTCCCCTCCGTTTTTTTGCGCTTTTCAAAAGAAACTTGACAGCGCGGTCGCTTTATTATATTATTATAATATGTTTATAAGGCGGGCGGCGGACCACGTACGCGCGCAAAAGAAGGTGAGAATTTATGCTTAAAGCGTTAAGGATAATTTCCTGCGTACTCGCGGCGACAGCGGCGGCGGTGGCAGTGCCGATATTCATATTTTTCGACCTGTGGGGACTTATCCCCGTAGGGCTATGCATAGCGTTCGCCGCAATTATGTTCATATGCAAATATGAACAGGAAAAAGCCGAACTGAAAAAAAATCCGCCCGCGCCCGAGGGAGATTTTATTACGGGCAGGGTGGAAAAGAACGCGCCCGCCGACGGCGGAAAAGAAACTCATTGAAGCGAGAATAAAATGTCCGATTTAACCTCAAATAAAAGAAACGCCGCAAAGATTGCCTATACGGCGGCTCTGTGGACGCTTACGGCGGCGGGCTGCGCCGCTTTGGTTTACTGCTTCGGCGGTTTTTCAAAGCTCACCGAAATTTTTATCGAACTCTCTCCCGACGACGGACCCGAGGGCGAAGGGCTGGGAATAGCTTTCATACAGATTTTTCTTATTCTGTCGGGCACGGGTATTGCGGGGTTTTTCATTCCGAGAATTATCGGGGCAGTAGGCTTTACCGTAAAATCCGCAAAACGCGCCGAAAAGAAAAACGGATTTATAATCACTTCCGCCGTGCCCTGTATTCCGAATGCCCTACTGTACGCATTCTGCGCGTTTTTAAGCTATAATTATTTTGCGGCGGTAAGCGCTGTTTTTATTATCCTTTCCCTGTGCGAAGCCGCGTTTTTCGCCGCCTCGCTTATAATCGCCTTTACATCACGAAAAACGCGACAAATAAATCCCCGATAAAGCCATAGAACGACATTAAAACGCCGCCAGCCGCGGAGATTCCGCGGCTGGCGGCGTTTATAATTATCGCCTTAAAAATTTCAACCCTCTTCTTCCGTATCGATTTCGTCGAGAAGCTTATTGTATTCTGCAAGTCACTGCAAAATGCGAAACTGTCAGGCTTAAATCAATTCAATTTGCTTTTTATCGGTTCCGTCGAAATAAAACAGTCGATTTACGCCCAAGGTTTTAAGCCTTTCCACTTCTTCGTCAAACATATATCCGAGCGCATCTGTACAATGAGCATCATTAGATAAAATAAAATCAAATCCGTGCCGCGCCATATATTGCACAATAAAATCCGCAGGATAAGCACCGCCCATCCTTTTAAAGCACCGCCCAAGATTTATTTCAACAAGACTATTAGTTTCTTTAAGTCTCTCCACTGCAGTTAACGCTATTTGTTTATATTGTTCACCTTCGTATTTGCCATATAAATCCAACAAATCAAAATGACCAATAACATCAGGCTTAATCGTTCTTACAGCTTTCACCAAAGTATCAAAATAACATTCTGCCAATTTCAACTTGTCGCCACAGAAACCATTTATCAAAGCGTTTTCAAAATGTAGTTTACTGCTATCAACTGAATAATAGTTATCGCCTTTTTTCACATAATGTACGGATGCAATTATGTAATCGAGATTTTTCGGTAATTCTCCGTAAGCATCGAGTTCTATTCCCATGAGAAGTTTGATTTTATCCCCATATATAGTTTTTATGCGCATAAACTCTTGACGAAAAGCATTGAAATCCTTGCAACAATATCTTAAATCAAACTTTGTAAACGAATGCGGCGAAAACCCAATGGTTTCAAAACCTTTTTTGATAGCGACTTGTACCATTTGTTCCATACTGTTTCTGCCATCGCAAAACTCAGTATGGGTATGTATATTACTTTTTATAAGCGGCACTATAATAAGCTCCTTTTTTTATCATTTTTATATACTGATATTTTAATGGATTTATTTGGCTTTGTAAAGCAATTTAATTCTAAAGCAATTCCAAACCAACTTTATAAATAGTTGCATTTTTTTAATATTTTGCTATAATACAATTAATAAAATGATATAAACTAATTATTAATGGGAAGAACAAATGCAAAAATATAATGTATTTATTTCATATAGAGGTTCAAGCAGCGGCGGATTATTAGGAAAAGAAATTTATACAGATTTGCGCCATTGCAAAAACGAAGACAACGGCGAATTTATAACTCCTTTTTTTGCACCCGCATGCATAGAAAGGGGGGAAAATTTTAAACAGGTTATTACAGAGGTCTTAAAAAATGTTTCTTGTGTAATTTTGATTTTGAGCCCCCGTTTTTTTGAAAGTTGCAAAGAGCCGGATGATATGGTCTTTTATGAATTAAAAGAATCCTTAAAAAATCCGAACATTTCTTTTATTCCGATCGTAATGGAAGGTTTCACATTCGATACCGAATTAAAGTCGGTAGAATACCTATTCACAGAAGACGAAATAACAAGATTTAAACATATAAACGCAATAAATCATCATGGGATTTATGACTTCAATACCGAAGTCGATGTACTTCCCGCCATAAAAAAAGCACTTGAAAAAAAGAGTTATATCGAAAATGCGGCCGAAGTGGTTAAATTCGATTTAAATAAATTTTCTGAAATTTCAAATCCAAGATCAGTAAATTTTGGCAGATACCCCCAAACCATTCTGAAAGATGAAGACATGGTTCATAAAATCTATGAAGGATTGGCAACTGGCGTCACAAAAAAGAAAGAATCTCAATATGAATTTTCAGGCAAAACTTATTACAATATCTGCGAAAATAAATTCAATAAAAGGACTTTTGAAAACGAAAGAGCAGACGGATCTTATAGCTTTTATGTGGTCGAGCCTATTATTTGGCTGGAAATTTATACTAACGAGCAATATTCTGTTCTGATCACAAAAGACATAATTGATGCGACGATGTTTAATTTGGACCGCAATCCTCACCGTAATATTGAAAGCAACCAATACAGACTACCAAACGATTGGGAAGTTTCATACATCAGGCGTTGGTTAAACAGTGAATTTTATTATGATGCTTTTTCAGAAAAAGAACGTTCGTTTATTCAGAATTCGTTAATCGAAAATTCATCCCAAAGCAGTTATTACGAAACTGCAAACAAGCCCGACACTAAGGACAGGGTGTTTTTGATTAGCCACAAAGAAATTTACATCGTGGGTAACGGCTGTGCAAAAGTAAGTGATTATGCAAGAGCACGAGGCGCTTATGCAAGCACAAGCGCGACATGCGACAAATATGGCGATTGGTGGACTCGTTCACCAGGTAATATACCATCGTCCGTGGAAAACGTGGATCGCAGAGGTTGCTTAGATGCTCCCCCGTTTTGCAATTATGTAAATGATACTTCCGCAGGAGTTCGACCGTGTATTTTAATTAAAAAGGATGCGCTGAATAATGGAAATTAGAAAACTGCTTCGCTCCGATGAAAATGAGTTAAACAACTTGATATCGGTCATAGAAGAAAATCTACAAAACAAGGATTTTTGGTTGCCATTAAAACCAACGGCAAAAGAACATTTCTTTGATGACAAATGGACCGAATTTTATGGAATGTTTGATGGGACCGATTTAATCGGTGCTGTTGCTTTGTTTTATAATGAATATGAATACGGCGAAAGTTTACAATATTTAAATAGCGGTTTCACTAATGTCGCGGAAATAGGAAGGGCTATGGTTCACCCAAAATACAGAGGGAACAATATTTTATTTCATCTAAACAAAACATTACTAGAAGTGGCAAAAGCAAAGCATATAAAAAATTTAATTGCCACAATTCATCCAAAAAATATCCCAAGCAAAAAATCATTTTTGAAGTTGGGGATGAAAAAACAATGTACCTACATTAAAAGCAACGGATATTTAAGAGATATTTATTTGCTTACGCTGTAATTTTGACTGATAGCTCAATAGGGGGGGTCTTCAAATCTTTAATTCTCAATTTCGGTTGGTCGCCTCTTTTTAATTATTTTGCAGATTTATTATGTTACTGACATATACAAAAGTTCTTTCCCCCTGCATATTCGGCGGCTGACACCAAACTAGGCAGTGTCAAAACAGAGAACGCCTATTTTGATTTAAAGCTAAGCCGCCTGCCGCGGAATCCCCGCGGCAGGCGGCGTTTATAATTATCGCCTTAAAAATTTCAACTCTCTTCTTCCGTATCGATTTCGTCGAGAAGCTTATTGTATTCTGCGAAAACCGCATCTATGACCCCGTCGTCAAGTTCTATTTCGTATTTGTTTGAGCCGTCGCCGCCCTCGGTAACCTTGAATACCAGCGCTTCGTCGTCCTCCATTCCTTCCAGAAGTTCGACGGGCTGCATTATGGCGTAACAGCACTTTTCATACTCTATGCTTGCGATTTCGTAAAAATCTATCTCCTCGCCGCTGTCCGCCTGCAAGGTAATTATATCATCAAGTTCTTCGTCGTCGTTCATTATTTCTTCGGACATTTTTCACCTCATAGTTTTTCTATTACAATAATTTTAATATAAGTTCAATTTTATTATATATTCCGCAGCCGCCGTTGTCAACAAATAACCCTGCGGGCGCAGATAAAATAGCTCCACCGAAGCTCGGAAACCTGCTCTATTTTGGCATAATCTGAGGCGGTGTGCAAAATATAGTTGCCGCCCAAATAGAGCGCGACATGCCCGATTCTCTCTATACCTTTATTGTTTTTGCGCGAAGAATTGGTAAAAAACATAAGGTCCCCACGCTTCAACTCGCCCTTCTCCACTTCCTTGCCCTGTAATACCTGCGTGCGAGTGTTGACTTGCAAAAGCTTGTCTGCGCCCTTGTAAAATATGTACTGCATAAGCGAGGAACAGTCGAACTCATTGGCGGTAAATCCTTTCAGAAGCCTGCCGCTGCCGTCGTGATAACGCACCGCACCGTAAACGTAGGGCGTGCCCAGAAGTTTCGTTCCCTCAAAAATGACGGCTTCTATCCGACTGTCGCCTTCCGTTTCCATTTCGACGGGCACGCAGTACTTTTCGGAAATATATCCCTTACCGTTCCTGTAACCCGTTTCTACCCATCCGCCCGTACCGCCAAGCCTTGCATACAGAGCGGATTTTTCGGCAACGCCGCGCGCAGAATATCCCGTGCCCGCGCCCGAACGGATATTCACTCCGTCCGCGGTTATTTTTATGTACGATACGGTTTTGGTTTTTTCGGAGGCTTTTCCGCCGCCGTCCGCGGGAATGTTCGGGCTTTCGGGGAAATCGTCGGTCACGTCTTGCCCGTTTTCGGGAAGAAAACCGTCCAATCCGCCGTCGGGTAAAAGGTTTTGCCCATTCTCCGAGAAGTCTTTCGGCATTCCCCCGCTTTTACCGCCGCATGCGCTTAAAGGTATCGCCGCCGCAAGCGCCGCCGCGGCAACCGCGCAAACAAATTTCAAATTTTTCATAAATGCATTATAACACGGGAAAAGAGCGCAATCAATGCAAAGATTATGGCAGCTACGGCAAGGAAAACCATAAGGATAAATTTTCAAAAGGCAGTTGCGCAAAGCCGCGTTCCGTGATATAATAGCCGTGATTATATGCACATAGCCATGAAAAGAAGAATTTTAAACGCGCTTTTGGCTCTGCTTTTGATTCTTTGCTGTACGGGCGCCGCCTGTTCGGCAAAGGAATCGGTGGAAGGCACATATTTTTTGTTCGTCGGCGGCGAGTACGAAAAACAATTTTTTTACAAGCTTTCTCGGGATAAGTGGTCGTATTCCGACGGCACCGAAGGCAGATACGAGGTGCACGAAAACGAAATAATTTTTTACGTCTCCCGCTACGGCAGAGAAGAAAAATACTTAAAGGGCTCGGTCGGCGGCGGCAAACTGACTGTTCCCGGCTGGGGCGGCACGCTTGAATTTTACATATACGGCTGCGCGCCCGAGGAAGAGCGCGGCGGCGCTTCGGACGGGCAAAATACCGCGGGGCATACCCACGATTGGGGAGAATGGGAAACGGTCGTACCCGCCACCTGCACTACGGCGGGCGTAGAAATGCGGCTGTGCAAAGCCGATAACGCGCACAAGCAGACGAGAAACACCGAACCCGACCCCGAAGCGCACAAGTGGGAAAACGGTAAATGCAAATACTGCGGAAAAATCAAGCCTGCCTATACCCTAAGCGCGGACGGCGGCAAGATTTATTTCGGGGAATATCCGAAAACAGAAGTCAAGGACGAAAAATTAAAGTCCGCGCTCGACTGGCTTGCGGGCGCAACACCCGATTACACTTTCAACCACACTTGGAAAGATTACGGGTATTTCACATCGGGTAAAGTCCAAAGCTATATGTGGTACAACGACGTAACTTACGAAGGCGAGCGCTACCGCGGAGTATTTTTTACAAGCTATCGCCCCACTTATACGACTTACGGCAATACGAGGGATAACTCATACCAGGACAACAACGGGTATATAGTAAATACCAAATATTGGTTTAAGTACGAGCCTATCGAATGGCGTGTACTGTCGCGCCAAGACGGAAGGGCGCTTCTTATGGCGGACTACGTGCTCGACTGTATGCAATATTTCAGCGTAAATACGAAAAATCGGGTCATAGACGGAAAAACCGTTTTCCCCAACAATTATGCCGAAAGCGACATACGCGAATGGCTGAACGGAGCTTTTTATTCAACGGCGTTCGGAGACACTGAGAAAAATATCATAGAATTAACCGAAGTGAAAAACGGTTTGGCTTCCACGGGAGATTTCTTTTCGGAATACGTATGCGAAAATACCGAGGACAAAGTGTTTTTACTTAGCTGGCACGATATGGTAAACGCAGAATACGGCTTCAACCCAAACGCCGTGGCGTACGGCGATTCTGCCCGTCTGTTGAACGGCAGCGATTATGCGAAATCGCTGGGCTTGCGCGAAACATTTTATCGCGACAAAGAATACAGTACTTTCTGGCTGCGCTCGCCGTACCAAAAGTCAAGTTATGCGTACGTCGCTTACCACGGCGCGTTGGACTATGCCGACGTTGTGCGCACTGAGGGCGTAGTTCCCGCCTTGTATATTAAATTGTAAATGCGGATTTTTCGGCACGGGGTGGCATAACGGCGCTTACGGTGCAAAGCGAAAAAGCGGCGGGGATTTCGGGATTTTATTATAAAACGAAAAGCGGGCGTAATGCCCGCTTTAATTTTATAATTATGACTTTTCGCTTAAATTAACTCAATATTCGGTAATTCCCAAAAGATAATCAGCGGAAATGTCGAAAATATTGCACAGCGCATAAAGCTGGTCGTAATTGCACTCGTAAATGCCCTTTTCAAACCTTTGATATACAGGCTGTGCGACGCCTAATTTTTCCGCGACCTCCCTTTGGGTCAAATTTAGTTGCTCGCGCCGCTCCCGTAACTTCTTCCCCACGCTTTCTTTAAGCATATTCAACATTTTCCGTAAAATTTATTGACATTATCATACATTTTCTGTATAATGGGTTTAAATATACAGTTTCTGTATCAAAAACTCACGGAGGAACAAAAATGAAAAGAAAACTTTTACTTGCGCTTATAGCGCTCACATGCGCAGTTTGTCTTGTTTTCGTAATTGCGGGCTGCAATCCGCACAAAAACGGCGGAAACGAAAACAGCGGCAACACTCAACATGAGCATCCCGACGGACAGGGAGAACAAGGCGGCAAACAAGACGGAAAGCCCGACGGGCAGGACGGCAACGAAGAAAGCCCCGCGGAACATTTACACGATTGGGGCGAATGGCAACTTACCACCCCCGCCACCTGCACCGAGCAAGGCGAAGAAACGCGGGTCTGCAAAACAAACAATTCCCACAAGGAAACAAGAAAAAGCGGCGCGGCGCTTGGGCACGGTTTAGAGGGAAACAAACTTGAATGTTCTTTTTGCGGCAAAAAGCTTGCCGAAAGTTTAAAATTCGAATTGGACAATGAAAACTTGTATTCTTTAACGGAAGGAACGCCTTTTAACGGCAAAATCATAGTGCCAAAGCTCTATAACGGCAAACAAGTCGTTTCCGTCGGTGACAGCGCGTTCAGCGTATGCGAAAGTCTTGAAGAAATTTCTTTGCCCGAAGGTTTGGCGTCCATAGGACAATCTGCTTTTTATTATTGCAGTAACCTGAGCTGTATAACAATTCCGAAAAGCGTTGATTACATAAATACGACGGCATTCTACAAATGCACTAATCTTAAAAGCATAATTTTTGAAAATTTAACGGGTTGGGAAATATTTAACCCGCTCAACCCCTTTGCACAGTCAAAAAGCGTAGATGTGGAAAACATAGCCGAAAATGCCGAAAACTTAACCGATAAATTCAGCGGATATTGCTGGATACGTAGCGAATGATTTCGGAAATTTAATTCTAAAACGAAAAGCGGGCGTAATACCCGCTTTATTTCATTGGCGGCGGGCGCGAAATTTCGCGCCCGCCGCCGTAATTATGAATATTGAAAGATTTGAATGAAATGCTTTCTGTAATGCTTTCTGCCCGAGCGGACTTTCCTTTTGCCGCGTTTAAGGTCAAAAAGCGGATAGCTTGCAGAAAAACGCTTAACGTTACAATTTCAGCCGAGAAAAGACTTTGCCTATGCTGTCGTTTATGACGAGGTCGGCGCGGCTGTCAGCAGAGGTTTCGGATTTGTTTATCACAACAAGGTGTTTGCCGCGGAAAAAACTTATAAATCCCGCGGCGGGATAAACCACAAGTGAAGTGCCGCCTATTATTAGGGTATCCGCCTCCGAAATGGCTTTGACAGCGGCGTTTATCGTGCCGCCGTCAAGACTTTCCTCGTACAGTACGACGTCGGGCTTTATCACGCCCCCGCAAGAACATTTCGGCACGCCCTTCCCCTCTTTTATAAATTCCACGGGATAAAATTTGCCGCACTTTTGGCAATAGTTGCGCAAAACGCTACCGTGCAGTTCCAAAACGTTTTTACTGCCCGCAGCTTGATGAAGTCCGTCTATGTTCTGCGTTATCACCGCTTTAAGCTTGCCCTTTTCTTCAAGACGGGCAAGATAAATATGCGCGGCGTTCGGCTTTGCACCGGGATACAGCATTTTGTCGCGGTAAAATTCGAAAAATTCCGCCGTACGCGCCGTGAAAAATGTATGCGACACTATTTGCTCGGGCGGATATTTGTATTTTTGCGCATACAAACCGTCCTGGGAACGGAAGTCGGGTATCCCGCTTTCCGTGCTCACCCCCGCCCCGCCGAAAAACACTATGTTATCGCTTTCATCGATGATTTTTTGCAGACGTTGTGTATTATTTTCCATAAAAATCAATTTTTTCGTCCATAACCGACATGGGATTTACTAAATGTGGTAAAAGCCCGCCGCAGGATTCCGCGGCGGGCTTTAAAATTATTCCACTCCTTCGTTCAGCTTTTCGAGAAGGGCGTCCAAATCGTTTCCGTGGACGAAAACCGCTTCCTCTATGGTCTCGCCGTGCGCCATGGCGCAGCCGAGGCAGTGCATGCCGACAGCCATTAAAATTTCGCCGCTGTTGGGATTGATTTTAAGGCAATCGGAAATTAAAGTATCCTTGGTTATCTTTGCCATAATTTTGCTCCGTTAAATTTTTTATAGTCTTATTATACCACTTAAATTCACAATTTACAATAAATTTAAAGCTTTTTATTTAAAAGAAGCTCGGCTATCGGCTTTACGGCGCGCTCCACTGCCCCCTCTGCGAAGGGAACGGTCAGCCCGCCCGTTTTAAACAGCTCGTAATAGCTTTGGCTGCCGCCAGCCCGACACAGATTAAGATAATCCCGCCACGCGGCTTTTTTATCCTCGCGGCAGCGGTCGTAGTACTCGAACGCGCTTATCTGCGCCAAAGCGTAATCGGCATAATAGAAAGGATAAAGGAATATATGCTGTTTCTGCATCCAATATCCGCCCTCTTCAAGAAAGGCATTGCCGTCGTATTTCCGCCAAGGCATATAGATTTTTTCAAGCCTGCGCCAACATGCACGGCGTTCCTTCGCCGTATAATCGTGCGAATAGACCTCGTGCTGGAAATGATCGACAAGGCACATATACGGAATGACTTTCACCGCCTCCGAAAGGTGGGCGTAACGGTATTTATCCGCGTCCTTGCCGAAGAACTTTTCCATATACGGGTGCGCGAAAAGCTCCATTGTCATAGAGTGAATTTCGCTTATATCGCTCGACGAAAATACCTGCGAGGCAAGCGGCACGCATTTGGAAGCCGAGTAAGCCTGAAAGGCATGCCCCGCCTCGTGCGTCAATACGTCAACGTCCGCCGAACTTCCGTTGAAATTCGAAAAGATGAAAGGTGCGCCGTAGTTATGAATGAAAGTGCAGTATCCGCCCATATGCTTTCCCGGACGGGTTTCAAGGTCGAAATACTCCCCTTTCAGCATAAAGTCGAAGAACTCCGCCGTTTCAGGCGAAATTTCGCCGTACATCTCCTTTGCGCCCTTCAAAAGGAAATCCTTGCCGCCCGCGGGTTCCGCGTTGCCGTCGGGGAATATAAGCTGCTCGTCGTACATATACAGCACGTCTATCCCCAAACGTTCGCGCTGGCGTTCGTACAGCTCCGCGGCTACGGGAACTACCGTTTCTACGACCTGCCTGCGGAAAGCCGCCACGTCCTCAGCCCCGTAAAAGTAATGCCCGTTGAGAAGATAAGCCATGTCGATATAGCTTTTGAAACCGAGCTTTTCCGCCATTCGCTTTCTGAGGACTATCATTCTGTCGTAGATTTCGTCCAGCTTGCCCGATACGCTTTCATACAGGTCCGCCCACGCCTTGTACGCCTGTCTGCGTTCTTCGCGGTCGCGGGAGAGCATATGCTTCATAAGCCCGTAAAAATTGCACTCTTCGCCGCGGAAATCCACCGAGCAGGAAGCGGTTATCTTCGAATATTCCTGTCCGAGTTTGGATTCTTCCACCTTATCGGCGGAAACGCAATCGTCGGCAAGGCGTATCTGCGCTTCCATGCCCTTTATGAAGTCCGTTCCGAACTCTTTTTCGAAGTCTTTTACGAAAGGCGAATCCAGCACAAGTTTGCAAATATCCTTTTGTACAAGCTCTATTTTCGGATTTTCTTCGAAGAAGAAATTCATTTCTCCGTCGTAGAATTTGTCGCGCGTGTCCATGGTGTTGCGGATGAATGCCACGCTGTACATAGTGTTTACGTCGAAAGCTACCTTTTCGTAATGAATATAGCCTTCGCGCGCCTGCGCATAGCTTTTTGCCGAGGCAATGCCCTGCATGGCTTTTTTAAATTCCGCGTTCGCCTTATCGAGGTCGGGACGGGCGTATTTTATTTCGGAAAATTTAATCATATCTTTACTGTTTTATACTTTATGCTTTTCAGTCTTTGGAATTGTGAACGACGATTTGGGGGAAGGGAATATCGATATGGTTTTGGTCGAACATATTCTTTATAGCGCCGTTCATTGCGCGGCCGACCGCAAAAATATCGGCTTCGAGACAATTCGTTTCGAATTGAAGGGTAACGCCGCTTGCACCGAGCGACGAAACGCCGTCGTACTTGACCTCTGACAATGCGCCGGGCACTTTGAGTTCGCCCACGTGCGCGCGGATAACTTCTTCAACCTTCGGAAGATTTGCGCCGTATTCGATATCGATATAGGTAAGCGCAATAGAATTGTCCGTGGAATGATTGAGTACGCCCTGAATGGCGTTGTTGTTGAAGATTTTAACGTTGCCCACCGCCTTTAACTTTGTGGTACGTATGCCGATATCTATAACTTCTCCGCGGAAACCGTCAACCGTTATCCAGTCGCCAACGTTGAACTCGTTTTCAAATACTATGAAAAGTCCTGCGACCACGTCGGCTATCAAAGACTGCATACCAAGACCTACGACCAACGTTACGACTCCCGCTCCGGTGATTAAAGCCGTTGTGTCAACTCCCCAGATTGCGAGCACCGCGATAACAAGGATTATTGCCGTAAGCCAGCGGATAAGATTTGCAACAAGCCTTGAAACGGTAATGGAACGCTGCGTTTTGCCGAACAATTTGCGTATCACCGCAAGCAATATCGTAACGCAAATAAGCACTATCGTGATAACCTGGATACAGGTTATCAGCTGCGGAACAAGCCTTGTGACGCTGTTTAAAAGCCCGTTGCCGTAGTCACGCGTGGTGCACCATTGGTTTTTGCCGCCGTAGATATAATCGTAAAATACATACGAACATATCGTACCTATCAGAAGAATAGCAAGAATTATAAGCTTTACGGGTCCAGCCGCTTTCAGCTTCTTTTTGTTTTCCTCGTGACGTTCTTTGATTTCTTCCATTTTTGTCATAATTTTTTACTCCTTAAAATTTTATTTGAACGGCATTGCCGTCTAAATCCGATTTATATTTAAGCGCGACCACCGCGGATACGCCCGTTTTTATAAGGGGCTTGCCCTTGGAAACGCGGTTTTCTATCGATATGTCCTCGGTATCGACTTCGAGAACCGACTTGTCCTCTCCCACAACCGCAAGTTTATAGGGCATAGTGACGTAATCGGCAAAAATAAGGTTGCCCTTATCCTTCAAGTCGGCTATCATCACGCCCTTGGAACCCCTGCCGTGTTCGTCGAACAGCGAGGATATAACCCGTTTGAAACCGCCCAGAGAGGTCGCTACGATAATCTCGCCTTCGCTTCTGTGCTGGGTTGCGAATAATACCTCGTCGCCGTCGGCAAGCGAAATCCCGCGGACTCCGCCCGCAACGCGCCCCTGCACGGGCACGTCGTCTTTGGAAGCGTTCAGACACATCGCCTGTTTTGTGACAAACAGCATTGTGGCGTATTCGTCGGGGTCGTATTGCTCCACGCAGAGCACCTCGTCGCCCGGTTTCAGCTTTATCGCCTGGAAGTAACGCTTGCCTACGTCGTACTCCGTCCACGCCGTGCGCTTGACCGAACCCTGTTTCGTGAAGAACAACAGTTCCCCTTCCGCGGGCGCGCCCGCAAGCGCGAACATGCCTACGGGGTATTCCCCTTTCATAACTCCGTCCGCAAGCGTTTCAAGCTTAACGCCCGCCGCCTTTACTTCTACGGGGTCAACCTCGTCGAGGAGAATTTTAACGCAGTTGCCTAAATTTGTGAAAGCGTACAGCGTTGCGTCCGAACCGCACTCCGTCACCGCCCTGTGAAGCTGGGATAGAGTGGAGGAAGGGCTCGTCTTTTTCTTTGCAAATTCCTTGAAATCCTCGCGCTCCATAAATTTCAGCGCGTTCGAGCCCGTTATTGCAACCGTCCAGCCCGTAACCTGCCGTTTGAGGTCAGCGCGCTTGACGTTGATTTTTTCCACGCTATCGACTATTACCGTCTTTCTTTCGGATTTGTATTTTTCCTTGATTTCCAGCATCTCTTTTTTGACGATGCCGTATTGCAGTTCCTTGCTTGCAAGTATGCGTTTGAGTTCCTCTATGCGAAGTTTAAGCTGTTTCAACTCCTCTTCCAGCTTATTCACTTCCAGCTTTGCCAGCCGGGCAAGCCGTAAATCGAGTATAGCCTGCGCCTGTATTTCGGACAGCGCAAACCTTTCCATAAGTCTTGTGCGGGCGTGCGCGGTGTTTTCGGAAGTCTTTATTATCCTTACAACTTCATCTACGTTATGCACGCCGATGATAAGCCCTTCCAAAATATGGCAGCGGGCTTCGGCTTCTTTAAGCTCGAACTTGCAGCGGCGGACGATTACCTGCTGCTGGTATTTTGTATAATATTTTAGTATGTCGAGAAGCCCGAGCTGCCTGGGCTTGCCGCCCGCGATAGCCACCATATTTATGCCGAACGTACATTCGAGGTCGGTATATTTGAAAAGGCATTGCAGCACGGCGTCGGCATCGGCGTCCTTTCTGAGAGTTATGACGGCGCGCATACCCGAACGGTCGGATTCGTCCACGATATCCGTGATTCCTTCCAGAAGCTCCTTTTTATCTTCGCGCAGAAGCATTATTTTGCGCAACAGCTCCGCCTTGTTTGTCTGGTAGGGCAGTTCGGTGATTACAATCAGTTTTTTGCCGTAATCGCCCGTCTCGACGGAATATTTCGCGCGGAGAGTGATTTTGCCCTTGCCCGTTTCGTAAGCCTGCTTCAATTCGTTGGCGATTACGTACCCGCCCGTGGAAAAGTCGGGACCGGGTATTATCTTCATTATGTCGGCAAGCGAAATTTTCCTGTCGTTTAATGTTGCGTCTATATACGCGCAGCAGCCGTCTATAACCTCGCCCAGATTATGCGTGGGGATATTTGTGGCAAGCCCCACCGCTATTCCGTTTGCGCCGTTTACCAAAAGATTGGGGAATCTTCCAGGCAGAATGTCGGGCTCCAACAGCGAATCGTCGAAGTTGAATGAAAAGGGAACGGTCTCTTTGTCGAGGTCTTTCAAAAGTTCAAGGGCAAGCGGTTCCAGCCGCGCCTCGGTATATCTCATCGCCGCGGCGGGGTCGCCGTCAACCGAGCCGAAGTTGCCGTGCCCGTTTACGAGGGTTTGGCGCATATTGAACGGCTGCGCCATTCTGACCATTGCGTCGTAAACCGAACTGTCGCCGTGGGGATGATATTTACCCATGCAGTCGCCCACGATTCTCGCGGATTTCTTGTGGGGCTTGTCCGGCGTAAGCCCCATTTCCATCATAGTGTATAAAATACGCCTTTGGACGGGCTTCAAACCGTCCTCAACGCGGGGCAGCGCCCTGTCGAGTATAACAAATTCCGCATAGGGGAGCATCGCGCCGGGCATAACCTGTTCGAGGGGCTGTACATACACGTTGCCCTGCGGTATGGAGGTCTGGATTCCGTCTTTCTTCTTAGCCATCAGTCAGCCTCCCCGCTTTCCGCGGATTTGAAATTGACCTTTTCGATAAATCCGTCAACCTTGTTGAAGTTGGCGTTCTGCGCAAGAAATTCCTTTCTGCCCTCTACCTTGTCGCCCATAAGCATTTCGATGACGCTTGCCGCCTCAGCCGCGTCCTCTATCGTTACCTGTATCATATTGCGGGTTTCGGGGTTCATGGTTGTGTCCCAAAGCTGGTCCGCGGACATTTCGCCAAGCCCCTTATAGCGCTGTATAGAATATCCTTTGCCTACTTTTTTGATTTTTTCGTCCAGCTCCTCGTCGTCGTAGGCGTATTCGACGACGTCTTTTTTGTAAACCTTATAAAGCGGCGGCATTCCTATATAAACGTAGCCCGCATTTATAAGGTCGCGCATATATTTGAAGAAAAAGGTTAAAAGAATACAGCGGATATGCATGCCGTCCTGGTCTGCATCCGATAAAATTATAACCTTTTTGTATTTGGTCTTTTCCACGTCGAAGGAACGGTTGAAGCCCGCGCCTATCGCAGAAATCATAGTCTTTATTTCTTCGTTCTGCAACGCCTGCAAGGCGCTTTTTTTCTGTACGTTAAGCGGTTTTCCGCGCAGGGGAAGTATGCTTTGGTACGCCCTTACGCGCGCCTGCTTCGCCGTGCCGCCCGCCGAATCGCCCTCTACTATGAAAAGCTCGTTCAGGTCGGGATTTTTACCCGAACACGACGCAAGCTTTCCCACAAGATTCAGCCCGTCGTTCTCGCTTGCCGCCTTTGCGACGTCGCGCTCCGCGCGATGCTTTATCCTGTCGTCCGCGGCAAATTTCGCTTTCTTTGCTATCTCCTCGAAAACCGTCTTTCTGCCGCGCTCGTTTTGAAGTTTGGAAAGCCCCTCTATAACGGTCTGCTCCACGGGCTGGCGCACCTCGGGGTTGCCGAGTTTGGTCTTTGTCTGCCCCTCGAACTCAACGTTCGCAAGCTTGACGGTAAGCACCGCCGTAAGCCCTTCCTTTATATCGTCGGGAATGAAAGGGGCGTCCTTCGCTTTCAGAAAGCCGTTGTTGCGGGCGTAGTCGTTCATAGCCTTCAAAAGTCCCGAGTGGAAACCGTTTTCGTGGTAGCCCCCCTCTACCGTGGATATGTTGTTGACGAAGGAAAACAGGCTTTCCGTATCGTCCTTCGTGTGGCACATTGCAAATTCTATTTTTATTTTGCCCGCGGGCGCACCCTTTATCTGAATGTCCTTGATATCCGAATAGTACAAAGGTTCTTCGTACAGGGGCGTTTTGCCGTCGTTGAGATATTTTACGAAATCCACAAGCCCGCCGTCGTATTTATAGGTTACGGGTTCCCGCGGGGGTCTTTCCACCCTGACGTTGGTTACGTTGCCGTCCGCGTCCTCGCCCGTTTCGAAGGAGTACTGCGGACGTTCGTCGAGAAGATTTATCTTCACGCCCTTGTTTAAAAACGCAAGCTCTTTAAGACGTTTAGCTACGGTATCGTAGTTCCATTCGGTCGTTTCGAAAACTTCGCCGTCGGGCATAAAACGCACAAGCGTACCCTTCTTTTTCGTCTTTTCCTTTGTGTCGAGAAGGGGCGCGGTTGGAATACCGCAAAGCCACTTCTTTTTGGATTTGTCGTATGTAGAGGTAAACGACATTTTAAACACGTTGCCGCGATAGACCTCTACGTTAAGCCACTTGGAAAGGGCGTTGGTGACCGAAGCGCCCACGCCGTGAAGCCCGCCCGAAAATGCGTAATTTTCGTTGTCAAACTTGCCGCCCGCATGTAATTTGGTGAAGATTATCTCCACGCCGCTCATTTTTGCTTTGGAGTTTATGTCCGTCGGCATACCGCGGCCGTTGTCCTCCACCGAAGCCGAGCCGTCTTTGTGCAGAGTGACGGTTATTTCGTCCGCATAGCCGTTAGCCGCCTCGTCTATGGAGTTATCTACGATTTCCCACAGAATATGGTGAAGCCCGTTCACGCCCGTAGAGCCGATATACATACCGGGGCGCACGCGCACCGCTTCAAGCCCTTCCAGAATTTTTAAGTCGTCCGCATTATAATGCTGCTGTTTTTCCATAAATACCCTTTACCGAATCTCCGAGGGGATTTTCAGCCCCGTCGGGCACATATAGTAATAATCAACTTTGTTATTATACCATATTTTGTATAAAAAGTAAAGGACAGACAGATAAAATTTTGTTTCCGCACAAAGAAAATACTGCGTTTTCGTTTTGGTCGCTGAATATTAAAACATATCCGAAAAATCGGCACTTTCCATTATTATGTTTACAGCAGTTTTAAAGCCCGAAGTATAATATTGTTCGCATAACATTACGTGCCTGACTTCAAAAGTTTCGGTAAATTCAATGAAATCTTTGAAATTTTCTTCGGTGAGCTCAGCTTTCAGTTTCTCAAATAATTTTCTCTCTTTCTCTGTGAGTTCCTTGTATTCCTGCGATTTTGGGATTTTAATTTTCTCTACTCCGTTTTCACAAAGAAAAATTTCTTTAATAATTCCTTTCATAATTTTAACTCCTAATTCAATAAGACATTATAAAGGCTAATCATAAAAAAGTAAAGCTCTTCCTAATAATTACTAATTATTAAAAATCGGTTTTATGATAATATTTATCAAAAAATAGGTTACAATGGATTATGATGACTTTAAACGAAGCGTTTGCAAAAAGAGTTAAAGAATTTATGGAGATGAAAAATATTTCCGCATACAGAATAACGCAAGAAACAGGATTGTATCCGAGCACGATGAATTATATTCTGCACAGCAAAACAAAAGCGTCTAATTTCAAAACTATGGCGTTGATTATTAAGGTTTTGGACGTATCAATGGCTGAATTTTTCGACAGCGACGTTTTTAATTTTGATAATCTTGAAATCGAAGAATAAAATCCATTCCGAAAAAAAGATTTAACAAAACAATAATTCCGAAGAAGTAAAGTTATATATAGTCATTCCGAGCCGTTTGCGGCGAGTGAATCCCCTCGGGCGCAAAGGCAAGGGTTAATTGGACTTAGCCCCCGAAACGACGGCAGACTTAAAGCAAAAATTCTATCAAATGAAAATACCCGCCGCGGGTTATCCCGCGGCGGGTATAGCGTTTTTCACGCGCGTTTATTTGTTTTTCTTTGCGTCTTTCGCGGCTTCTTCCTTTGCGTACATTTCGTCAACGTCGCCTTTTTCCTTGGGTTTGATTACAAGCAGGAGAATAATTCCTATAAACGCAACGCCCGCTACCGCAAGCAGAATAACCGAAACCATGTTGTCCTGCAACCACGTGTCCTCACCGTCGAGCGCCGCGGGGGTAACCGAAGCGGCTATTCCCATATACGCCTTTACGGGCTCGATTGTGGGGAACTGCGTGCTTGTAACTTCGCACTTGATAAGGTAGAAAGAGTTTTCATCCTGCGGCACGAACGAACGCGCCGAAGCGTTCCAGCTGTACTTTGCAAACTCCTCGTATTCCTCGCTGTCCTCGTCGAGGTCGGCAACTGCGGCTATGTTTGTGAAATATATCCTGCCTTCGCCCTCGAACAACTCCTGTTTGCGTTCCATAAACTGCGAGTAGGTCAGCACTTCGCCGTTCCTCTCCTTATACAGGTCGTTGTTGAAGATGTACAGAGTATATGCCGCGCTTGTGGAAACGCCGTTTATTTCAAAAGCCTTGCCCGTGTAGGAAGTGCCTACGTAAGCCGTGTCCTGTTCGCCGGGGTCCTCGACCGAAATATCCGCAATGCCCGCCGAGAAAGTGAACCACGGGAGTTTGGAATGAAGGTCCTCGTCGTCGTAAATCGTCCAGATGTCGCCCGTTTCGAATTCAACCACCTCGGGCTCGCCGTCCTGCGTTTCGGATTCTTTCAGATACCACATTTTGTTGGACGCCGAATCGGACGCATATACGGTAAACAGATAGTCGCCTGCGGCGGTAAGGTCAATCGAAAGCGAAGAAGCGCTGTTGCCCGTCGAGGACGATTTAGTGCCGTTTACCATAAAATATATGGAATATGTCATGTCCGCATAGGCGGTGGCATTGTCAGAAACAAGCTTTTCAAGCGAGGGAAGATAGAAGTCGTCCTTGCCCGCGCGCAAATCCTCGGCGGCTTTCGTCACTTCCGCCTGGTATTCCTCAACAAGCGTATCCCAATCCGCGGATTCCGTATTGTAGTGCGCGCCCTCGGTATCGTTTGCCACGGCGATATAATTATTATTGTTTACGGTTATTACGTAGTTTTCGTCAACAAACCAGTCGAGCATTATATATGTTGACTGTCCGCCAGTGGAAGCAGTGTCTGTTATTTTGAGATATATTTTTATTGCGGCGTCGGGAGCAAAGCCCTTTTCGAAGCTTTCCGCTTTATAATCGCCCTCTTGGGGGACGTAATGGTTCGCGTGGGGATTAACGTACTGGTCGTCCGAATCCTTAACGATTCTGAAAAGCTTATCCGCAGTGTAGTCGTTTGCGTTAAATTCCGCGTCGGCAGCCTGTTCCTTGGTGAGAAGGAAATAACCCGTTTCGAGGCTGGGAGATTGGGTGAGGACATCTACCGCGGTGTAGGCAAAACTTATTTCGCTGCCCTCGGCAATGTATCTTAACCCTTTGTCAAGGCAAAGCACGGGGGGCGTAGTGTCGTTTACCTGACCGCCCGTATAGTGCACCTTGCCCTCGCCGTCGTCAACCTCGTTTATGTCGCGGCTGGGGTTCTGTATCGTTGCGCCTTCGGAGTTGCGGTTAAGCGCAAAGCTCTGTCCGTTCATTTCGTATATCGCCATGCGCGCCCGAACTTCCGTTCTGTCCGTATCCGCCTTTTCGGGCATGTCCGCCTTGAAAGAAAGGGGAATTACGGGATTTGTGGTTGAAGAAACGTACTTCGCGTACATTTTGCCGACGTTTTCGAACGTGCCTTTCTGCACGGCGTTTGCGCCGCTATCTTCCGCGCCGAAGCCCTCTGCATTGGTTATATCTACGTCATAAACGCCGTTTTCGCCGCCCGAAAGCGCAATAGTTATATGGTCCGTGCCGAGAAGCGCGCTTTCGGATACGTCTATATCCTCCGCCTTAGCTTCCGCCCTTTCTTTTTCGGCGGTTATTACCGCCTTAACGCCGCCCTCTGCGGGAACGAATATGATATAATTGACCGTCTTTTTATCCTCGGTCATGCCGAACTGCTGGGTTTCGAAAGTAATTACGAATTTTTCGAAATTTACCTCCTCGAAGCCTATCTCCATATGGAAATAGCCCTTTGCGCAGGAAATTTCGGGCGCGACGTGAGGGGTATCCTCGCCTTCTTCGCCGCTTCCGCCGACGTTGTCGGTATCGGAGTCATCCCTGTCCTTTTCGTTGTAGAACCAGGAATATGCAAGATTGCGCCTGTAACTTACGGCGTCGTCGTCCGTTTCGAAGGTGAACATCGTGTAATAATAGGGGTCATCTACCTCTCCCGCCGTTTCGTCGGGAATTTTATGTTCCACCCTGTGCGCCCAAATTTCGGCGCTGCCCGCGGTATAGAAAATACTCGTGCCGCTCAAAGTGACGTATCTGTTCGCTTTTGCCGTAATTCTGCCTATAAACGCGCCCGCCGAAGCGATAAACGTAAACGCAAGAGCAATGATTAAACAGAGTTTGATTTTTACAGACTTCATAACTTTCTCACTTAAAAGTTGGATTTTTTATGTAAAAGCGCAAGTCCCGCCCGCCTTAAAGGCGCGCGCGAGCCAAACGCCGAATTAACACTGAATTATATTACTATAATAAAAAGCGATTTGTCAATGAATTTTCCCGCCGAAACGCCAAAATTATTAAATTAGGGGCGTTTTAAGGCTGAATTTCGACTTTAAACCTGTTCCACGGCGTTTCTTCTGCGGGCGGTTCGACAATAAAACGCAGCGCGTCTCCCGTGACGGGGTGGGTAAACCGCAAAGAATATGCCCAAAGTGCAAGTTTGCCCTTTATCGCCCTTTCGCCGCCGTAGCGCATATCGCCGTAAACGGGGCAATTTATAGCCGCCGTCTGCACGCGTATCTGATGGGTTCTGCCCGTATGCAGAATTATCTCCGCAAGCGAAAGTCCGCCGCATTTTTCCTTTATCTCGTATTCGAGAGAGGCGAACTTTGCGCCTTCTTCGCTTTCGGTGCAGACGTAAACGGTATTATTCACGGAATTTTTGCGCAGATAATTTACAAGCGTGGCGCGGTCGCGCCCGGGAATACCGCAGAGCACGGCGAAATATCTTTTTTCGAAGCCGCCGTTTTTCATCTGTTCGGAAAGCCTTGCCGCCGCCTTCGAGGTTTTGGCAAACACCATAACGCCGCCCGTGGGGCGGTCCAGCCTGTGCACAAGCCCCAGATAAACGTTGCCCGGCTTGCCGTACGCCGTCTTTATATACCTTTTCACGCAGTCGAAAAGGTTGTCGTCGCCGCTTTCGTCGGGACAGCAAGCAATCATCTGCGGCTTCATGACAACTATCAGATGGTTGTCCTCGAATAAAATGTTCAGTTCGTTATCCTGCATAGTTCTCACCCGTGAAAAATCCGCTTGCGCCGCACGGCAAAGGTATGCCCTCTTCCGTGGCTATGCCTATCTCGTAGGCGTCCGAAACGCCTTTGAAACCTTTAAGCGCCAACGTAAGTATATTTTTCAGCACGGCGGGTTGAAGCCCCGTCGTGTAGCTGTTGATAAGAAAAAACAGCGGTTCGGGGGCAAGCAGCCCCGCGCACTGCGTTACGAAATCGAACAGATTCCGCTCTATCTTCCACATCTCGCCGCTCGGACCGCGCCCGTAGCTGGGCGGGTCCATAATTATTCCGTCGTAACAGTTGCCGCGGCGGATTTCGCGCGCGACGAACTTCATACAGTCGTCGATTATGTAGCGTATCCCGCCGTCCGCGCCCGAAAGCCGCGCGTTTTCGCCCGCGCGCTCCACCATGCCCTTGGCGGCGTCAACATGCGTGACGGTCGCGCCCGCCTTCGCGCAGGCGACCGACGCCGCGCCCGTATATGCGAAAAGATTTAAAATTTTTATTTCTCGGTCTGGAATTTTGCGTTTTGCAAGCCCTATAAGCCGCCTGCATTCGTCCCAGTTGACCGCCTGTTCGGGGAAAAGCCCCGTATGCTTGAAGCCTGTGGGTTTGACCTTGAAAGTCAAATCGCGGTAGCTCACCGTCCATTCTGCGGGAAAGGGCTTTTTTATCTCCCACGCGCCGCCCCCTTTTTCGCTTCTGTGATAGACGGCGTTCAAATTTTCGCAGGCGTACAAATCGCGACCCTTCCAGATAACCTGCGGGTCGGGGCGGAGAAGTATAACGCCCTTCCAATTTTCCAGCTTCATTCCGTCCGAAGTGGCTAAAATTTTATAATCCTGCCAACCGTCTGCGATTTTCATACTACGGATTATATCAAATACCGTGCGGCTTGTAAAGTAAAAAAAGGCGGCGGCGGAAAATTCCGCCGCCGCCCCGCCGCCGAGCCCATGTTCCGTAAAGTTTAAACCCTTAAACTGCCTTTAATTAAATCGAAAGCCCCCGCTCCCTCCTTAGGGTTTCGCTTAGAAAACGGTTTACCCGCCCGAAAATCCGCGGCTATTGGCTGTAAGTGTATAGCACGTTGTAAAGGGTTGTGTAGTAATTGCCGAGATAGCGCTTTGCTACGTCGTCGTTGGTGTATAAATTCATTCTCGTCGCTGCGTCGAGCGCAAGATAATACTCCCGCACAATCGCATAGCGCTCCGTATAGGACAGCGAATAATCGACGATATACCCCACTTTTTCCTGGTCGGCTTCCTGGTCGGGAAATGGTTCGTTTATCGACAGCGCGTACAAAAGCTGTTCTTTGAGTATCTCGACCTGATAGTTGAATTCCGCGAGCAACGCCGCTTCCTTTTGCGAGTACAACGTGGAATTGTACATACCGTTTGTGAGAAGCAACTTTTTGAACAGAGCCAAATCATTCTCCATATCGTGTTGGAGCTTGTTCTTGTTCTTTTGCGCCGTGCGCAGAAGCTGCATCTGCACGTTTGAAAGGGCGTCGAGCTGTTCCTGCGAAAAGGTTACAATATCGAAAGTCATTTGCGCACCTCCGCGTTCAGTTTCAGCGAGCGCACCTCGCCCGAGCCGCTCACCGTCACCGAAAAACTTACGCCGCGCATGTTAAGCCTCGTCTTTCCGCCAGCAGTGACTGTGCGCGTGAATCTGCCGTTGGATATGCTTACTTCCACGCCCTCGTCACAGTCGGCTTCAAGCGACGTAAGAAGTTTTCTCGAATGTGAGCCGAAATCAAATTCCCCACAGGAAAAGGAGTATTCCCCCGTATTTTGTATGCGGTATGCAGTATCCGCGGCAAAGCCTATCATCGAGCGGTTGTCCGAGGACAGACATATAGCGGGAATATCCACTACCTGGTAAGTCTTGTCAACCGTGTCGTAGATATAAACCACCCTCCTCGAAAGCCTTGAAGAAATGCCTGCCGCAAGATAGTATCTGCCCCCATACGAAGCCGAAAGCATGGGCGTGGCGGCGTCGTCCGTCACAAGTCCCTCCATCTTGCTGACTTTGCCGCCCTTGTAGCGGTACAGCCCGCCGTCCGCACAAAAATACAGCCCGTCGCCGGCAAGCGCGGCGGTCTTTCTGTAAAAGCTGGGAATGGGTATGGTATCCCCGTCAAGACGGAAGTTTTCGGGGTCGCCCGCGGCGGAAATACGCGTTATACCGTATTCGCGCAGGATGACAAGCTCGTCGTCGAGGCTGAAAATTTCCCACGACTGTCCGCCGTATTCTTCGAGATAGGCTTGCCCCGCGCCCGAAATGCCTGATTCCCAATCGGTGTATCCCCCCGGTCCCGACCACTTGAAAAGATAGGCGTTGCTTCTGTCTATTCCGAACAATCTGCCGCACCTTATAGTCCCGCAGCGCAACGACGAGGCAAGTTCGCCCTTGTAATATCCACCGTTGCGCATACGCACGTAGTTCGTGTTTCCGAGAAGCACAAGGTCGTTGCTTGTACCGCTCTTCTGCTCTATGAAAAATGGCAAAGAAGCGGTCATGGTCTCTATCTGCGTAAGTACGGTAGCGTCAAGATTATCCCCGCGATAAACCTTGCCGTCGCTGGAATATGCAAGCGAGCCGCTTGCGGAGTTCGACTGTCTGAGACATACCAACTTTTTTACCGTCGCATGAAAGGTATCCACGGCGTTGAATGCGGGCGAAAGCTTTCCGTCCTTTAAAACGCAGCCCACGGGGAAAACGTCTTTGCCTGCAAGCAGGTCAACCTGCGCACTTGCGCATTTGGGATATTTCAAAGCCAACTATACCCACCTCCTCGGGGGCACATATACGGGGGAACGTCTTTCCCGCCGTGCCCTGTCTATCGCCGCGCGGTAGCGCGTTTCCCATACCTCCGCCATAGCGGTTTCACCGCATATAAGGCAGTACTCCGCCGCCGCGCCGAGCGCGGTCAGATTTCCGTCCGCAAGCTCGCCGAACTCGCTTTCGTCCTCCAATTCCTTTTTAGCGGGGGCATAGAGGTATTCCACCTCCGCCTCCGCCGCGTCCGCCGTAAAAAAATCGGGGGAAAGCGTAAAAGGAATTTCTCTGCCGCCCGCTTTCACATTCAGAATTTTAACGGGCGTGTGCGAAAAAAGCGTATATGCGAATTTATTGTCGGCGGAACGCAGGATTTCCGACGCTTTAAGCGGCAGATAATGCCTTGCGAGCTCATCCTCGGTTGCGTTTATGCAGTACAGCAGGGTTTTTACCACCTCGCCGCCCTCTCCGACGGGAGCGCCGCCGTCCTCGACGTCGGCGGCAAGCTCCTCTCTACCTATGCGCCTCAAAGCGCTTACCATAACGTCTTTAATCGACATATCCGCCTCAGCTAATGGTCAGAACTGCCTGTCCGCAGGGTTTCTTGCAGATGAGCTCGGCATATTTGACGAGGGTCGCGCTGTACGCCGCCTTGCCGGGAACCTGCTTTAAAATTTTGCCGTCCTCGTCCTCCAACCACTCCCAATCGCAGAGCTGGCTTAATACGAAGTCGTCCGTGTTCACGAAATATACCGTGTTGTCGGGGCAGAATCTGTCGGCATATACGGGTATTCCGTTTACGGTAACCACTCCGAAGCCAGTAGGCGCGTCGATAGTGTTCGCAACCAGCTTGCGGGCAGCAACGAACGCGGCGATTTTTTTACGGGTGGCGAACGAGCAGAGAATCATATTTATCTTGCTGTTGAAATTCTGCTCCATATAGTCGAGCACGTCCGTCATGCTTTCTTCGGTAAAGCCCGCCGACTCCGCCGTTGCGGAATAGGGCTTGAAATAAGGCTCTTCCGCCCTGTCGTAGCCGTACAAATCGCCTTCGCCGAAAATTGCGGCAAGACCCGTGAGTTCGTTTTTATAAGCCCCCGCCTTGGCGATTACCGCGTTTACGACATTGCCCGTAATGGCGGTGCTCAAAGTAATGACTTTCTCGCTGATGTCGGTTATGGTGATTCTTTCCACTTTCGTGCCGTCCGCGCGGATAAGGTCAACCAGCATGCCCTTGGTGAGATTGGAAACGTCGTCAACGTTGAATTTCTTGCTGTCCGATTCTGCGACGACTGAGGATACGGTGCAGATTTTCGCCGTGCCGTCGCCGTAGAGCATACGCTGGAAATTATACTTTGCGCCAGAGACAAGTCCGTCCATTTCTGCGTTCACAAGGTTTACGAAAGCGCCCGAGCTGTCGCGGGAGGCGCGCAGCGCCTTATCGCTGATTTGTATTGTGCCGTAGATGTTTTTCAAAGGCACGCTAATTTTAAGGTATCTGTTTTTGTGGGGTTCGGGCAGGTCCGCGTCCTCGGCGCAGGCATTCACGCTGTCTATGCTGTTGCGGATAACCGCAATGCTGACGTCCTTGCCTGTCACATTTTCCGCCGTCTTTTCTATTGCCGAAAAGAAAGGGGAAATGTTGTCGTTGAGCTGTGCCGTTACGGCTTGAAGGTAATATTCTTTCAATGCTTTATCTGCGTTTTCAATGGTAATCAATTATAAAATTCTCCTTTATTTTTTTAAAAATTGTTTTACGAGCGCGCCCGCTTCCTTTACGGATTTGGGTTCGCACGCGGGTGCGGCGCAAGCCACGCCGCCGACAATCAGGGGTACGCTTTTGCCCGCGATTACCGTTTTGAGATAATCGCCCACCACGGCGTTCCTGACGTTTTCATCCGCCAGCGCCGCGTTCAGAAGCTCCTCCCCCGTAATGCGCTTAACAGAGGGCGCCTCGCACGCCTTGTTCTCTTCAAGCTCTTTAAGTTTCTGGCTGCGCCGGGTGAACTCCGCTTCCAGATTGAGGTACGCCGACATCAGGGCTTCGACGCTTTTGAATTTGCCCGTTGCAGGCGCGGCTTTACTTTCTTCTTTTTCCGCTTCCGCGGTTTCCGCCGCAACGCAAACTCCTTCGTCAAGGTTCTCCCTATCCGGCGCGTTAAGCGCCGCAGCCGTATCGGGGCTGCTTTTATCAAAATCCTCGGTATGTACCGCGTTTTCGTCAGTCAATTTCTTTTCTCCTTATCTTCATATTCTTCATTCTCGGTTTTTTTTGCGCCGCCCTTTTCTTCGGCGGGAATAAGGTCGGCAAGCGACGCGTAGCCCAAAAGCTCCAAAAGTTTCTTTTTCGCAGCCTGTGGGGTTTTTCCGTCCGCGTCCGAAAAAAGCCCCTTGTCCAACAGGTCGAATATAACCGAACGCCTCTGCGCGGGCGAAAGATTAAGGTCGGTGTCCGCCTCCAAAATCACGTCCTCGCCCGAAATATCGCTGCCCTTGAAACAATAGACCTTAACCTTGCCGTCCTTCTGCGCAAGCCTTAAAAGGCGTACGTCCGTTGCGAATTGCCTGTAAAGACGCAGTATCTGCCGCCCTATGCTCCTTACGGCGCGCTTTAAGCTTTGATAGGCTACGTTAAGACGGGCGTCGTCCTGCTCTATAATCAGTTGAAGCCCCGTTGCAGAAGTTATCCCCGCGAAGCTGTCCGCGTTCTCCGAAATATCGCCCGTGCCCGAAATTTTCGAAAATTCGGTCAGAAGACTGTTTTCCTCTTTCCAAAATTCGTCGGGAACGCTGCCCAATGTGAGCATTTCGGGAGGATTTCCGCCCTGCCGATAGACGATTACCTTGCCGGGCGCAAGCCCGTCGTCGGCGAGTTCGTCAACATCGACCGAGCCGTCCTCCACCGCCACCGTGCCCATCGAAATGCGGTTGAGATATTCGTGCTTTCGGTTTTTGACGGCGTTGTACGCGCGCTGGACGGGTATAAGCCTTTCCACAACGCTCGCGCCGAAAAAACTGCCCGCCACGGGCACGGAAACCTGCTTTACAAAGGGATATCCGCGAGTGCCGTTTTCGCAGTTTACGTACGGCAGAACGCCGTCGTAAAGAAGCCTTTCGCCTGCCGTTACGGTAAGCCTGCCTTCGGGGAGGTCAACCGTGGGTTTTTCATACCTTTCCAAAACCAGCTCGAATCCCTCCTGCCTGTCGCCCGATTCGAAACGCGACGGGGCGGACGCCGGAAGCTCCCTGCCCGCAAGCTTTACGCCGTACATAGTGTAAATTTCCGACACGGGCAATAGCTTCGCATGAATTATGCTGGGCTGCATTTCAAGGCTTTCCTCGTCCTGGCAGAAAGGGTAGATTTCGAAAGGCGACACCGCCGCGACGCTTACGCCGCCCTCGTTCACGCTTGCGCCGCTTTCCGTTTCGCCGAGTTTTTTGCCGCCCGCCGAATCCCAGACCGTTTTATAAAAGGACGTACCGCATATTTCCGACCACATGGTGGCGGAAGATATAACGCCGTCGAGGTCGCTTTCCTCCTGCACCGCGGAAAGGATTGCGGAAGCGAGTTCGGAAGCCTGCCTGTCGTTTTCCTCATCCGAAGCGGGGCGCACCGCAAGCGCGGGGCGTATGCGCGAAAGCTTGGAAAGCCGCGTGTCTATCACGGGCGCTATATGGTTGAAAACCCGCCTTTGCTCCCATTCGTAAAGCCTGTCGGTCGGCGCGATATCCCCGCCTTCCGTTATGCGGCAATATTGGTTGCCCTGCACGAATTTCAGGTTAAGTTCCCACTGCCGTTCCAGCTTTTTGCGCCTGCGCTGCCTTTCCGTAAAGTCGTCCAGCACCTCTCGGCAAAGCAATTCTTCCGCCGTCTTTTGTTCTTCTTCGTTTGTTTTTTGTTCCATTATTCCTCCTTTAACATATCCATAAGTTTTTGCTTCTCGGCTTCGAGCTCTTCGTCCGAAAGTTCCTCTCTGCCGTCCAAAAGCAGTTTTACCGCCTTTATGTCGGGCGGAATTTCCCTTCTCGTGATTTTCTTCTTCACAAGTTTCAGCTCGCCGTTTTCGACGGAGAACTCCTCCACCGTTTCGCTTGCCGAAAGCCCCGTGGCGCACTTTATAAGCGCCCGCTTTACGCTGTCCTCATCAGAAATATTGCCACCTCCCGTTACCGATAATTTACCTTTAATCGCATACGTATTGCGTTTTTACTCCCCCGTAATGGGGCGGCGCATACGCTTTATGCGTTTAAGCTTGTCCCTGCCCACGTCGGATACGGCTTCCCTCTTTTCCGGGGCGCGGGGGCGGGTCATGATATAATATCTCAGCTCGTCCATGCAGTGGTCGTCGCGCTTTACGGGTACGTCGCCGCCCGCCCAAAAATAACCTTTAAACTCTTCTATCATGTTCACGCAGTTTGAAAAGATATACAGGTTCCCCTCGCCGTTGTCCCGCTTTAAGAAGGCTTTTACGCGTGATATACCCGCAAATACATCCTTGTTGACGTTGGGATTGACAAGAATCCCGCGCTCCGAAAAAAGTTCGGAAACCGACTTCGCCGAAGCCAGCGTCCTTTGGTTTGCCGCGCTGTCTATAAGCGCTCCGACCCGCCCGTGCCTGTCCGTTTTCCAGCCCAATTTGCGGCTTATTTCCAAAATCGCCTGCGCGTGAAAATCTATGTCCCGTCCGCTTGCAAAATGCTCTGCCACCACATATACGTTGCCGTCCCAATCCACGCAATACCAATGCGCCGAAAGCGGGTTATTCAGCCCCGGGTCGATTGAAATCGCGTCCTGCCATTCTTCGGGAACTTTAAACGGCTTTATAACGTGCACGCTTTCGTCAAATTCGGGATAGACAAGCCCCTTCCCCTCGGAAAACCTGCCGTATCTGCGGGAATCCAGCGCGCTGCCGTCCATAGCAGTTTCCAAAAGCGCAATCTCCTTTCCCGAAAGAAAGGGGTTGTCGTCCCAGGTCATAAATTCGTGCCATATTTCGGGATTTTTGCGAACATTCAGGTAGATTTCGTTATAGACGAACGTCTTGCCCTTCAAAGGCGTCATCGTGCCGAAGATATCCCCCCGCTTGTCCATGACGCGCATTACACATTCCTCGTATATGTCTCGCGGCGGCTCTTCGTCGAACCATACGAAATCCAAACTCGAACCCTGAAATTTTTCCCGCCCCTGGTCGCAGCTTTTGAAGCCCAGCGTGGAAATTCCCCCGAATACGTTCTTGATTTTTATCTGGTCTATGACGCCGCCCGCAGGGCTGTCCTTACGTCCGGAAAGCATAACTATATCCGCTATCCAGCTTTTGGGCAGGTAATGCAGAATTTTTGCCTGCGCCACATCCCGCTGGACCTGTTGCGACAAAGATACGCACCATCCGAACACGTCCCGCCTGTTTTTGCGGTAGGGATGACAGCCGCGGAGAAGCCACAGACATTCCACCGCCCCGCACTCGGTTTTCCCCGAACGGTTGCCGCCGAACACCCAACGGTTGCGCTTTTTGCATTTATGGAAGGCAAGCTGTTTTTTATGCTTTTTTTTGCCCGTGTTGTAGTACAGCAGAAGGTTGCTCTCCCGCCGTTTTTTCTGTTCCTCTTCTATCTCGGCTATTCTTTTAAGAATTTCTTCCCTTTGCATAAGACTTAATAAGACAAAACTCCTTAAAATATTACAGGTGTGAACGTATATAATCGGTAGGTATGAAAGTATTGCGGGCAGCGCTATGCCTTATTGTAATTTTTATAATTTCGGCTACGGCGTTCCCCGTAAAAACCGCCCGTGCCGCGGACGGCAGGCAATACGCACGCGCGGACACGCGCAACGTCTATCTTTGCGAAAAAATGGATACGGCTACCGCTCTTTTTGCCGTTCCATATACCTATTGCGTGGAAATTCTTGTCGAACACGGCGAATGGTATCTGGCGCGGTACGCGCAGAACGACGGCTTTTACTCGGAAATCACGGGCTACTGCCTGAAATCGGGGCTCACGCCCGTAACCGTCCCGCCCGAAAACGTGTATCTCAATTACCCCGTGACCGCCGTAATAAGGGCGGACGTGCCGCAGGACGGCTCTTTGTCCGGCTTGCAGATTTCCGTCACGGCGGCGTATTACGGCGTTTATTACAGAGGTGCGGCGGCGTATTCCTACGTGCTGTACAACGGAGAATTTGGGTATATCCCGGGCGCGAACGACGATTATCCATTGAACGAAATTCCCGCGCAGCCTACATTTTCTACCGACGCCGCAGAGCCGCAGGATGGAAACGCGAAACTGGTCACCGCCATTTTGATTACCGTCGTCGCCGCCTCGGCAGTAGTTATTCTTGTGTTCACGGGCAAGCGCAAAGGGCTGAAAAACAAATGACGTACCCCCTCTTTCCTCAAAACAGGCAGTAGTATTCGTTTACTAGCCTTATCCCCTCGGTGAATTGCTCCCCGCGCCTGAAATGCCGCGTAAATTTGATAACCGCCCGCTTTACCCCACGTTGCTCCGCTTCGGGCAAAAGCTTTATGCCCGTTCTCATCGCCGCATAATTCCTTAAAACTTCCCTGTCGCGGATTTTCAACCCGTTTATCACGAAGTCGAGATAATTCCACAACTCCGAAAGTCTGTCTTTCGCCTCTATTATTTTAAGGATTCTGTCGGCATAATGCGCCCCGCTACCCTCTCCTTCCGCCGACTTCAAGGCGCAGGTCAAAATCAATCTGTCAAGCGCTTCGTCCAAGCCGTCGGCACTGTAATAAAAGCGCAAAAGCCGTTTACTTTTCATGTGTTGTCCCGAATATTTAAACGTTTGTTTGGTTTTTGTATTTACATTATAACCGCCAAACTTGACACCAAACGGAAACTTTGAAAATAAATATGGGGTTTTTAATAAATTTTTTTGAAACTTTGCTGTAACAATTTGAATTTTTAACCCTTATCAAACGGTTTACAAATAAAACGAAGGTGTGCTATAATTTTTATGATGAAAAAAATTTGTATGTTGACAATTTCATTGTGTATTGCGGCATCGGTAATCGCCGCGCCGCAAACGGCGTTTGCGGCGAAGCAGGATAAAATTGCCGACTATCCCGAAATCCTCAGTGAAAATCTGGAATTTGAACGGCTTTCGGACTATGCCGTGGGCGAAAATTCCTACGCCTTTGCAGAGGGAAATACACTGACGGTGCTTGAAAACGAAATCGCCGAAACTTACGAAGCTAAATCGGAAGTCTCCGCCATTCACTTCTTTGAGGGAGTATATTATTATTCGGAAAAAGACGGCACCGTCTATTCTCTCCCCGAATGTAAAGAAGCCGACTTTAAAATGCCCGATTTTAAAGAGGACATCATAGTCGGCGATTATCAGTATTTTTACAACACCAAAAGCGGCGTGCTTACCATGACGGACAGGGGCGCAAGTTTCCCTGAGGAGCTTACCGTGGAGCTTCGGGATTATTCCCGCATAAAGCAATACGGCAATAATTTATATGTAATGGGCGGGAACAAACTCTATACTCTAAGCGGAAAAGACGCCTCGGAAGTTTCCCTTATCTATTCAAACTTCCAAAGTCTTACGAAAATCAGCGCGGCGGGCGCGTATTCGCAGCTTAACGGCTTTTCTACGGACTTGTGGCTGGTCGCTTTGACGGAAGGCAGCAATATGACGGAATTTAACCTCGACCGTCTGGAAAAGGATTCGGAATACTATCCCGTAACATCTCCCCGACAGAACACTCGCACCGACCTTAAAGGACAAGCCCTTCTGCTCTGCGAAACGGGCGAAAACACAGGCGTGGTCGCCATAGATACCAAAACCTATATCATGAACCGCTCGGGCTACGCAAAGATAATAAAGCTGGAAGCAACGCCGATAGAAAACGCGACGGCGACTATAAACGCCCCCGAATGGGCATATTCCCTTCCCTTTATGACAGGTCCTTCAAGGATTTTTCAGCTTTCTCCCTCCGACGATTTCGAAGTGCTGGCATTGGTTACCGCCGATTCGACAAACAAGCTTGCCCACGACTTCTATCTGATAGAAAAAATAACCGAGGACGGCAGGGCGGTACAGGGCTATGTGGCGAAAGAATTTCTCAACCTGGAATATCCCGACGTGAACGAAGGCGGCGCCAACGTTTTGCCCGACCCGAACGAAAGTCACGACGACTACATACGCACGGTCGTGCTTGTGCTTGTCGTAATAGTGCTTGCGCTGATTGCCGCAGGATACATAACTTGGGTCAGCTCATCGGGCAAAAAAATTCCCGCCAAACCAAAACGGGAAGTAAAAGACGATATGGAAATCGACGACTCAAAAAAATAAATCCAAACATTAAAAAAGGGCGCGCGAAAATAAAAACGCGCCCCTTTTCTTTGCGGAAAACCTTATTTTGATTTTTTCAAATTTATCTTAAAATCTTTTAAAATAAGTTGACAGTATTTTTTTGATTTGATATAATCTTTTAGCATTGAGTTGTGCAAACCGCTCGTGCGTTTGTAGGCAAACAAACAATGCGGGTGTAGTTCAATGGTAGAACACTAGCCTTCCAAGCTGGTTGCGTGGGTCCGATTCCCATCACCCGCTCCAAATGCTTTTTAGGCTGATGCGCGCAATCAAATGCTGTTATGCGCTTGTAGCTCAGTAGGATAGAGCAACGGCCTTCTAAGCCGTGTGTCGGGGGTTCGAATCTCTCCAGGCGCACCAAAGTATGGCGGGCGTAGCTCAATCGGTAGAGCGCCAGATTGTGGCTCTGGAGGCAGCAAGTTCGAAACTTGTCGCCCGCCCCACTTATCTTTTCCGCTCGTGCGGGGAAGCGTTGGGGTATCGCCAAGCGGTAAGGCACGGGATTTTGATTCCCGCATTCGTTGGTTCAAATCCAGCTACCCCAGCCAATTCGGCCCATTAGCTCAGTCGGCAGAGCACTTGACTTTTAATCAAGGTGTCCCGGGTTCGAGTCTCGGATGGACCACCATAAAATGCAAATACGTATCAGGTGGACGGTGCGTATTTTTTGCAAGAAAAGTCCACCGTAAAAGGTGGAATATGCGCCGCATAGAACCACCTGAATCTTAAAGCAACGATTAAAAATCGTTTAAATATAAGCAGCTTTAGCTCAGTTGGTAGAGCAGCTGACTCTTAATCAGCGGGCCCAGGGTTCGAGTCCCTGAAGCTGCACCAAAAGAGTATAATCCGAATTGTTTACTTGTAACGAGTGAATGGTTCGGATTTACTTTTTATTTTGGCAAGTAATGGTGACGCGATTGGCTTCGCAACAATCGCTATTCCGTCGCGCTTACGCACTCCTTACGGATTTACTTTTTCTTCAAGTATTTATTATAAAAAACAAGCAAGTTTGCAAAACTTAAAATTTTATGCAAGCTCGCTTGTTTAGATTCATCTTTATAGATTTAATCAAACTATTTTACTTAATGATTAAATATTTTGTTTAAAATTATTATAGCTATCAAGTATATCTTGTTCAACTGTTAAACCCATATTATATATAATTATATCAATCATATTTGTAATATTTTTTACTCTATCAGGCGGAATCTGATTTTTTTTGTTACCAATAATATTTACCATATTAGAACTAAATGTAATTAACTTTTCCATTGCAGTTTTAATATAGTATTTTGTTTCTATTTTATAAAATTCTTTTAGTTCATTAGATAATTTGTTTGTAATTGTGCTATTGTATATGTCATAAAATTCACTCGCTACCAAAATATTATAAACTATTTCCTCATCAAAAATGCTTGTGGCAATTTTCCCATCAATTATATAATTATTAAATTTCAATAATTTTAGTTTTTTTATAATTATAGGAAGAATAAATACCAAAACTATAATAAAACTCAACACAACACATAAGACAACTTTACATTCTATGCTTAGTGCTTTAATGTTATCACTAAATATTAAAGGAAAAATCGCAACAATCAACGATACGACTATTTGAATTTTTAACCAAAATGTATTATTTATATCTCGTCTTAGCCGCTTTAATTCCTTTTGGTTTAAAAAATCAAACCATTTACTCGGAAAGTTTGCCATAATTACCTCCTTATCGCATCTTTTAAATCTTTATACTGTTTTTTATTGAATAAAGTGCTCTCAGACATATTTATAATATGAGTTTGAACCGGAGCAACAGTTTGATTAGAAACTTTATTAATTATTGATTTAGGTTTATATGTTGCAAAAATTTCTATATCCAAAAGTTTTTTACAAAAGGCAGGGTCTACTTTAGATAGTAAAGTATATGTTGCATTAATGATTTTAATAAACTCCGCGTGCGGTACGCATATAGAACAAAATCCTTCTCCTTTATTAGATGTTTTTACTTTAGAGGATAGACGGATCATTTTGTTTTTGTATTTTCCGTTTTTTCCTAGATTTTTATTCAGCTCTTTTCTAACATTAAGTATGCCTCGATTAAAATAATCTTTTTCGCTAAGTGTTTCCTTTTTAATGTAATTAACTCTTAAGGTGGTACGCTTTATATTGAAAGGATTCACCTCCCCAATTCTTTGTAAGGCTTTTTTCATGTTGTTAATGCTATTTAGATTTCCTGAAAATGCAACATGAAGTCGTAAATATTTCATAAGTAACCTCAAAAAATATTGTTCAATAGAAATTCTAACACATATTTTTTTAAATGTCAATAATGATATTATATCATTAAAAATAGGCGGGGCGGAACAATTGCGTTCCGCCCGCCAGCCGTTTATGGGACCTACGGCTAACCTTGACCCTATTTATAATAGGCTAATCCCTTGCAATCAATGGGACTCTTTATTTTGATTTTTATTATTCAGTTGTCGTTGTTGCCGTTCGGCTTGCCAAGCCGCAAACTCCTTTTTGCCTTCTTCCGTTTCAAATAATTGTTGAATGGCGGGCAGTAATGCTCTTGCAAGCGAATCGATTTCAAAATCGGGTATTCCCGTGGTGTTCTTTTTCCGTCTCGACATTTAAAATTATCTTATAAATTTACCTCCTTATAAACTTATTCAGTTGTTACTTCGCGTTACCGCCGCCTTTGCGATTTCCGTTAAAATAGGCAGGCGGATTTTTCTTTTGGCGCGCCTTTGAAAGGAGTGCCTCAAACTCGTCGGGATAGGTTTCTATTATGTCGGTTACCATTCTGTACGCTTTCTCCGAAGTCCGCAATTTTCGCTCCTGTTCCTGCACAAGATTGAATAGGTCTTTTGAATCCCTATTCTTAATTTCAAGCTGTTGCTTATATGCGGCGTTGTCTTTACGCAGAGAAGTTATTTCTTCCGCAACCTCTTTTTTCTTTTTTGGCAACGGCTGATTTTGCGCCTCGGCAATAGAGGAGTGTACTCCGTCTAGATATTCCTGCGCTTGTTGCTCCGCATCCTCGATTATTTTCTTTGCCTTAAACTCTGCTGTGTTGAGGTGCTTTGCAGTGCTTCCTTCCTTGCCGCGTTGAAGTCCCCATTTTTTGCCGACCTTCTCATAGAACTCCGTTTGAAGCTGAGAGAGCTTCTGCCTGTCGAACAAGTCCTTTGAACACAACTTGCCGTTGACTATCGGCACTATGTTGAGGTGAAGATGAGGGGTTGTTTCGTCCTTGTGGACTACGGCAGATAAAATATTTTCATAGCCGTATTTTTCCGAGAAGAAGTCCAAGCAGTCCCAAAAAAATTCTTTTTGTTGACCCTCGGTTAAACAGCCGAAAAACTCTCTGTCCGAGCCTAACACAAACGAATCCATATAGACTGCGTCAGACCTCAACTTGCGTTTTAAAGTTAGCTGGGACAGTCTCTCGTTTATCATCTCGATATAACTGCCCTGCGGGCGTTTTAAGTGGTAGTTTTGGTTTGTGCGGCTACTATCTATTTGTGGATTTGTAGCTTCGTAATTCTCGTCTCTTTCGTTTTCTCTCTCGACGGGCGAGACCTCCTGCCGAGTGTACTTTTCCATATGACAAACTAAATATGAAATAAATTTTTCCTCCTGTTTTAAATTTGGATAAATGCTGAATTACCGCTAACTTCCTGCGGAAGTGTAGCTCACTACACTTAGTTGCGCTTCGCTCCATAAGTTTCGTTCGCCCTTGCAGTGAGCTGTTTAGTAACTTCGGTGTGTAATCGGCGTTCATTCGGTATGTAGATTTTACTTGTTATGGCGGTCTAATTTGCATTATTCATATCCTAAAATATTTTTATTTTACCGTTCAAAGTAACGGTAATTGACTTGAAAAAAACAACGAAAAAGCCGCTGACTGCCATTTGCAAATCACCGACTTTAACCGTATTTAGCAACTTCAAATTGCTCTATGGGGGTCAACCATTCTATAAAGTTTTGATTTAAGATTATCTCATAATTCCTGCTTTGAGGGGAACAATGCCCTTCATATAATTAGATAAAAAAATTACTGAAAATTTCAGCAAATTAAAAAATTTTTTCTAAAAAATTGCACAGCAATAAAGCCCAACCTCACACACCGAAAAAACAATAAGATCCGTCTTGACCTTGTAAAAGTGCGAGGCAGCTCGGCAACCCTTTTTGCCGAGTGAGAAGTAGGACATACTTCTCATCATAATGCCACCAAATAGCGGCAAGGGCGTACTTCGCCCTCATATTTTTATATAAACTCAAATATCGTTAATTAAACAATGGCTTCTACAACAGTTACGTCAACTCATGCTGCGCTACTGTATGAATATCATATTTAAATATTTTCTTTGTAGCGGTAACTACTACAAGAGTGATTTGTTCAGGTAATTGCTCTCCCTCGTCAAGTAGCAAATAGCCGTCAATAACACAAGGCGAACAAGGATTAACGCAAACATTTATAGTGGGGTTATTATGCCCATCTTCACTATAATATACAGAAGAATAATTATGAATATCTTTTAACTCATCTTCATGCCTAAAATTACGCAAATGCTCAATCGCTCCAATGTCATATAAATTGATTCGATTTATATAGAATTGAGAGTTTGTCTTATTATAAAACCATATTTTAATTTTTTGTTTACTTAAAATTTCATTCCCCGTACAAGGTTCGGGATTGTCAATGGCTATATTGGTAAGCAGAAATTTTCGTTTTGCTGGTCGATTATTTAAATAAACGGCTATACCGCTTATTACCATAACGTTAGCAATTAAAGAAGTTATCGAAAGTATCCATTCAAACCATAACGGCATATTTTTTTCTCCATTAAAATGGGATATTAGTATAATCTATTTGCACTTCTTTCAGTCCGAGAGGATCGCTGTTTTTATGTGTTTCTGCTGTTTCTAAAGTTATCCATTCATTTGACGGCACTAAAAAATCGCAATCGACTTCAAGTTCTTTAGTAATTTCATCTATTGAATTATGTTTTAATGATAATTTATTTTCACCACGCTCTATATACACTTTTTCAACATAAGGAAATCTTATCGAAAACCCATTGCTGGTTTCATTTATTATTTTAAAATCACTCTTTTTTAATACCAATCTATATTCGTTTTCATAATTCCACTGTTTATTCTTTGTAAACAAAATTCGCTTTATATAATTTTTTATGTAAGGATTTGTCGCTAATTTTGCAGGTGGAATTTTTAATATCTTTTCACAATCAATTTTTACTGCACCATCTCTATAATGAACTTTGCCCATATGTTTTAATAGGTTAAAAGTGTATTCGTCTCGTCTTTGTTTGGAACACAAATCACTTGAATTACTTAAAGCATACTGTGCGCAAAAGCCTTTATAATTGTCTGCATAATGCGCCCACATTACCATATTTTTAGCCGGTTCATTTTTAGTAAAACAAACGATGCCATACTGATTTCTTATCTTTGAAAGTTCTTTATAATATTTGTCATATAAATCCCAACATTCTTTTTCAAGTTTATCTGTTTCCGGGCTTGTCAACGCTGAAACAAAAGGAAATGGTTTAACATGTTGACAGCATTTATTATGTTCTAAAATTCTCATCCACGAAAAAGTTACCTGATTAACACTCTGAAGAATCTCCAAATATTTTTCTTTTGGAAGTTTTAGCTTAAGAAACTCTCGCTCAAAATCGTCCTTTAAAAAACTTATAAAACAATCAAAAGGATCATTAAAAGTAGAAGGGTATGCAAGAAAAATCTCATTATTTTTTAAGGCTTCATAATCATAATCTTTGCCTTTGAACATTTTATACAATTTGCCGAGTCCAATCATCTGCTTTAACTTCATAATAACAAAATCCTTTTAATTACTTCACCGTATTTTCCACGAGGGCGATTTCTTCAGGGGTTAAGCCATATAAACTATAAATTATATGGTCGATTTCATCAATCTGCTTATTGCAAGCATTATTGCCACTCATTTGTTCGATTACTTCAAATGCTAATTTTACAAGCTGTTTAATCACATCTTCTGGTAAGTTCGGAATTGGCAGAAGTTTAATTTGTGGTGTGCCAAATCTATAAAAACCTCCAGCCAAAGATAATGAAGAAAAATGGTTTTGATAATAAAAACTCATAAGTTTACTATTTAATATTGACAATAGGCAAGCTAATGGCATAGATGAGTCAAATATAATAACCGTGCTTTTCCCCGCCAAGCACATTCCTTTGTCATAATAGCATTCCAAAACCTTGCACATTCCCCCAACTATGATTTTCTCTTTACATGATTCCTCATATCGGGTGGGGAGTTGTGTTTTAAGAATATGTTTATCGAAAGTTGGTCTGATATATGTTCCTTTAATATATGTGGTTTTATCTGTCGCCCAAGTTGTTTTATATTGGTCGATTGTTCCTGTATTTATAAACTTAAAGTTCTTTTCTTCATTATATTCTTGTTCGGAAAGATTGTCCTTAATGGTGTACGCCTCATCAACTGTCGCCGCTCCTTTTACGGTCGCAAATTCACTTAATGGCACATTACTATCCATCTTTGATAAAATTTTAGTAATATTTTCATCGTTTACAAGGAATTGATCCCAAGATGCTGATTTCCTAAATAATGTCTGTTCTATCGTTCTTTTATATAAACATTCCTCAACTGATTGCATTTTTTCTATGACAGAAAAATTCAGCTCATGTGATTTAATTAAAATGTAAACAATAGGGTATACAGCGGCGGCATCGAAAACCTTGACGTCAGAATAATCGCGGATTCCCTTAATGTCATATTCAGACATTAGTTTTCGTGTCGCTTTTGCATAATTCGCAGCGATTAGTTTATTTGGTAAAATAAAGGAGTTTATACCATTCGTCTTTAACAGCTTAATTCCCAATTCAATAAATAACAAGAATAAATCCCAATTGCCTTTTGCAACCTTATATAACTTAGTATAGTTTTCTCGTGCTTCTTTCATATTACGAGTCATCGTTTCAGAGTCCACATACGGCGGGTTGCCGATTACTATATCGAAGCCGCCTTTATCTTTGAATACTTTGGCAAAATTTAACTTCCACAAGAAGAACGGAGTGGAGGCCGACGATAACGCCTCGTTAAAACGCTCTCTTTTTTGAGTATCTGCGGAAGTAAAGGCAAGGTTGATAAGTCTGCCCTTAATTTCGCTTATGGCGTCGGCATATTTAATCTTTTTATCGCGTGTGTTGGCGTAGAAATAATCGTGTTCAGCCACAAAAAGGCGTTCCAAATCGGTATCTATGCCGCCGCCCCAAATCGTTCCTTGTCCGTTGTTACCGAACAAAACGCTGTCAAAGCTCAAATCTATGCCTTCAAACTCGTCAATAAGGCTGTTGCCGCACATAATATTGCAATCGAGGTTGGGAAGGGTGAGAGGGCTGTCGTTTTCGGAATCGTTCGGGTCTATTTCCTGCTCGACGACAAGGGTCAGCCACAAGCGCAGTTTGGCAATATCAACAGCCGAAGGCTCTATATCTACGGCATATATGGAATTGCGTATAGTTTCTTGTTTGAGCTTATAGGCGTTTCTCTGATAATTACGCAGTTTCCACCTTTCGATATTCACCATAGAAAAGACCTTTTGGTCGTGTTTCCAATTAGCAAATTCGGGTTTTTTGATTAAATCTCTCGCCATGTATTCCGTTATAATATTACGGAGCTTAACAATTTCGGAAAGCATACCCATAGGGAAAGCACCCGAACCGACGGCGGGGTCGGCAATACGGACGTCCGCAAGCGCGTCGTCAATGGCTTTAAGGTTTTTGTAAATACTATCCGGCAGTTGCATTACCGAAAAGCCGTATATTGCTTCGCGGCTGCAATCCTCATCTTTCATTATTTCGCCGTACAGCACAAAATCTTTGGTATCTTCATAAGGAGTGCCGACGGTATTGACAAGATAGTTGGTTAAACTCTCTTGACACATATAGTGGACTATTTCGCGCGGGGTATAGAACGCCCCCTTTGATTTTCTGTCGGTTACGTCAAGCAGATTTTCAAAAATCTTGCCGAGCATTTCAGGATCGACGGCGACTTCTTTTTCAAGCGGCTCGTCCTCGTTCATTGTGAAGTTGTAACGGTCGAAAATATCGAGGATTCCGTCCGCTTCACGCGCTCCCTTTTCGGCAATATTCGAGAACATTTCGTTGGGTATTCTGAAAGCGTTATTGCGCCAATCATAGTGCCCCAATTCCTCAAAAAGCCCGCCGTTGAGGAAGGGTATTCTGCAATGTAAATGAGGAAAATAGTTGTCCGCGTCGCGTTGCCTGTTCATACCTTCGTAAAAGAGCGGTTCAAGAAAATCGTCAAAAAAGTTAGCGTTCTTTTTCATGGCGAAGTTAAAGAGGTCGCGCATAAACGTCCGAGAGCCTGTTCCCCACGGTTCGCCTTTGATTGCCATAGCTATCAGTTTTTCTTCTTCGTCCGAAAGCGACGTTAAGACAGCTTGATTAAGTTTGTATGTATTGTCGTTTATTTGAGTATATAGGCGCGGCGCAAACTCGCGGGTTTTTGCGCTATACCAAAACAGCTTTTTATATTCGCTTGCGGTAATAGTTTGCTTTATTGCCTTAACGCCGAGCCAGCCCTTCTTTTGCAAAAAGTACATAAATACGATTTGCCCCATCAGCTTTTTGGCAAATTGCTCGGTTGTGAATTTGCGTATATTCGCTTCCTCTACAAAACAGGGAGTATTTTCGAGGTATTCCTTTAATTGCAGATATTTTTCTTTGTACTTTTCAAAGAACTGTTTTGTAACTTTTTCGATACTGAACGCCTGCTCTATGCTGTCGATAGTGGGGCGGAAATTTTCCGCCTCGAAGATAGGCAAAAGACTTTCCTGCGCCGTATGGCAAGGCTCGTCCTTACCAACAAGATAGGAGTATCTTTTTGCGGGCGTAATGCTTTTTGCAACTTTGCCCTTTAAAAACTCGTAATCGAGGCGCACAAAAGAGAGCCGCCATTTTGTTTCTTCGTTCAGATAAAACGCCGCCAACGCCGCGTCCAGATTATAATCTGCCAACAATCTTGCGATAAAATTTCTTTGCTTGCTACGCGCCTTTTCTATATCGCGTCCGGGTTTTAATTTTACAGCAAAAATACCGACACGCTTACCTTTCGGGTCAACGTAATCACCTACAAGCGCAAAGCCCTCGACGTAAAAACTATATTCGGCAAAAAGCTCTGCGGAACGCATACCCGAAATTTCGCGGAGCGTGGTTCCGTTTAGAAAATTGACTATAAACTTGCGATAGTTGCCTATATTAAAAGGACTTTGCAAGCACTCCGTAAGTAAGTTGGCGTATTCCATTTAACCCTCCATATAGCAAGACAAAATAACTTGCTTTTTACCGTTGCGGTTGAACTGTTTGCCCTTTCTGCCTTCAAAATATTTGGCGGGAATACCGTCGAGAATAATATGATAAATCTCGACTTCGTTTTCCGATTTTGACGTTTTAATGTCGGCTACGATTTGTTTGGTAAGTGCCTGCGGAAGCTCGCCGTTTTCAAGAAGCACCTTCATTTTTTCAATCATAAGCTCTTGATTTTCGGTGAATTTTCTGCAAGAGAGCAACGCTTTAAGATATGTAAGAATTTTTTTATCGTTGCCGCTGATAATCTTGCCCTCGGTGGTTTCAAGCTGTTCTGCAATGATTTTGTTGTTGAAAGCCGCCTTGTTATTTGCAAGTTGGTCGTAAAAATCTTTGCCAATTGCAATTCCGCTTTCTTCGGGAGGGCACTGCAAATACTGCATTGTTTCGAGGAAGGTCAACTCCGTAACGTTATTGCCTTCTGCCTTGAAGAACGTTTTTAGCTTGCCCTTGCGGATAAACGAAATAGTTGCCGCTTCAGGAACGCGCCCGGACTTTTTTCCTGCCTTGCATTTGCGGGGCAGCTTTTTTATTTTTTCAAACAAATCGGTATCTTCATCCCTTATTTTTCTTACCAAAGCAAGATAGGCAAGTTCGGGATTGATTTCATCTTCGGTGTCAAGCGACCCCGTCAAAGACTCGTATAACTTGTGGCAAGATACTTGTTCGTCGTCGGACAAATATTTAAAATCCTCGCCCAAAATATCGTGGAAGGCTTGCAACTTTTCCATAATCCTATTTTCAAGCGGCAATTCTGCATTTGCCTGCGAAGTGGGGAAGAAGTTAAACACATAAATTTGGTCAAACTCCGTGCCTACGCGGTTTATACGCCCGACACGTTGCATAATCCTTGTGGGATTCCACGGCAAATCATAGTTTACAATGACGTTGGATCTGTGCAGGTTTATACCTTCCGCAAGCACGTCCGTCGTTATAAGAATATCGTACTTGTCCTGTCCTTTCGATTTGTTTTTGGGATTATAACTGTTTTCTATTTCCTGTTTTAAATATTCGGAGCTTTCACCCGAAAAGACTACGACTCGCTCGCCGTAAATTTCTTTTAATTTTTCGCCTATATAGTTGGCTGTTTCTTTTGACTCGGTAAAAATAATCTTTTTATTGCCCTGCAAAATCGGCTTTTCTTTCAGCTCGCGGATAAATTCTTCAATCTTCGGGTCGGAAGTAACGCCTGCCCAAAGGTCATATATGTATTCCAACAAAGCAATATCTTTTTCTATGCTCGGCAAGAAAAACGCATTAAAATCTTCGCTCTTGAAATACTGCACCTTGTTATTTTCAACAAGCTGCATAAGTTTATAATCGTCGTCGTTGTCGAGGAGGTCATATACGTCAACTTTTTTGCTGACGTAAACTTCGCCGCCCTTGAACATTTCAATAAACTTCTTGTGCGATTCGATAAATCTTCCCAGCGTTTTGCGGAACGCATAAAAGCTACTCTCCAAACGCTTTACGAGAATAGATTTCATAAATCCGCCCATATTCTTTTGAGCCGTAACCATTGTGGAATATTTTTTATTGTCTTTTAAATACAATATCGGCTGATAACGGGCGTAGGATATTGACTTGATTGCATTGACCGTTTCGTTAAATACGCTTTCGATTTGTTTGTCAAACGAGTAAATGACCTTTTCGGGGCTGCCGAGCTTGGGGAAAGATAAGCCCTGCTGTTCCAGATCGTCCGAATAATATTCTTTTATTTCTCCGCGCGTTCTGCGCACCATAACGTGGCGCAACAGCCTGTCCCTAATTTCTTCCGAGTTCTTCCTCATCTGCGCGAAATACTGCGGAGTGCCTTTTTCGTAAGCATTGAGCTTCGTCCGCAGGCGAGAGAAAAAGCCTTCCAAATTAGTGATATTGGGAATAATGTTGCTGTTATGTTTGGATTGAAACAGGTAAATCTGATTTTCAATATCGCTGGCATAGTTGTTCATAGGCGTTGCGGAAATAAGCACAACCTTTTTGCCGTAACAAATCTGATGGAGCTTTTCGTAACCTTCCGTTTTGGCGTTGCGGAATCTATGAGCTTCGTCAACAAACACAAAATCGTATCTGTCTAATTTTTCGAGATTTTCAAGAATATGGTCGAGCTTGCCGAGCGAGCAGACATCAGCATGTACATAAAAATCATCCAAGACGCTCTGCCAATATTCTACAAGGACAGGAGGACATATTATTAAATGCCGAGCGTTTTTAAAACTCTTTGCAAGCAAGGCGCAAATATAGGTTTTTCCCAAACCTACGACGTCCGAAATAAACACGCCGTTATATTTTTCGAGAATATTTCTTGCCTGAATTATCGCTTCGCTCTGATAGCGCAACTTCATAAATCCTTCGGGGAACAAATCATTTATAAAGGCGATTTGGTCGGCGTTGATTTCGTCGTCGAAATATTCAAATATCGTCTTTAAATAAAGCTCGTAAGGCGTAATATTGTCCTTTATCCAAGTTTTTTCTTCAATGGTTTCCTGCGTTATTTGGCTGATGTCAACAGCCTTTGCCCAGAGTTCCTCAAAACATTTCAACGCAAACTGTACGTCCGCACTGTCCTTTAATTCAACGTTAAATTCAAGATTATTAACCAATCCGCTATAAGAGAAATTGCTTGACCCCGTTATTACGCTACCGTAGTAATCGCACAATTCGGGATTTTTGCGCATTATGTAAACTTTGGCGTGGATAGGCTGCTCGGTGTACATGCGCAATTCAAGTTTGCCGGATTTAAGCCACTCAACAAAACAGCGAACGCCGTCCTCAACTTCCCGACTATCTTCGGAATCCTCAAATTCACTTACGATTTGCTCGCTGTACTTTTGCTTGCTCTCTTTTTGCGACATGACTATGGTATCCGTGTCGGACTGCTCGATAAGCTCAACCGTAGTTTTGTCAACGTTCAGACCTACAAGGATGCGTATTTTTTCAATATCCTTCATAGCCGCACACAATCTGAAAAATCCGCTCGTGCGAAAATAGCCGACTATCACATCAAAGTATTGAGTATTAGTCTTTAATATTTTATTGAACCTGTCGTACAGCGTTCTTTCAGGCTCGTTCGTAAAAAACTTTAAATCATTCGTCGGCATAAATTTCTCCTTAACAAAAGTTACTCGTCCTCGTCGTCCATGTCCATCAGTATCATATCTTCAAATTGGCTTTCTTCGGAGTCGTCCGCGCCGAAAATCCAATCAAAAATGCCCATTTCAGCCTCCGCGAACATTATACAATACTAAATATGACAAAAAACAGCACAATTAAAAAATTTTTTCCAAAATTTTTCCAATTTCTATTATAACAGCTATCAAGTAGAATTGCAAGGCATATAATTCCGCTTATACATATTAAAACTGCTCTCATTTTACGCGAAATGTATATTAAACCACTTGCTTATAATCTATTTTTGTGCTATACTTTAATACGATTATTGATTTAGAGGTGTTTATGAAAGTAAAACCCACGATTGTTGCCACAAGGATGAGGGAGCTACGGGAGGGAATAAAACTCTCACAGGGCAAACTTGCCTCCATGCTCGGCTTTCAACAGACGGCAATCTTCCGTTATGAAGTCGGACAGTCATTCCCGCCCTATCAAGTCCTGATGAAATACGCCGATTTTTTTGACGTATCTCTCGACTATATCTTTGGAAGAACAGATAGCCCGCAGGGGAAGTTATACGATTGCCAAGCCAAAGTGTGGAAAGACAACAAACAAATGCAGGACTTCATCGAAATGTGCTTCGATCCGTCCTCGCCCGCAAATGCCAAATTGAAAGAAACGCTTTTACATCTTATGGAGGAACAAAATGGCTAACGAGATTATCAATTTTGAACATGATTTTGAAGCTGTCATACAAATCATAGAAAACGCCAAATGTCGCGCAATGAAAGCCGTCAACACCGAACTCATTGAGATGTATTGGCAAATAGGCAAGTATATCAGCGAGAAAACGGAGTCCGCAGGTTGGGGCAAGGGCGTGGTAAAAGAGTTTGCCGATTTTCTGCAAAAGAAATACCCTTCCACAAGCGGGCTGTCCTCACAAAACATTTGGCGAATGAAGCAGTTTTATGAAACTTACCGCGGCAATGAAAAACTCTCACCGCTGGTGAGAGAAATTACTTGGTCGAACAATTTGCTTATAATGGCAGGATGCAAGACCGACGAAGCGCGCGAATTTTATTTGAAACTTTGTATCGCCAACGGATACGGGAAGCGGGAACTCGAACGGCAAATCGACAGTATGCTGTTTGAGCGGACAATGATTTCTTCTGCAAAGCATAAGGAGCTGATTGCCCAAACGCCTGCGATAGGCAGTCTGCGGGACACTTATGTCCTTGAATTTCTCGATGTTCCCGAAGATTATAAGGAAAGGGATTTGCGTAAGTCAATTATAGCTAATTTAAAGCAATTTATTTTGGAGTTCGGCAAGGATTTCTCCTTCGTAGGGGAAGAATATAAGGTTCAGGTCGGAAACAGCGATTTTTATATCGATTTGCTCTTTTTCAACCGTGCGCTTTCCTGTCTCGTTGCCGTCGAACTCAAAGTCGGGAAATTCAAGCCCGAACATTTGGGACAACTCAACTTCTATTTGGAAGCACTCGACCGCGATGTCAAGAAAGAAAACGAAAATCCGAGTGTTGGTCTTATCCTTTGCGCATCCAAAGACGACGCGGTTGTGGAATATGCGTTGAGCCGTTCACTCTCCCCCGCCATGGTGGCGGATTATACGTTGCAACTGCCCGATAAGAAGTTGCTGACCGCAAAACTTCGTGAAATTACCGAACTTATTTCAGAGGATGACGACAAATGAAAGCCGTGATTTACGCCCGCTATTCGAGCGACAACCAAACGGAAGCCTCTATCGAGGGACAACTCCGCGAATGTATGGAATTTGCCGAACACGCAGGAATCGACGTGATAAAGTCCTATATCGACCGTGCGCTTTC
>CANPZW010000012.1 GCA_947589385.1 uncultured Clostridia bacterium | reverse complement strand
CAGTTGATTTATATGAACTACTTTTTTGCCCTCTTCCGTTGCACTTGATATGATAATTCACCATAAGCGCGAAAAGCCCGCCCCTTCGTTCACCGAAGGGGCGGGCAGCAATTTTTAAATATTTTGCGCTGTGATTTTTAAAATTTTACTGCGCTTTAAGCTGGCTTTTCTGCTTTTTGTAGGTTTCGTTGGCGGTGTCGATAAGATTTTTGTTCGCGGGCTGGGGCTGATAGTAGCCGCGGGACGACATCTGCGTGAACAGACAATACTGGTTTTCCGCAACGCCCATAAGGTTTGTGGAAAAGTTTTTGCGCATGGACTTGGTGCTGCCTTCGAAAAGAGCCGTCGTGTAAATGGTCATAAGCTGCTTTTCCGATTCCAGCATATCCTGCAAAGCGTCCTTTTCGTTCAGGGTAACGTCGCTTTTGGTAAGTTTCATTTTTAGCCTCCTATGATGTTCAGAAGCGCGTTGTAGCGCTGTTCGTGTTCGTCTGCAATAGTGCTCATTACCTGCGCCAAATCCACGTCCGTCAAGGTCTTGGAATAGGCGCGCGCCTTTTTGCAGATAAGTCCTTCCGCCGTAAGGGCGTCGGAGATGAGTTCAAGTTCCTTTGAAGTTATATCCTGCATTTAATTACCTCCGCCCTTGTTATAGCCGAACAACGGATTTTTAATACTTACCTTGCTATTCCGATTTTTTTGCGCCCGAAAATGCGCCGAAAATATCTTCGCTTACCCCCTCGCCGTGGTCTTTCAAAAGCTTGTAATATTTATCCTCCGAAAAATCGCGCTCCTTGTCGTACTCCCCGCCGAGCGCCTCGATTGCAAATCTCAACTCCCTGTATTCGAGATATGAAATGCCCTCCTCGTCGATTTTGTCGAGAAGATAAGGCAGCGCGCGCTCGTCGCCGTACGCGGCGAGATATCCCGCGTGCAGGCAGATATTTTCTATATCCCCGCGGAATACTTTGATAAGAATATCAAAAATTCTATCGTCTTTTATGACGCAGCGGGAAAGAATTTCGCACATATATTCGGTTTCCACGCCGCCGTTGAAATTTTCAATCGCTTTCTCCGCCACAAGGTCTGCCTTTTCTTTTATAAGGTCGGCGCAGCGGTTTTTTACGTCCCCGTCGTCGCAGGCGGAAAGAATTTCCATATACTTTCCAACCGCCCTGTCGTCCGAGCCTATCAGATTCATGGCGTACTCGCGTTCGGAACCGCTCCCGTCCAGCATAGGCAGAAGTTTTTCCGTAAGGTCGCGCCCGTATATTTCGTCGCACAGAAATTCGGGTACGGGCACTCCGCTTTTTAAATGCTGTTTAAGACACTTGACAAGGTCCTCGTCCGACATTCCTGCATAATACTGCCGCGGCGTCATTCCGAGGGATTTCACTTCGGTATCGCCGAATTTATTATAAAGTTTGGGGATTATGTCCTCCCATTCCTCTTCCTTGTATTTTTGGGAATTTTTAGCGATATACGCGCTCAGTTTTTCGTCGAACATGGCGTCGAAATCGTACAGCTTCAATTTTTGTCACCCCTTATTTTGTCTATTCTCTCCTGCGAGACGTCGAAAAACGCGCAAAGATTTTCCTTAGTCACGCCCGCGTCGGTCACGCCCGATTCCGCGAAAATTACCGCGGTAAGGGCTTCTGCGTCCTTCGCCGCGTCCAGCCTACCCCCTTCTTGTAGCTCCACGTAGATTTTTTCGGAAGCCGACGCAAAGCGTTCGCCGTAATCGTCGTCTATGATTGAAAAATGCGCCACAAGCCTTGCGTACGCCCGCACGAAATATACTCTTCTTGCCGCGCTTATATTCAGTCTGCGCATATTCACGCGCCTGTAAACGTTGCACACCACCACGCCGAATGCGTTATCCTCGTTTCTCTCGCAAAGGGACGTCAAAAGGTCGATTTTTATTCTGTCCGAAACGGTCGGGTGAAGCAATAAATCGCGGATATAGTCGTCCATTTTCGCCTTTACCGCCGACTGGGCGGCTACTATCTGCAATTCCTCCGAGTTGGCGGGCGTTGACTCGTCGAAGCACCATTTTATGGGTCCCGAAATATTCAAATCGTCGGCAAGTTTTTCCGCCTGGCGTTTGGGCAATTTGATATATGCGGCAAGCATTTTAAGCGACGACTGTTTTAAGGGCTGGGGCAGGGTATAAAAATAGCTTAATTCCTGCCATTTCCCCTCCTCGCGGAGGGTGCGCGCAACGCCGTACCAATACTGCGCCGTAACCGCGTCCGGATATATGGTAAGAAGCTTGTCAAACGCCTCGAAAGACTCGTCGTATTTTTCGGAATTGAACGCCGATACGGCTTTGAAATACAGAATATTCAAATCGTACGCGTACTCGCTCTCCATTTTGCAAAAAAGGTCGTACGCAGCGGCGTGAAATTTATTTTCACAGCATACGGTTGCGATTTTATAGATATCGTCCGCGTCGGAAATGTCGAGGGACAAAAGTTTTTCGGTGATTTTTTTGGCTTCTTCGGGCTTGCCTGCCTCCGTTTTTACCGCGGCGAGCGTAGTAAGCGCCTGAATGTTGTCCGGGCACTTTTCAAGGACGTAGTTACATTCCTGTTCCGCCTGCTCGTTCCTGTCCTGCACTATAAGGCACATAGCCATGTAGTTGCGCGCCGTTACCCATTTGGGATTGCCTTCCGCCACGCCCGAGAATTTTTTGTAAGCCTTGGCGTACTCGCCCTGCTTCATAAGCTCCACGCCCTCGGCAAGAACGTCGGACACATCCGCGATTTCGGGCGGCCAGACGAATTTCAAAGGATTTTCGTCGGCAGACAGAAAGTCGCGCACAATCTGTTCGCGCGTGTCGGCGTCAACGTCGTCCGATTCAAGAAGCAACTTATTGTAATAATACGCCGAAAAATGGTCGTCGCCCAGATTCATATATCCGACCGCCAGCCCTTCGTAACATTCGGACAGTTCGGAGTAGTCGGCTATATCCATATACTTGAACCAGTTGTGGATACTGCGCTCGTACAGCCCCATATCGTCGAAGATTTCGGCGTAAAGCATATAGCTGTCCTCGTCGTTGCCCGTGATTTCGGCGTTCTTGTTGAGCATTTTCAACGCGCCTATATAGTTGTGTTCATCGACCATGTCCGCGGCTATGGAAATCAGTCTGTCGCCGCTTAAATCGATTTGTACTGTTTTTGACATACTTACTTAAAAAGTCTATCCACGTCCGTCTGCGTGAATATGTAATCCTTATTGCAATAGTGGCAATGAACTTTTATTTCGCCCTGCTCCGACAGGATATTTTCAAGCTCGTTTTTTCCGAGCGGCAAAATTACCCCCTCGATTTTTTTGCGCGAACAGTTGCATTTATATTCGGGAAAAGTAAGATATACCCCGCCGTTTTGGGTTTCTTGCGAAAAATATTCGCGCATAATTCCGTCCGCGCCCAATTTTCCGACTACGTCAGCCGCATTCACGAACGACTGCATTCTCTGCTCCGCCCTGTCCATATTTTCTTCCGACGTCCCAGGCAGAAGCTGCATAATGACGCCGCCCGCAGCCTCGCAAACGCCGTCCTTTATTTTTACGCCTATTGCCACGGCGGTGGGAATCTGTTCGCTTATGTGGAAATACTGCATAAGATTCTCGGAAACGTCGTAAGTTTTCAGCTCGCACGCCCCCACGAACGGGCGGGAAAATCCGTCGTCTTTTATGACGGTAAGCGTGCCCCCTTTAAGTCCGCCGTCACCGCCGTCGATATAGCCGCGTATATGCCCTTTTATATCCCCCGAAACGCTGACGGTCGCGCTGCCGTCGTTGGATTTGACGGTCAAAGAAATAGCCCCGCGCTCGCTTTTAAGACAGCCCGCCATATAAGCCGCCGCGGTCAGCATGCCGCCCAGAATTTCCGCCGACGCGGCGTCCAGATTATGGATTTTTATGGCTTTGTTGACGAGCTCCGTAGTTTCGAGTACGGAAAGGGATACCTGGTTGTCATATACAAGACACTTATAGAGTTTATTCATAGTTTTACGCAAATAAAATTTATTCTTTCTTCCTTGCCGCCGCCGAGATGCCCTTCCGTTTGAACGGCAAAGCCCGCGTCCTTTAATGCGCTTACGATAAAATTCTCCGAATGGACGTACTGCGTCTGCCTTTCGTCCGAGCGCGTGTAAGTTCCGTCTTTATTCAGGGTGAAAAGAGTAATATCCATCTCCACCCTGTCGCCCTTGAAATCGTTGCACCATATCACGGTGGCATTTTCCAAATCCTTTACGAACGTATTGCTGCCGACGATATTTTTCAGTTTATTTTCAGAACTGATATCGAAAATAAACGCGCCGCCCTTTTTAAGATTTGCATATACTCCCTTGAAAGCCGAGGTTATTTTTTCGGGGGGAACGTAATTTACGCAGTCGTTCACGGCGACGACGAAACCTGTCTTGCCGTTCAGTTTTAGTTTGGTTATATCGCCCCTTAAAAATTCCGTGCGGACGCCTTCCGCCGCGGCAAGCCTTACCGCCTCCGACAGCATTTGCGGCGAAACGTCCATTCCCTTAACGCTAAATCCCGCTTTGCACAGCGCGCGGGTGAAATAGCCGTTGCCGCAACCCATGTCTATACCGTCCCGATACGCCGTCGCTTCTTTAAGCTTTTTAATTAAATACTGCGACCATTGTAAATAGCCGCAGTCGGAATTCAGATATTCGAAAATCCCGCCTATTGCGGAATAGCTTTCGGCGCTCATCTTAAAAGGTTGTCCGCGCTTATTTTCTTGTTTTTGCTCTTTTTGCCCTTGTTGCCTTCGGGATTCAACGCCCTTTCGCGTTCGGCAAACATCTTGTTGTATTCGGCATACACAGGGTCGTTTTCGTGCGCCTTTTCGTAGGCGAGGACTTCGCCGTTCAGTTTTTCACGGTTGGCGGCAGCGGCGGCAACCCCTGCGCGAGTAAAAGTTTTGCCGAGGCAGGGCACTGCCTCTTCCTTGCTTATAGGCATTATGGGGCGGGCGATAAGTTCGCTTTTGCCCGCGGCGAGAAGTTGTAAAGCAAGCGTTTTTTCCTCCTCCGCCTTTTCCGCGGCAAGCTCCTTTTCGGACTTCTGCGCCTTTGCCGCTTCCTTTTCGGATTTTATTGCGGGGGTGATGTACAAATCGAACGCCCATTGGGAAAAAGCCAGCCAGCTTATGAGGATGAACGAAAAGCCGAAAAACGCGAACAATGCGAAGATTATGAATTTGAACACGCCGTTGAAAATCAAAACAAGCCAAACGGGTATAAGCGCGAAGCCCGCCATAAACACCGTCTGTATGGGCGTGCCTATCAAAAGCACGAAGGCGTTGCGGAACAGATATTTAAGTTTCACGCGGTAACTTACGCCCACCGAGAAAACCCATGCGAGATAGAGTCCGACAAGTACGGTAGCGATTATCGCGAACACGTATGCCGTCGTCGCACCGGCAGTGTTTCCGCCGACAGCGTAAGCGTAGTGCATCCAGTCGCCGACAACAAAAGTCATGTAAAGGAATAAAATGAATATTGTAACGGGCAAAAGGGTATGGAAATATCCCACCTTCACGCCGTGGAAGAAACCTTTGACCGAAAATTCACCGTGCGTCTGCAACAGTTTTCTTATACAGTAAGCCGCGCCCGAAATCCCGACGGAGGCAATAAGACCTGCAACGATAAGCAGGGCATAAAAGCGCATATCGGCAAAGACGTAAACGCCTTCTGCCAGCCCCGGGAGCATTTCATGGGGATAAAAAGGATAGCCTATACTGTAATTGAAAGGATACATTCCGCCCATTCCGAGGACGTAAGCGTTGCGGAAAACCACAACCGCAATCCCCGGGGTAAAGGTTACAAGGACAATCAAATTCAACACTACCAGCTTCCAGAAGTTGCCCTTGAACACCTCCCACGTATCTCTCCACCGGCCCTCCGCCGAGCCCTTTCTTATAAAATCGTCGGCAATCTCGTTGCCCTGCATTCCGTTAAGTTCCGCCATAAAATTCCCTGAAAAAATTTTTTACTTTTCAATAATATCATATCGCGGGAATTATTTCAATAATTTTGCGGCGAAAGCTCAAAAAAATTTACGCCGACAGCCGTAATAACTTTACTTTCGGACTTGGGTATGCTATTATTGAAATGCATTTAGAAGAGCGCAAGGGTTGCTTCCTGCGACTGTTACTTTTGTGTCGCTATTTGCCGAATTTTGCAAAAAGATATTTTCGGACAGCGAATGGGCTGTCTTTTTTGATATAAATCCATGGAAGCCGCAAAGTTTTGCGGCGAAGGAGCAGTTATGAAAAAGTACAAAGTGGGTATTCTCGGCGCTACGGGCATGGTCGGACAGAAATTTACAAACATTCTGGAAAATCACCCGTTTTTCGAGGTGACATGCCTTGCCGCGTCAGGCGCTTCCGCGGGCAAAAAATACGGCGACGCTGTCAAAGCCCGCCGCAACTACGAACCCATACCCGCTAAATTCGCCGATATGCCCGTATATAACGCGGTGGAAGATTTGGAAAAAATAGCCGCCATGACGGATTTCTGCTTCTGCGCCGTGGATATGCCGAAAGACGAAGCCGCCGCGCTCGAAGAAGCCTATGCAAAGGCGGAATGTCCCATAGTTTCCAACAATGCGGCTCACCGCGCCACGCCCGACGTGCCCATGATAATTCCCGAAGTAAACCCTGAGCACATTGAAATTATTCCCGCGCAGAGGAAACGCCTTGGCACAAAGCGCGGTTTTATCGCCACGAAATCCAACTGTTCGCTGCAATCCTACGTCACGCTTTTGCACCCTTTGAATAAATTCGGCATAAAAAACGCGGCTGTATGCACCTATCAGGCTATATCCGGCGCTGGCAAAACATTCGAAACCATGCCGGAAATCGTGGATAACGTAATACCCTATATCGGCGGCGAAGAGGAAAAAAGCGAAATAGAGCCCCTTAAAGTTTGGGGAAAGATTGAAGGCGGCAAAATAGTCCCCGCCTCCTCTCCCGTAATCACGGCGCAATGCGTGCGCGTGCCCGTCACCGACGGACACACAGCCGCAGTATTCGTAAATTTCGAAAACAAGCCGACGGCAGAAGAAATAATTTCGGTTTGGAAAAATTTTAAAAGCAAGCCGCAGCTTTTGGGTCTGCCCTCGGCGCCCAAACAGTATATACATTACTTCGAAGAGGAAAACCGCCCCCAGCCCAAACTTGACAGAAATCTCGAAAACGGGCTTGCGGTATGCGCAGGCAGGCTGCGCGCCGACAGACTGTTCGACTACAAATTCATAGGGCTTTCGCACAATACCCTGCGCGGTGCGGCGGGCGGCGCGATTCTCCTTGCCGAGTTGCTTGCCGTAAAAGGCTACTTCGGCTGATTCAAGATAATTTTCCTCCCCTTCCGTGCTCCCCGTGGCGTGCCTTTGGCATATATTGTAAGTAACGATACAATGCGCACACGCGCGGCGAGGAGCTTATGACAGGATTTTGCAGCGGAATTATAACAGCTTTGGCAACTCCGTTTAAAAACGGCGGCGTAAACACGTACGAGCTTGCAAAAATGATAGAATATCAAATCGAAGGCGGCGCGGACGGAATAGTAATTCTCGGGACGACGGGCGAGGCTTCCACCATGACCGAACAGGAAAAGGCAGAAGTCATAGCCACGGCGGTCGGGAATTTCAAAAATAAAATAAAAATCATCGTAGGCACGGGCTGTAACGACACGCGCAGGGCGGTCTGCGCAAGCGTAAATGCCGAAGCTTTGGGGGCGGACGGCATTATTGCCGTGACGCCCTATTATAACAAATGCACTCAGCGCGGTATTTACGAATACTACAAGGCTATATGCGGGGCGGTTTCTGTGCCCGTAATAGCCTACAACGTGCCCGCACGCACCGCCGTAAACATACTTCCCGACACGGCAGAACGGCTTGCGGACATACCAAATCTCGCGGGAATAAAGGAAGCGAGCGGCGACATGCCGCAAGCGGTAGAAACAATGCGCAGAATCCGCGGAAAAACGGATATGTTTTCGGGCGAGGACTGCTTAAATCTGCCCATACTTTCCATAGGCGGCGCAGGATTGATTTCGGTCGTTTCCAACGTCGCGCCGTCGCTTTCGAAAAGAATTTTCACGCTTGTAAAAGAGAACAGGCTGGAAGAAGCCAACGAGGCGCAGGATTTTCTGCTGCCGTTGATTTCGGCGCTGTTTTCGGAGGTAAACCCCATTCCCGTAAAAGCCGCCTACAATATGATAGGCTTCGACGTCGGGCTGCCCCGCCCGCCCCTTACCGAACTTACGGATATGAACAAGGCGATTTTAAGAAAACAGCTTCAAAAGGCGGGACTGACATGCGTATGCTGAATGTTTTGGTCTGCGGGGTCTGCGGCAAAATGGGCGGGAACGTCTGCGATATTTTGCGCGAAAACAAAAAAATGCGCGTTGTCTGCGGCGTGGATAAGCGGCGAAAAATCCTGCCCTTCCCCGTTTATTCGGATTTTACAGAGGTAAAAGAGGACATAGATGTCGTCATAGATTTTTCCTCTCCCGCCGTCTTAAAAGAGGAGCTGGAATGGGCAATAACGAAAGACGTACCCGTAGTTCTCGCCCCGACGGGTTACTCGGCGGAAGATTTGGGCTACATTGAAAGGCGCTCCGAGCATATCGCGATTTTCAAAACGGCGAATTTTTCGCTTGGAATAAATTTGCTTCTAAAACTCGTGCGGAAAGCGTCCGAAACGTTGGGCGACAGCTTTGATGCAGAGATAGTCGAAAAGCACCACCGCATGAAAACGGACGCCCCGTCAGGCACTGCGCTTATGCTTGCGGATTGCATAAAAGAGGCTTGCGGGGGAACGAAAAAATACGTATTCGGGCGTGAAGGTCGGACGGGCGCGCGCGGGAACGAAATCGGAGTTCATTCCGTGCGCGGCGGCACGATAGTCGGCGAACATGAAGTAATTTTTGCGGGCGAGGACGAAATAATCACCTTATCCCACTGCGCACTCAGCAAAAAAATTTTCGCCGACGGCGCGGTGAAAGCCGCCGAATGGATTATAGGCAAACCGTCGGGGCTTTACGGTATGGACGACTTAACCGAAAATTTATGACCGTCGGAAATATCTGCAAATCTACAATAAAACAACTCAAACGGCGGCAGGAATTGCCGCCGTTTGAGTTTAATTTCATTTTTTAATCCGGCGTCAAATATTTTTCCGCTTCCCGTAAATCTTTGCTTTTCAATTCACAATAGCAAGCTCGTTCAGGGCGCGGGTATAAGCGATATATTTTTCGTTGGGCGACAAGTCCTCGTCGGCAACGGCCACAGCCGTAAATTCAAGCCCTTTGCTTTGGTAAACCGTCATAAGGTTTATCTTTGTTTTGGAGATTTTGCCCGTTACGGCGGGAAGATTATAGGTCTTTCTGAAAAATTTTTGAAGATTTTTTTCCGAACAGATGACCGCCTTCAAGCCGTGCTTCCCCGACAGAAAGCCGTTCACCGACCGCTTATCAATCCTCGTCACCTCGCTGCCGTTCAGACCTATGGACTTCATCGCTATGTCAAGATTTTGCGATACGTACTCGACAATCTGGTTGGTATTGCGGTAATTGAGGCTTAAAGAATAGGTCGTAAGCCCCAATTCCGCCCAATCCTTAATGCCGCGGTATGAAGTTATATTCTGCTTCAAATCGCCGAAGATATTGAAAACCGCCCTGTCGTTCACCGAACGCAAAACAGAGTATTCGGCGTTGGATATGTCCTGCGCCTCATCCACAAACAGGAATGAAAATTTGGGAGAAAGATTAAAGCCGAGCTTCGTCAATAAAAGGCAGAGGGAAAACGGGTCGCATTTTATCAAAGGTTTTGCGGATACGTTAAAGCGCGCCTTGAATTTTTTTATGGTCTCTCGGTAGAAAAAACGCAATATATCCGCGGTATTTTCGCACTTTCCTATCGCAACAAGGAAGTCCTCGCCCCGAATGACGTCGGCAAATTCGTACAGGTCGGCAAACTCGTTTTTTATTTCCTCCACCGCCCCCTTTACGCTTTCGATTTCCGAAAGAAGCCGCTCCCTTTTTTCTATGCCCGCGGCGTAAGTTAAGACTTCTTCGTTCCCGAGTTTCATTTTATAGCGTTTTAAATCGGATATTTCGCGTTCGACCGCAGTCTTTAAGGCGTCCAAGTCGTCGAGCGCGGTAAGACAGATTTTATAAGAATAACGCCTTAAATATTTTATGGATTTATAAAAGGACAAAAGCTGTTTATAAAAAAAGGAATAGTCCTTCATACGGGCGTCCTCTTTTATAAGCCGTAAAAATTCCTCCGCGTCCTGCACGCAGTTGAACATATATCTGAATTGTTTTGTATAATAAAGCCCGCCGTCGGGCTTTTCCTTTATTTCTCCGAGTACGCAGCGCCTTACGCGCACTCCCGCGTTTTTGATTTTTTCATACCACTTCCGCTGAACGCCGCAGGCGGAAAGCACGCCCTTTATCACTTCGGACACATCTTCCGAAGCAAACATTCCATAAATACCGTCGTAGATTTTATTAAGCCTTTTTTCTACGTCCTTTACAAATTCTTCCGAATATATATATTGCAGATACTCCGCGGGAACGGGCGCGGAAAAATCGACTTTTTGTTCTATATCCACCCCCGCGCTTTTAAGCATAAGAATAAAATATTTGTCCAAAGTGCTCGTTCTGACCTTTTCGAGTTCCAGCACTGCGGAGAGTTCGTCAATGAACGCGTTGAAGGAATCGGACGGCGTAATCACCAGCACGTCGGAATGTCTTATGGCGTCGTTGTTGTACATGATATAGGACAGCCTGTGCAGCAATACCATGGTTTTGCCGCTGCCCGCCACGCCTTGCAGGACAAATTCGGCTTTTTCGGGAAGGGTGATAATTTCGTACTGCTTTTCCTGAATAGTTTCGATTATGTCCGTTATTTCCTGCTTTTCCTTGCGGCTTTTTAAAATTTCCTTTAAATACGGGTCGAAGATAAGCGCTTCGTCCCTGCCGCCTATCTCCTCTTTTGAAAGATAATCCGAAAGGTTCAGGTATTCGTTTTTAAAGTCGAGGACTTTGCCGTTCTGCGTGCGGATTGCGCGGCGGAGGATAAGCTTGTAATCGTAATCGTTTATCGAAAAAGAAGTGCGGCTTTTCTGATAATATTTCTGCGCGAGAGGGGCGCGCCAATCCACTATTTCCAGCCCCGCGTCGCCGTGCTTGCCGATATAATAGGAATTGTAGCCCTCTTTTGCATCAACAAGGTCCATACGCGCGAAATACGGCTCTGAAAAGAATGGTTTGTAAGAATCCCTTTTCTGTTTCAAACGGGCAATCTCCGCGTTCAGTTCAAGCACGCGGCGGTATGCCTCGGCGTTGTAGTCGGGCGAAGCCGAAAGGTCGGATTTTTCCTGCCGCGCTTCGTCTATGCGCTTTTTGATTTTTAAAAGATAAAGCGCTTTCAGCGTAAGCATTACGGCGTGCACGCGCGCCCCTTCATATTCCCGCTGGACGTTTTCGTCGAGGAGGTTCAAAAAAAACTGCCTGTCAGGCTCTTTTTTCGGACTTATCAGGTTTTTCAAAACGGAATATTCCGACATTCTTCTCCCCTTTTAACGTTTTTAAGCGGCAAGGCTTTAACGCCCGTCTGAAAGATTATTATACCATAGCATATGCAAAAAAGCAACGTTTGAATTTAAATGCGGAGCAAATTTTTTACCTTTCCATATTGCGCCCGATACGGTATTTCTATTGTGCCCGATACGTTAATCCGCCCACGTAAAATGGGCGGGCGCAAACGCGCCCGCCCGTAAAATTAAAATTCTGCTTCAATTAAATTCCAGAAGATTGACGCCCGTAGCGCCGTCGAATTTCCTTTTTGCCGTCGTTTCCAAAATATCTATCGCTATTTCGCATGTTACGGAAACGTTCGCGCGGGACAAATGCCCGCCTACCGTATTTGCGCCCTCCCCCGCAGCCGTCATATGTATATGCGCGTAGGGCTTGCCGTCCATAGCCGAGATATTGCCCAAAAGGGAAGTTATTTCATAATCGCCTTTAAAATTGCAGGGCGAATACCGCTTTTCCGAAGTTTTGAAAATTCCCACGGTGAAATCGTCGGAAGCGCCTATTCCGCTGACCGAGCCCGCTTTTACGCCCTCTTTTGCGGCGACTTCAAGCAGCTTTTCAATAACTTCTTCCCCCTTATCGAGACGGAGAAAAATTTTGTCTTTACAATGGGAATACTGCATTATTTTACTCCCATTCGATGGTTGCGGGCGGTTTGGAAGTTATGTCATACACTATCCTGTTGACGTGCTTTACCTCGTTTACTATGCGGTTCGAGATAACTTCCAGCACGTCGTACGGGATACGCGCCCAATCCGCCGTCATAGCGTCAACCGAAGTTATGGCGCGTATCGCAACGACGTTTTCATATGTGCGGAAATCGCCCTGCACACCCACCGTTTTACTGTTTGTTATTACGGTAAAGTACTGCCAAATTTCGCCGTCGAGCCCCGCTTTCGCTATTTCGTCGCGCAGGATATAGTCGCTGTCGCGCAGGGTTTCAAGCTTTTCTTCGGTCACTTCGCCCATAATTCTTATGGCAAGCCCGGGACCGGGGAAAGGCTGGCGCATGACCACCGACTTCGGAAGCCCGAGTTCCATACCCACTTTTCTGACTTCGTCCTTAAACAGGTCGCGCAACGGCTCGATAATTTCCCTGAAATCGACTACGTCGGGTAGCCCGCCCACGTTGTGGTGGCTTTTAATCACAGCCGATTTGCCCTTGCCGCTTTCTATCACGTCGGGATATATGGTGCCCTGCACAAGGAAATCCACGCTGCCGATTTTTTTGCTTTCCGCCTCGAACGCGCGGATAAATTCCTCGCCTATTATCTTGCGTTTCTTTTCGGGGTCGGTTACGCCCTTTAATTTTTCAAGGAAAACCGCGCCCGCGTCCGCTTTTATCAGATTCATCTTCAAGCCGTCGCGGAATACCTTCATAACCTCGTCGGCTTCGTACTTTCTCAAAAGCCCGTGATCTACGAAAACGCAGGTAAGCTGATTGCCCACCGCTTTATGTACAAGGGTTGCCGCAACCGCCGAATCGACCCCGCCCGACATTGCGCATAACACACGTTTATCGCCGATTTTTTCCTTTAATTCGGCAATTTTCGTTGTCACGAAGTTGGACATAGACCAATCGCCCGCGGCGTTGCACACTTCGTATAAAAAGTTTTTTAAAATCTGCGTGCCGTACTGCGTATGGTTGACTTCCGGATGGAATTGCACGCCGTATATCTTACGTTTTTTATCGCCGAAAGCCGCATAAGGACAATTTGCGCTTTCCGCTATTTTTTCAAAACCTGCGGGAAGCCTGGTTATTCTGTCCGTGTGGCTCATCCAGCAGACCGCACTACTGGGAAGTCCTTTTGTAAGGGGAGAAGGCGAATAACTCACCTCGGCTTTGCCGTATTCCGAAGCGGAAGCGCTTTCAACCGTGCCCCCGAGCAGTCGTGCCGTAAGCTGGCAACCGTAGCAAATCCCCAAAACGGGTATGCCGAGTCCGAACACCGCGGGGTCTATCTGGGGGCTGCCCTCCTCATATACGCTGTTGGGACCGCCCGTAAAAATTATGCCTATCGGGTCGTAGTTTTTTATTTTTTCGACCGACATTTCGCTGGGCAGCAAATCGCAGTAAACGCCGAGTTCGCGCACTCTTCTTGCAATCAACTGGTTATACTGTCCGCCGAAATCGAGAATCAGAACCTTCTGGTGCTGCATAAACACTTCCTTTGTAATTTAATTTTTGGGTGAGTAGTTGGGAGCTTCCTTGGTTATGCTGATGTCGTGGGGGTGACTTTCCGCAAGGGAAGCCGCCGTCATTTTTACGAATTTGCCGTTTTTACGCAGGGCTTCGATAGTGCCGTTGCCCGTATAGCCCATGCCCGCGCGCAGTCCGCCCATAAGCTGGAAAATTATATCGGCAATCGCTCCGCGGTAGGGAACGCGCCCCTCCACGCCTTCGGGCACGAATTTCTTTGCGTCCGCCTGGAAATATCTCTCCTTTCCGCCCTTTGCCATTGCGGGAAGGGAACCCATTCCGCGGTAGCTTTTAAAGCTTCTGCCCTGATAAATTTCAAGCTCGCCCGGGCTTTCCGCCGTGCCTGCGAACAGCGAACCTATCATAACGGCGCTGCCGCCCGCGGCAATGGCTTTTACGATGTCGCCGGAATATTTAATACCGCCGTCGGCTATTATGCGCTTACCGAGCTTGTCCGCCTCCTCGGCGCAGTCGAGAATCGCTGTAAGTTGGGGCATGCCTATGCCCGCGACTATACGCGTAGTGCATATAGAGCCCGGACCTATGCCTACTTTTACAACGTCCGCGCCCGCTTCTATAAGGTCGCGCGTGGCTTCCGCCGTGACTACGTTGCCCGCAACGAGGGGCAGGTGGGGAAATTTCTTTTTTACCTTTGCAACTGCGTTTACAATGCCTTTCGAGTGACCGTGCGCCGAATCGAGCACAACGATATCGACTTTCGCTTTTACAAGCTCGGCTACCCTTTCAAGGACGTCGGGCGAGCCGCCTATTGCCGCGCCCGCAAGCAGTCTGCCGTTTTTATCCCTTGCGCTGTTGGGGTATTGTATGGATTTTTCAATATCCTTTATGGTAATAAGCCCTTTGAGATAGCCGTCCTTATCGACTATGGGAAGCTTTTCTATTCTGTGCCTGCCGAGAATTTTCTGCGCCTCTTCAAGCGAAGTGCCCTCGGGGGCGGTGACAAGGTTTTCCTTTGTCATTATGTTTGCGATAGGCTGGTCGAAATCCGTTTCGAAACGCAGGTCGCGGTTTGTTAGAATACCGACCAACTTACCCTCCCTTGTAATGGGAACGCCGCTTATCTTATATTTTGCCATGAGCGCGGTAGCCGCGGAAACAGGTTCTTCCGGACTGAGATGGAAGGGGTCGGTAATTACGCCGTGTTCGCTCCTCTTTACCTTATCCACCTGTAAAGCCTGTTCTTCTATCGACATATTTTTATGTATTATGCCAAGACCGCCTTCGCGCGCCATAGCTATGGCGAGTTTGCTTTCGGTAACGGTATCCATAGCCGCCGAAAGCAGGGGAATATTCAGGTTGATGCCCTTGCACAGCTTCGTACTTAAATCCACAGTCGCGGGCAAGACATCCGACGCCGCGGGCACAAGCAGTACGTCGTCGAAAGTCAACGCTTCTTTTACAATCTTATTGCTCATATATTTTTCTCCTGAATGGGTTATTGTCTGTTATCCGAGAAATTCAAGCACGGCGTCGTGATATTCCGCTTCGTCCGGGGCTGCTTCGATTTCTTCTATTATCTTGCGTAATTTTGCTTTCATGTCGTTATCGCCGTTAATTACAGCCCTGCGCGCAAGCATTGCCAAAGCGTTATTAGGGGGGAAACCTTCCCCTTCCAGCGCCGCCGACGCCGTTTCGAGTGCTCCGTCCGCATCGCCCAAGGCATAGCGCGAACAGGCGAGGTTGCCCGTCACATACTGTTTATAGCTGTAATCGGTATTAGCTTGTAAGCCTCCATTTTCAAGGCTTTCCCTTATCGCTTCGTCCCGCGCGGCGCAAAATTCTTTAAAGCTGTCGTTATCCACCATACGCGAAGCGAAGTTTACTATGTCAGAATTGTCGCCCGATAAAATGCTATCATCGACGCAACGGGCAAGATTTTCGTATGTTCCCGAATACGTATAGGCAAGGGAAGCGTAGCCCGTGGCAAATTTATAATTGCCTGTTTTTTCGAAAAAAGTCGCCATATGCTGCGGAAAGCCAAGGCTTGCGACGCCGAAGGCGAGCACGGCGGCAATTATAACTATCAGGACAGCTTTAAGCGCCGTTTTTGAAATTACGTTTTTCAATCGTTTTTCCTGTAAGGTATAAATTTTAACTATTTTATCACAGCCTTCAAAAAAAAGCAACTAAATAATATAAAATATTATTTCCATAATTTAAGTCCGCGCCGAAAGCTTTTTATGAACGAAAGCGCCATTTGTGTTTCGACAGTCCGTCGTTCATGTGTCATTTCGTTATGAAAAAGGGCTTATCCATAAAAGGAATAAGCCCTTTAAACTATACGGTATTTGAATTACGAGGCGTTATTTATCTTCACGTATTGCAGCCTGCGATGCTGTACTACTTACAAGGGACGATGTAAGTTAATTAAAGCGTTTTGGTGTCTGTTGATCATTTTATTCTCCTTTGGACAGTTTATTATACCAATATCCCTTTATCTCAACTGTTCTCCGCAATATGGGCAATAAACATATCCTGTGCTTTCATTCAACCTATGCCCACAAAAAGGGCAATAACGAAATGCTTCCGGATTACCCTTGGGCAATTCCGAATTGCTTTCCCCTACAATGATTAATTGAAAATATTTACAACCAATTGCAAGTATTTTTTCCGCTTCCTCTGTTGAAATTTTTAGTTGCGAAATAACAGTTTGAGTGTATTCTTCATACTCAGACATGGTAATTTCTTTTATCCCAAAATTTCTTCGCTGTGCGAACTCATCCCATACTTGTTTTTTTATCGCCAAGTATTGATCATATGCCTTACGAACTTGTTGATCACATAAAATAATTTTTATTTCTCCAACAAGCTGACTTCCGGATTGCTTTTTATTCAAATCGCTTGCCTTTTGAAATTCTTGATATACCGTTCTTGCAGTATCTTGTATTTCCGTTAGAGAGGCTGTTTTATCAAGTCCCAAGCAATCATATAAATCTTGCTTTTTAAATAGCTCAAGTAATTTATCTGCCTTTTGAAACTTATCAAAAGGAATCTTTACGTCGGTGTTGTCGATAATTTTTACACCAAGTCCACTTATAAAGCTGATTGCCTGAAAAAATTCTTCTTCTGTAAAATATGTAGCAGATCTGTTTGCCGCATAATATATGGTTAGAAGCTCGCTTTTAAGCAATGTTTTTCGAACTTTGCAAAGCATCCGAATCAAATCGACCGTTTCTTTAATCTTAAACGCTTTGGCGACTTCAGCCTCCTTCTTGCGTGCACCTGCATTGGGCTTGTACGACACACCATCAAAAACAGCATCATTACACATTACTTGTATGATATCATCTTTGAGTTCCCACAATCTACGCTGAATAATAGAACAGTCAGTTTGACCAAGTGCGATTTTGATTTTTTGTTCAATCTTCGCTTTATCGATCTCTTTGAGATCAATTTTAAAGGCAATAAAATAGTTCAAATCTGGGTTTTTTAATTCTTCTGCTGTCCTCTGCAAATTTGTTGTTGCCATACCAAGTCTCCAAGTTTTATTTATCCGTATCTAATTCATACCAATTCGGTAAATAGTACTCCTTTTTTCTTCCTCTTTTCGGATAGAGCATCAATAAAGATCGTAATCAAAGATTGAATCAGATATAGGCAGTGTTAGATTGAGTTCTTTTGCTCTTTTTATAGTCTTTAATACGGTAGTACGAGAGCATTGACAAATAACGGCAACCTGCGTTGTCGTATTACCCTGATAATGATATTGCAAAATGGCTCTGTAATTCGTCATTGCTCTCTCCTAATATCTATATTTTAGCACTTTTTCTAGATAAATCAAGTGTTCAACTTGTGTGGAAAAAAATATTTTTTTCGTTTTTTTTACCCTTTTAGAAGCAAAAGAAAAGGGCTTATCTCGTTAAGAAATAAGCCCTAAACCACAATATATTGTGTTTTAATTTTTATCGACCACTATTTAGTCGCCCTCGGATGTCGTATATTCGCTTGCGCGGCGGCGAGGCGGGCAATGGGAACGCGGTAAGGCGAACAGGAAACATAGTCAAGCCCTATGTTGTGGCAAAATTCTATGGACGAAGGGTCGCCGCCATGTTCGCCGCAGATTCCTACGTGAAGCTCGGGGCGCGTCTTTTTGCCAAGTGTTACCGCCATATCCATAAGTTTGCCTACGCCTGTTGTGTCGAGACGGGCAAACGGGTCGCTTTCGTAAATCTTCGTCGCATAGTACGAAGGCAGGAATTTGCCCGCGTCGTCGCGAGAGAATCCGAAAGTCATCTGCGTCAAATCGTTTGTGCCGAAACAGAAGAACTCCGCCTCTTGCGCGATTTCGTCCGCCGTTAGAGCCGCGCGCGGAATTTCAATCATCGTGCCGACTTCATATTTAAGTTTTACGCCCGATTCTGCGATAATCTCATCCGCGGTCTTTACGACAATTTTCTTGACGAAAGCCATTTCTTTTACTTCTCCCGTCAACGGAATCATTATTTCGGGAACGACGTTCCAATCCTTATGCTTCTTCTGAACGTTGATAGCCGCTTTTATGACCGCCCTCGTCTGCATTTCGGCGATTTCGGGATAGGTTACCGTAAGGCGGCAGCCTCTGTGACCCATCATAGGGTTAAACTCGTGCAAGTCGGAAATTATCTGTTTAATTTGAGCGACAGACTTTTTCTGCGCCTTTGCAAGCGCCACGATATCCTCCTCCGCTGTGGGTACAAACTCGTGGAGAGGGGGGTCGAGGAAACGGATTGTTACGGGCTGACCTTCAAGGGCTTCCATAAGTCCTTCGAAGTCCGCCTGCTGCATGGGCTCGATTTTTGCGAGAGCCGCCTTTCTTTCCTCCAACGTGTCCGCACAAATCATTTCTCGGAAAGCGCCTATCCTCGTAGGGTCGAAGAACATATGCTCCGTACGGCAAAGTCCTATGCCCTGCGCGCCGAACTTCATTGCTTGCCTTGCGTCCGCGGGGGTATCGGCGTTAGTCCTTACTTTCAGTTTTTTGTATTTATCCGCAAGCGCCATTATTCTGCCAAAATAGCCCGAATTGGGGTCTGCGGGAACGGTGGGGATTACGCAGTCGTAAATGTTGCCCGTAGAGCCGTCCAGCGAAATTCCGTCCCCCTCTTTGAACACTTTGCCGGCGAGGGTAAAGCGCTTGTTCTCTTCGTCGATTTTTATTTCCCCGCAGCCGGAAACGCAACATGTGCCCATTCCGCGGGCAACGACCGCCGCGTGCGAGGTCTGTCCTCCGCGCACGGTCAAAACGCCTTGCGCGTATTTCATTCCCTCGATATCCTCGGGGGAAGTTTCAAGGCGAACAAGAACGACTTTCTTGCCCTTCTTGCCCTGAATTACGGCATCCTCCGCGGTGAAAACGATAGAGCCGGCGGCAGCGCCGGGAGAAGCCGCAATGCCCCTTCCGACTACGTTGTTCGCGTCCGCGTCCTTTAACGCCTTGTGGTCGAATTGGGGATGCAGTAGCATGTCCAGCGATTTTGCGTCTATCTGCATAAGCGCTTCTTTTTCGGAAATCATTCCCTCGTCGATAAGGTCGCAAGCGATTTTGATAGCCGCGGCGGCAGTGCGCTTTCCGTTACGCGTTTGAAGCATATAGAGCTTCTCGTTTTCGACGGTAAATTCCATATCCTGCATATCGCGGTAATGGTTTTCGAGAATTTTGCAGACTTCCTGGAATTGTTTATAAACTTCTGGGAAAACCTTTTTCATCTCCTCGATGGGCATAGGCGTTCTTACGCCCGCCACAACGTCCTCGCCCTGGGCGTTGGTAAGAAATTCGCCCATAAGCCCCTTTTCGCCCGTGGCGGGATTACGCGTGAACGCAACGCCCGTGCCGCAGTTGTCGCCCATGTTGCCGAACGCCATCATCTGCACGTTTACGGCAGTGCCCCAGCTGTAAGGGATGTCGTGGTCCATTCTGTATATATTCGCACGGGGGTTGTCCCACGAACGGAATACGGCTTTTACCGCCTCGAAAAGCTGTTCCTTGGGGTCGGAAGGGAAATCCTTGCCAAGCTGCTTTTTGTATTCGGCTTTGAACTGTTCGGCAAGCTTTTTAAGGTCGTCCGCGTCCAGTTCCACGTCGAGAGTGACACCCTTCTTCGCCTTCATGTCGTCGATAAGCTTTTCAAAATACTTCTTGCCGACTTCCATTACGACGTCGGAGAACATCTGAATAAATCTGCGGTAGCAGTCGTACGCCCAGCGGGGATTACCCGACTTTTTGGCAAGCACCTGCACGACTTCCTCGTTAAGACCGAGGTTTAAAATGGTGTCCATCATACCCGGCATTGAAGCGCGCGCGCCCGAACGCACGGACACAAGCAGGGGATTTTCCTTATCGCCGAACTTCTTGCCCGTGATTTTTTCCATCTTGTCGATGTATTCCATTATTTCTTTCTGTATATCTTCGTTGATTCTGCGGCCGTCCTCGTAATACTGTGTGCACGCTTCCGTACTGATTGTGAAGCCCTGAGGAACGGGAAGCCCGATATTGGTCATTTCCGCAAGATTTGCGCCCTTGCCGCCCAGCAGTTCGCGCATATTTGCGTTACCTTCGGTAAAAAGGTAGCAATACTTTTTCGCCATTACTTTTTCCTCCATTAGAAAAATACAATAAATTATTAACCATTCTATTTTAATATAAACGGCAAAATTTGGCAAGCGTTTAAGCGCCATATTTAAAATAAGCTTTACAATTTGCCCCAATTATCCGCCTATTGCCATGAATTTTCCTCGTGCCATTCGCCCGCCGAGGGCGGATTTTTAAAACAGAAAAACATGGCGGGCGGCCGTAAAAGACCGCCCGCCGCCTTATCAGCGTAAAAGCCTTATGTATTCGGACAGAGCGTTAAGCCTGCCGTCCGTTTTATAGGCGAAATATTCCCTTAAAAGCCGCAGGGCGCGCTTATTGCCGTCGGGAGTTATAAAATCTGCCTCGTACGGCTTGCCCGTAACCTTTCTTAAAACGTTGAACGTTACGCGGCTTGCCCCCGCTCCCTTGCCACATTCGGCGCAGGCGAAAGAGCCGATACTCATGTCGAAACGCAGCCTGTCCTCCCCCGTTAGGCTTTTCCCGCAGTGCGGGCAGCGCTCGGCGGATATGGCGTAGCCCGATTTCCCGAGAATAAACGCAAGGTATTCTATCAGCGCAAAACATTCGTCTCCCGAACACATTTCGGAAAGGGTTCTGACCGTGCGGTAGAAAATTTCACCGCACTCTTCCCCCTCGTAGGTGAGGGCGAGCGCGGCTTCCGCCGCGGCGGAAGCCGCGTAAAATTTCATCACGTCCGTGCGCAAATCGTAAAAACTCTCAGTTTCCGAACAGTTTATAACCGTATATCTTTCGCCGCGCTTCGAAAGCACGTATTCGGCAAAACAAAAAGGCTGGGAGGCAAATTTTAATTTGGCTCCTGCCTTTTTTACCCCCTTTATGCCCGCTGAAATCTTCCCCTGTTCGGCGCACAAAAGAGTAAGTATTTTATCGTTTTCGTTGTAATCGACCGCCCGCAGCATAAGGGCGTTCACTTTAATTTCCATCGCTATTCAACGAACGGTTTCAGTCCTCGCCGTTCAACTTTTTGTACAGCATATAATAACTTACGCTGCCCGTCTTTTCGAACATTTTCCAGGCGAGTTCCGCCGCGTCCCTGTCCTTTTTCATTTACCGCCTCCTTAAAGGCAGTATGCGCAGAAAAAAATCAGATTATTACCATATCCCTGATAAGGTTAAGCTTATTGCGCCAGTCCTCTTCCACGCGAACGTACGTCGTCAGAAAAACCTTTGCGCCGAGGAATTTTTCCATACTCTCGCGGGCGAAGGAAGAAACTTCCTTTATCGCCCTGCCGCCCTTGCCTATCAGAATGGACTTATGGTTGGCTTTTTCGCATACTATGTCGAGGTTTACTTCATATACGCCGTTTTCGCCGCGTTCGAATTTATTCACTATCACCGCTATGCCGTGCGGGATTTCGTCGTCGAATTTCAGCAGAATCTTTTCGCGCATAATTTCTGCGAGCATGAATTTTTCGCTTTTATCCGAAACTAAATCCTCGGCTATTATCTTTTCGCCCTCGGGCATGCTGTCCGCAAGGAATTTTTCAAGCTTTTTTATATTCGTTCCCTTGCGCGCGGAAACGGGGAAAACGTCGGCACGTATGCCGTTTTCGTATAGTTTTTTGACGTCGCCCGCAATGTTTTCCTTGGGCATTATGTCTATTTTGGTATAGGCGATTGCCGAAGGAATTTTGCCGCAAACGTATTTTTTCATAAGCTCGACGTCGGTATCCGAAATCCCGCCGTGCCCGTCGTGGACGTATAAAATAAAATCCACGTCCTTCGCGGCATCCTCGGTGGATTTCATCATAATGTCGGTAAGCTTGTTCGCGCTTTTATAAAGCCCGGGCGTATCCACAAACACAAGCTGGTAATTCTCCTTCGTCAAAACGCCCATAATCGCGTTGCGCGTCGTCTGCGGCTTAGGCGAAACAATAGCCACCTTTTCCCCCACAAGAACGTTCACAAGGGTAGATTTACCCGCGTTTGCCCTGCCGATTACGGCTATAATCCCGCTTCTCATAATCCTATTCCCTCGACAGGTTCAGCTTGCTTAAAACGCGCTCTTCGCGCACGCGCATTTCCGCCTTGTCCGCATCCGTCATATGGTCGTAGCCGAGAAGGTGGAAAACGCCGTGCGTCACAAGATAATTCAGTTCGCGTTCGAAAGAATGTCCGTACTCTATCGACTGTTCCTTTGCGCGCTTTTCGCAAACGGCTATACTGCCTATGAAAAGATTGTCGTCCTCGTCCAGCTCGGTAAGATTTTCCTCTGCGCGCAGATACTTGCCGCGCACGCCTTCAAGCGTAGGAAAACTTAATACGTCCGTCACTTTTTCGATTTTTCTCGCCTGTGAATTAAGGCGTAAAATCTCCTTTTCGTCAACTATCACGACCTCGCATGAGATGTCGCAATCTGCTTCGTATTCCCCCTCGAACGCCTCGGCGAGGGCGGCAAAATCAAGTTGTTCACAATTTATTTTCAACATTTATTTTCCTTACTTTAATTGTTTTTCGAAAGCACAAGCTTGGGGTATTCCACGCGGGAATGATATACGCCCGTAAGCTGGATTGTTACCGTGCGGGCTATTATCGTAAGCTCCCGCATGGTTATGTCGCAGTCAACGAACTGGTCGAGGTTCATTCTCTCTTCAATCAGGCTCTTGACCAAGGCTTCCACCTTTTCGGGCGAACGGTCCCTCAGCGAACGCGTAGCCGCTTCGGAAGCGTCAACAATCATAATTATAGCCGCAATTTTGCTTGACGGCGTCGGACCCGCATAGGAATAATTGCCCATGTACAGTTCGCCGTCGCTCATTCTCAGCGCCTTGGCATAAAAGTATTTAATGGGCAGTGTGCCGTGATGCTCGACGGCGACTTCTGCAAGGAAATCGGGCAAATGATTTTTCTTTATCAGTTTGGCGCCGTCGCGGGTGTGCGAACGGATTATATCCACCGAAAGCTCGGGCGTGAGCTGCTGGTGCAGATTTTCCCCGCTCTGGTTTTCGGAAAACATCTCGGGGTTCTTTATTTTGCCTACGTCGTGGTAATACGCCGCGGCGCGCGCGAGTTCGGGGTCTTCCCCTATTTCGGCGGCGCAGGCTTCGGCAAGCTGGGCGACCATCACCGAGTGGTTATACGTGCCAAGCGCGGTGGCTTTCAGAAGTTTAATCAGTTTGGCGTTGTCGCTTGTGAGTTCGCGCAGTCTGAAAGTAGTAAGCCTTGCGAACAAAATTTCTATTATAGGCAACGTTATAAAGAAAAGCAGAACGGAAAACACACAGTCGAGCACGCTGTATAAAAGGAAATCTATAAGCACGAAATCGTAAGATAAGTCCGCCGTTGTAGTAAGCAAAAGCGAGGCGTTGACGGTAAGCACGGGAATCAACAAAACGATAGCCGCGACGACGCAGCCTATACGCATTTTTATATTTTTGAAGATAAATATAGCGACTATACCCGCGCAGAAACAGGAAAGAAAGCTTGCGTAGCTTACGTACAGGCTAATCGAATATTCGGCAAGCTGCTCGTTGGCGTATCTGTCAACCACAAGCAACGTTATGGCGTATATGGTATTCAAAAAAATCGCGTCGCGCCTGCGGTAGAGCATTATGAGCATCATCGCCACAAAGCTGCCGGGGCGCGCCGTAGGTCCAACGAATTTGCCGACTATCGCCGAAAAGGTAACGGCAAGGCTGAAAATAAGATATATTTCGATTATATGGGAACACTTGGCAAGCACTTCCTTGTTTTCAAACCAGAAATAGGTAAAGGAAATAGCCGCGAGCACCGCAATGGTTACGGCAAGCGTCACGATGTTTTTTGTATGAGCCCGGAAATTGAAGATTATTTCGCCGTGCTCGTTCATCATCAGCGTCAGCAATACCACGACCGCAAAAACCGCCGTGGCTAAAATGAAGCTTATAATACTTTTGAAAATTTCAAGTTTTGTAAGCTTAGTCTTATTCACTCTTTTTCCTCCCGCCGTCGTCCGCCTCATACGCCCTGACTATCCGCATAACCAGTGGGTTGCGCACGACGTCTTTGTCGTTCAAACGTATTATGCCTATGCCTTCCACGCCATCCAAAACAGACGCGGCGTGTTCAAGCCCGCTTTTCTTTCCGTCGGGCAGGTCGATTTGCGTTACGTCGCCCGTGATTACCATTTTGCTCCCGTCGCCCAGACGCGTTAAAAACATTTTCATCTGTTCGCGCGTGGAATTTTGCGCCTCGTCCAAAATTATGAACGCGTTTGAAAGCGTTCTTCCGCGCATATATGCAAGCGGCGCAATTTCGATTGAGCCGCGCTCCATAAGCTTCGTATAGGTTTCAAGCCCCAGCATTTCTTGAAGGGCGTCGTAAAGCGGGCGCAGGTAGGGATCGACTTTCGTCTGCAAGTCGCCGGGAAGAAAGCCGAGTTTCTCGCCCGCCTCTACCGCGGGGCGGGTAAGGATTATCTTATCCACCTGTTTTTGTTTCATCGCCTGCACCGCAAGGCATACGGCAAGGTAAGTTTTACCCGTGCCGGCGGGACCTATCCCGAATACCACGGCGTTGCGCTTAATGCTGTCAACATACCTTTTCTGCCCGACAGTCTTGCACTTAACGGGCTTCCCGCGGGATGTTATAGCCACCACGTCCGAGGAAAGCTTGGTTATATCCGAAGCCTTGCCCTCTTTCGCCAGCTCGATACAGTAGGAAACGCGCCCCTTATCGACGTTTTCCCCGTTTTCCGCGAGGACGAAAAGATTTTCAAGCACCGACGCCGCCTGTATTACCCTTTCCTCCGCGCCGTTTATCACGGCGTTTACGCCGTCAACGCGGATATTGACGCCCAGTTCGCTCATTATAAGGTTGAGATTTTCGTCGAACGTGCCGAGGACGCGTTGGAGCTTGTCCGCGCTGCCCGCGGAAATTTTTCTGATACTGTTATTCATAAGCCTTAGTCAGGTTAAATTTATTGATATTCTGTGCAAATATCCGACATCCATAACAATGCGGACGCCGCTTTCTTCTGTGACCGTTTTATGCGAAACGCGGGTTATCTCGTCCCCCTCTATCAGAAGGGAAGCATAGGCTTCTTTCAAACTACTTTCGGAATCATCGGGCGCGAAATATTCTACGGTCCGCCCGTATTCTATTTCGGCGTATCCCACAGCTATGCAGTCCTCCGTTTCGCCGTCCGTCTGCGTATATGCGTATATCAGCACGTCGCCTTTTGAAACGCTGTCGCCCGCGCTTACAGCCGCAGTGCCGCAAATCGCGGTCAGGGAAACCACTTTTCCGCTTACGTCCGCCGTAAGCGGCTTACGGTCCACGCTTTGCGAGTGGGAATTTTCCACCTGCACGTCAACGACCAGCACGCTCCCCTTTTTGGAGATATCGCAGAACACGACCTGCGGCAGGGAGAGGATTTTCCCCGTAGCGACGGGCGTATTCAGCGCCGTAAACAAAGAGCCCCGCCCCGCGCCTTCGTCCGCGACTATGCGCACGACTTCGCTTTCAAGGTAGCTGCCGCTGCCCGTGACTTCTATTTTCAGTATATAGAGGTTGGAAACGTACGCAGCCGCGGCGAAAATCAACGCGCCCAAAATAAGTCCCGCCCTCATCGCGGCGAGGGAAAGCAAGCTCTTCAATCCGCTTTGCCTTTGTACGGCAATATTATAACACGGCTTTGCGAAAATTGCAAAAGCTTTTTTAATATCTTTATCTTTTACGCCGAATATAAAGTACGCGCCCTGTTTTTTACAGTTATAGACGGGAATCTGCGCCTTTTTCAGCCGTTTTAAGGCGCTTTCGGCGGTAGATGTTATGCGTATTTCACAATATCTGTTCAACTTTCCGCCCATTTTACTCTATCCTTACAGCCATAACGCCGCCCTTTATCAAAATGTCGCCCTCGAAATATTCGCCTATTTGCATATTTTCGCCCTCGATTGAAACCGATTTCCCGCCTGCGCGCAGAACGATTTTTTTGGGCGAAAAGTCGGAGACCGACTTCACGCTTTTCACATAACAGCATGCGCCCGGGTAGAGGACTATTCCGTTCAGCCCGTCCGCGCCCAGCTCGTTCAAAATCTGTCCGATAAGCTTCATAAAGGTATTTTATGCGGGGTTTTACCGCAATATATATATTTTTAAACAAAAACGGTTAGTATTCGCCCCCAAAAAGCGCCTAACATCTTACGTATGGCGAAAAAAATTTATTTTACAAGCCTGAAAGGCGGAACTGGCGTAACCACCGTCTGCGTAGGTTTGGGGCTTGCGCTTGCCGATTCTGGCGAACGGACCCTGCTTGTTGACGGGGATTCGGCAAGCGCGTGCGCGATGACCGTGTCGGGGCTGGGAAACATGCAGACATACACCCTCGCGGACTACGAAAGGGCGGCGTGCCGTGCAAAACAGGCGGCTGTCTGCCACCCGAAGGCGAACGGATTTTACATAATGCCCTCGCTCGGGCTGAAAGACCGCGCCCTTGCGAAAAAAGCCGTAGGCGAAGTCGAGGGGCTGTTCGACTATGTTCTTCTTGACAAAATCGCGCCCGAATGTGCGGACGGGGCGATAATTGTAAGCGAGCCGTACCTGCCATCGGTAAAATCTGCGGACTGCTGTAAAGCCATGCTCGCGGACGGCGGAATGAAGGACGTATCGCTTATTTTGAACAAAGTGAACGGCGGACAGGTCATAGGCGGCGAAGTAATGCCGGCAGAGCAAATCGCAGGAATACTGCGCATAAAGCTTCTTGCCCAAATCCCAGAGGACGCGACTATTTCCGTGGGCAGATGGCGGCAGCAAACGGTGAACGCGTTCAAACTTGCGGCGGCTGCGCTTGCAGGGAAAGAGGGCGAAGCGTACGACGTTTTGCGCGGCTACACGGGCATAAACGGATATATAAAAAGAAAGATGAGGACAAAAATATGAACACCGTAAAACTTATAGCTTTGGACAGAGAGGACATGACCGACTTCGAGCGCGGGCTTTTTTTGAAAGATTTTAAAGCCGTAACCGACGAATACTTTGAGGTTGACGGCGACACCGACCTCGAAGTGACGCGCACCGAAAGCGGTTTTCTCGTGTGCGTGATTTTTAGTGCGCACAGAATAAAGACGGTCAGAAATCCGGTCTGAAAATTCCACAGCAACAAAACGCGGCAGTGTATTTCACTGCCGCGTTTTGTCAATAATTTATTGCAAGCAAAGCTTTATAAGCTTATGAAGCCGCCTTTGCCGTAATTCTTTCTATCGCAAATGCAAGTTCGTCGTCATAGCCGACGTTCACTATTCTGTCGCCTGCGGGCGCAGCGGTACAGCCGTCTTCAAGCGTTAATCCCCTGTCGTGTATAGTCTTTCCGTTCGCCCAATAAATTCCCGCCACGGTAAGTTTCAAAGCCTCGTGCGTGACGTAATTCTCGAATACGGATTGCATTATTCCCTTGCCGTAGCTTTTCGGCGGGTTTTCACCGTAATCGGAAAGAAAGATATTTTCATAGTCCAGAATACCGTAGCTTACAAGCACGCCTATCAAGGCTTCCGAAGCGCTTGCCGTATTTTCGTTTGCAAGGACGTATAAGTCGGCGCCCTTGGGAAAAGTTTTCACGTCCTCGCGCGGATATTCGGCGCATTCTTCCACCGCTTCGGAACCGTCCTTGAATTTGGCAACCATTGCAATATGGTCTTTGCCGTCGTCCAGCCGCGCCGTGAACAGCCCGCCTATTTTCGCCATCAAATCCACATAGCCGCCGCCGTTGTCGCGCAAATCGAGAATAAGCGACGTGCAGCCCTCGGCGTTGAATCTTTCGATAAGCTCACCCATTTCTTCCGCCGCGCCGCCGTAAAACTGATACATATACATATACGCGGTTCCCGCGGGTAACTGCGGTATTCCGCCTTCCGCATTTTCCTCTATCCTGCGCGCGCCGCCGTCGTAATAGACTTCATAAGACTTTTCGGCGGTAAACATACTTACGTAGGAAGCCGTATATTGCTCTTTACCGAGGACGGCGGTCCTGCCGTCGGAGAGGTTAAAAGTAAATTTCTCACCCTCGGCGCGCGCCGTCACAAAACCCGAAAACGCGTCCGAGCTGTCGAAATTCGTTATATTCCCCTCGCCGTCAAGCGCGGAAACGACAATATCCCCCGCTTTAAGCCCCGCTTTTTTAGCGGGCGAATTACCTACCACGGCGTGGATTTCAACGCCCTTTCCGCTCACGAACGAATAGGCGACGCCTATTCCGCTTTTACTGCCCTGATTATCGGCTAACACGCGATTGTACTCTTCGCGGGTGTAATAGGCGCTGTACGGGTCCAATTTACCCACCATATCCTCTATCGAAAGACCTTTTAAGTTTTCAATATCCGAATAGTCGCCGTCAAAGCGGTAATAGTATTCCGAAATCGTCCTGCGCACCCAGCTTTCCGAAGTCATGCAACCGGAAAAAAGACATAAAAACGCAAGACATACCGCAATTACCGATATAATAACGCTTTTCCGCTTCATATTTTTTCCCTCATCTCATAACGTATAGAGTGTGCAGAATTTCAAAGGTTACCGCCATATCGAAATTTCTCAAATCGAAACCCGTAATCCTTTTTATGGAATTGAGTTTATAGATAAGCGTGTTGCGGTGCATATACAGCGTGCGCGCAGTAAGCGCAACATTCATTCCGCATTTGAAAAATGTATTTATGGTGTTCATTATTTCGTCGTCTTCGAAAACCCTTGCAAGATTTTTGAAGTCGTAACCTGAAATAAGTTGTTCGCGTTCGGACTTCGTGAGAGGCGATAGCGCATCCTCAAAACTTATCAGTTCAATCCCGTCGCGGTTCGTTTCCTGTTTGTCTGTTTCAGATATCGGACCGTTCATATCAACCCGATTATAACATTAAATAAAAGAAATTGCAACTCTATTTTTCAAGCGTTCGGATTTGTGCGTCAACGGCATTTTTATGCAATTATTACACATATTACGTTAGGGCGGAAATTTTGCGTTCCGTTTTCGACCGCAAACCGATTACATAATTATATTTTGGAGATAACAAATGGCGAAAAACAAACATTTCCGCGGCAAAGCGCTTTACGTTACCACATATATCATAGCGTTGCTTGCGCTGATTGCGGGACTTTTACTTCAAATAAACGTTTCTACGTTTTCAAAAGGCGTAGATTTTTTGGCTTCGCCCATATTGCAGTTGGGCGGCGCGCTTGCCGCTCTCGGCGTTCCCATAAGCTTCGGGAAAGGACTTTCGGACAGATACTCTTTCACCTTGACTTTGTTCGGGCGCAGTTTCGATTTGGGCGCGGCGCTGCTTATACTGTATGCGCTTACCGCGGCGGCGGCTGTAATCCTGCTTATTCCCGCCCTTGCCATGAAGCGCAAGCGGTCAAGAAAGATAATATTTTTTGCCGAACTCCTTGCGCTGACGCCCCTATTCGCGCTTACTCTTGCGGAATTATACCGCGGCGGTGATTTGAATTTAAGCGTAATTGCGGCTTTCGGCGTTGCGCTTTTATGCCTTATAATCCAGTGCCTTGCGTTCAGGCGGGGCTCAGGCGTTATAAAGCTGACCGTTTTACTGCTGTCCGCGGCGGCGGTCCTTTCAACCGTAGTAAACCTTACGACAATTTTCCCCGCTTACGGCAGATTTATGCAGTACGCGGCGAACGCGCTTAAAGGCAGACGTCCTTTCGATTCGGTCGCAGGTCTTTTTTCCGCCGACGGAAATACCGTTTACGCAAGTTCCCTGCTCGGAAGCCTGTCGGCGGGCAATTTTGCGCTTTTCACAAGCGGAACGCTTGCCGCGGCGGGTTGGTTCGCGCTTACGGCAGTCGGGCTCGCCGTGGTAAATACCTACTTCGATATTCTCGGTTTAGGCAAAAAAACAAACGGTTTTATGCTTGCGTGCAACGTTATAAGATACTTTGCCGAATTGCTGGTCGTAAGCGCGGCGGCGGTCGCGATTGCATTTGCGGGCGGAAGTTTCGGCGTTGCGCTCTACTTTCTGTTTTCCATATCGGCATTACAGCTTATCATTCAGGCGATTAGGCTTTCGCGCTATTCAAAGAAGAAAAAAGCCAAAAAGGCGGCAAAGAGAAATTTAGATACCCGTGAAGAATATGCGCAGCAATACGGGGCTTACTCCTCCCCCGCCGCGGCGGGACGTCCCGCAGATAATTACGCCGCCGACAATTACTCTGACAATTATGAAGCAACGGCTGCCCCCTACTCCCCCGTTATGCCGGAAGAAAACCGACCCGCAAAAAGCTCCGAACCCGTAATAAACGGGCAGTTGGCGATTACCGAGCCTGTGACGGAGGAAAACGTTGCCGAAACGACGGAAAAAATCGCATATACGGCGCAAGAAAACGCCGCCGGGCAAAGCGCCGAAATTACAAACGAGGTTACAAGCGAGCCGATTTACGAAAAGACGGACATGTTTGCGGACGAGTCCGCGCCGATTCCGAACGGATTTGCAGCAGTCACCGCCGAAAACGCCGATGCGGAAACCGTACAGACAATCGCCGTCGGGACAGTATCCCCCGTATTTGCCGAAGATTCCGAAATAATTTCCCAAACAACAACGATATTTCCGTCGGAAAACGAACAGAACGAGCAAAATTACGGTTTATACGAAGGACCTACCGACGACTTCATAGACAAGCTTACGGAAGAACAGAAAGCGGAATTTGCAAGGCTGTTCCTCGGCGAAAGGCGCGAAAATTTTGCAAACATTCCCGAATATGTAGTGGGCGGCGACAATTCGAGATTTTTCTCCCTGCTGTTCATCTATTTTTCGCGCGTGCGCAAGGTCGTGACGGAAGGGCTGATGAACAAGTTTTACGAACAGGCAAACCTTATGTGATAAAATAAGTAAAAAATATGTGAAAAAAGCGGTAAAAAACCGTCTGAAAACGCGGCGGCGCGCAAAAATTTGCGCGCCGCCGCGTTTAAAAATCCGACCTGTTTAAATTTATCCGAAAGCCATAAACTTATTTGGTGCGGCGTATAAAAACCCGTAACTCGCCGCCCTCGCCGCGTTCCAGACCGTTTATGCTTACTTCGTTTATAATATACAGCCCGCGCCCGCTCTCCGCAAAAACGTCGGGGCGTTCGGGATTCAGTTTTATGCCGCGCTGGCTGTCCGCTGTGACGGTTATGGAAATTTTATCCTTCAACAATTCGCCGCGAAATTCCGCCGCCTCGCCGCCGTGCCGAATTACGTTTGTTATAAGCTCGCAGGAAACAAGGCGGCTTAAAAACACGTCGTCCTCAGCTATATCGCAGGAGCGCAAAAACTCGGCAAACGCTTTCAGCTGCGCGGTCATATTTTTTAAGTTGTCAACCTTAAATTCAACTATCACAACAGCGCTTCCTTCAACTTCTCGACTATTCTTTTTTCCGCTCGTGAAACGAACATCTGGCTTACGCCGAGAATTTTGCCCACCTCCGACTGGGACTTGCCCTGCAAGAATCGGAGCGAAATTACTTTCTGTTCGGTAGGGTCGAGTTTTTTTATTTCCGTCTTTAAGGATTCGTTGTCCTCGAAACTTTCAAACGCGCTTCCGCCGTCGCTTACCACGTCGTACAGCGGCGCGTCGTCCTCCCCGTCCGCAGAGCTTACGCGGGCATCGAGGCTGACGGGCGAGCGACATTCGAGGGCTTCTATTATAAGTTCTTCTTCGAAGCCCAGAATTTCGGAAAGCTGCTTGACTGTGGGCTTAACGCCGTGCGTGCGATAAAATTCGTCCGTGGCTTCCCGCACCTTTGCCGCCGCGGCATAGACCCTGCGCGGGAGACGCACCGAACGCGAATAGTCGCGGAAATAATTTTTTATATTGCCCGTTATGGTAGGCGTTATGTACGTGGTGAAGCGGTTGCCCAAATCGGGGTCGAATTTTTCCACCCCCTCTATAAGCGCCTCCGAAGCCACCTGATACAAATCGTCGTACTCCACGCCCCTGCCGGAAAACTTTTTTGCAAGAATTTCGGCTATATACATATAATGTTCGACAAGCTTGTTCCTTATACTTACATCGCCCGTTCTCTTATATTCGCGGAACAGCCCGTCGGTCTCTCTTTCGTCCGTCATATTTTAAGGGTCACTCTTCCGACTATTCCGCCGCGCCTGTCTATTTCGCAGTTTTCCACAAGCGCGGAAATAAGCGCAAGCGAAAATTCGTTTCCGCTTTCTTTGGGCGAACCGCCCTCGCCCTCGACGGAACAGCACAGCCCGCCGTCGTCCGAAAAGGTGACATTGACCTTTTCGAAACCGCAGTCCTTTAAAATAATGGCGCTTTCTGTGACGCAGACTTTGAAATCTTCCAAAGTATCCACGTCGATATCGTGCGCAGAGCACACCGCGCCGGCGACAAGCCGAAGCGCGGTAAAATACGCACTGTCGGCAAGGTAAAACTTAACGGAAAGCTCTTTCATGGTCTTATCTCCATTACCGTATCCAAAGCGCAGATATCGAACAGCTTTTTTACGTTCGGGCGCACGTGTTCGAGCGCCATTTTAAAGCCGTCCGCTTTCAGCCTTTTGAAAATTTTGACAAACGTACCCAAGGTAGTGCTGTCTATAAAGGTGAGGTCGGAACAGTCGAAAATCACGTCCTTGCCGTCGTGTTCGTACGCGGCGGCGACCTGCGCATAGAAGTCCTCGCTGGTGGCGGCGTCGATTTCGCCCGAAAGCGCGAATTTCAGCTCCTTTTCCGTTGAAATCAATCTTACCTGTTGCATCTTTTACTCCTTACATAATATATAACCCTCCGCGGGCGGGCGGAAACGTTTTTTCATATTTTATTTTAAACCTCGGCGGGCGAGTTGTCAACGCCCGTATAAAAAAACGCGCGGAAAACCTTTTCCGCGCATGGCAATGGCATATATATAATGGCATATATATTAAGTTTTTTTGAGCGTAAAGCTTTCAAGCGAAAATCCAAGGCCGCTTTTAAAAACCCTGCCGTTCAGATATTCCAGCCCGCCGCAAAGCCCCGAAAACCGCAATTCGCAGGCGTTTAGGCACTGCCTGCGCAAGCCGTATCTGCCGTTAAGTTCATTATCGCCGTATTTTTCATCCCCGAGCACGGGGCATCCAATATGGGCGAGATGGGCGCGTATTTGGTGGGTTCTTCCCGTAAGCAGACATACGTTGACAAGCGCAAGCCCGTCCTTTCTTTCCGCGACTTTGTACTCCGTAATTATCTTCAAAGCGCCCGAAACGGGCTTATCGTAAATTTTGACGTGCGCGGCGTCTTTGTCTTTTTTAAGATACGCCGTAAGCGTTGCGCTTTCCGAAACAAAGCAATCCCTGCATACGGCAATATATAACTTTTTCAGGTGGCGTTCCTTGAACGCTTTCAAAAGCTCCGCCTCCGCCCGTTCGGTCTTTGCAAACGCAATCAAGCCCGAAGTGTTTCTGTCCAGCCTGTGCACCGCAAAATACGTGCCGCGTTCATTCAGTTGAGCGCACAACCCCTCCGTCGAAACGCCCGCGAACTTATCGGCGACAAGCAGATTTTCGTCCTCGAAAACGGCGTTAAAAGTCAAGGCGCTTTCCTCTTTCGGGGTCGTGTAATAGGCGACGGTATCCCCCGCTTTCAATTCGGTATTTTTAGAAACGCGCACGCCGTTCACCTTAATATCCCTGTCGCGCACAAGCCGCGCGAAACAAAAACTGCCCTGCGGGTAGTTGGAATCGGTGAAATCGCGCAAATTTTGGGGATTGGTACAGGTGAAAGTTTTCATATCAGAAACAAAAAATTAACGATGTAGCCGCCCGCAAACGCCAGCGCAAGCTGGGCGAGCAGGCATTTTATGCTGAATTTCAAGCCCGCCTCTTTTACCGAAGCGGAAAACGCCGATATGCACGCGGGGCAAAGCAAAACAAAGGCGCACACGCCCATAGTTGCGGCAAGCGAAAGCCCCGTGCCCGACGGGCAAAGCATTGTTACGGTTGCGGCTATGTTTTCCTTGGCTATAAATCCGCACAGCGCGGCGTACGCAATGCGCCAATCGGTCACGCCCATAGGCACGAACAGGGGAAGAACCGCCCTTGACAGCGCCGCGAGAATACTTCTGTCGGCGGGCACGTATTCGAATTTTAACGAAAAATGCGACAGAAGCCACGACAGCACGCAGAAAATCATCACCGTGCCCGTTACCTTAATTATAAAGCCTTTCAGATAAAAATACAACTTAATTGCAACCGTTTTCAACGACGGAAGGGAAATGGGCGCGACTTCGGACAACATACCCTCTCCGTCCCCCTTTAAAATCACCGAAGCAAGCAACGAAACAAGCACTCCCGCAAAATAAAAACAGGTTATAGCTGGGAAGGGATTTTTAAAAAAAGGCGAAAGGAAGGTTAAAAATACGGGCATTTTCGCACCGCACGGAATAAAGGGCAGAATGGCTATCGTGCGCCGCTGCGCGGAAAGCGAAGTGCAGCCGCGCGTAGTAAGAATAGCCGAAGCCGTACATCCGAAGCCCGAAGCAAGCGAAAAGGCGGCTCTGCCTGAAAGCTTAACCTTTTCAAACAATCCGTCCGTGGTGAAAGACAGCGCCGAAGTTATCCCGCTTTCGTCGAGAACGGTCAAAACAAGGTATAAAACCGCTATCTGCGGAATAAAGGACAGAACGCCGCCCACCCCGCCGAAAATCCCCTCGCTTACGAAGGAAATAAGGGGTGCGTATTGCATTTTCGCGGTGACGAGCGCGCATAGGCGGCCGCAGATAAGCTCCTCCGTCAACCCTTTTAAATATGCCCCCGGCATAGACGGGTGGAAAGCGAGGAAGAACATTAAGATAATAGCCGCAAAAAAGAAAAACAGGGAAAAGACGTTATTATAAAACAGCCCGTCCGCGCGGGAAATTTTAAGACTTCCCGCCGAATATGCCGCCGAAAGTGGGACATTCGGATTTCTTTCCACCGAAAAATTTATACCATTTGCGACGGCGGCTTTTAGCTGTTTCGTCGAACCGCAGAACACGGGCACGCCGAGATGCAGAGAAAGTTTTTCTGTATCCAGACTTCCGCCGCGGCGGCGAAGCTGGGGCAATTTCGTAATATATACCGCAGTTTTTTTGTTGCGTTCGATAAGGCTTCGGGTGAAATTAAGGCTGTTTTCAAGGGTAAGAGCGTCAACGACGTTTATTATCACGTCGGCAGACTCAATTTCGTCAACGGCGCTTTTTTCTTCCATAGAATAGGGCGAAAACGCGTACGCGCCCGGAACGTCGATATAAGTCACGCCTTTGACCGTTTTTTTTGCAGGCGAACAGGTGACGCCGTGAAAATTTCCCGTCCTTAAATTGCTTTTGGTAAGCGCGTTGAAAAGAGTGGTTTTACCCGCGTTGGGGTTTCCCGCAAGTACTACGTTCATCTTTCTACCTCTATTTTTTCGGCTATTTTGCGGCGAACGCCCACTCTCACCGCCCCGAAAGCCAAAAGAGCCGCGTTTTTAAACAGGGAAAAACTTAAAACCTGCACATATGCGCCTTTTTTAAGCCCGAGGGCGGAAAGTCTTGCGGCGGCGCTTCCGCACAAATTTATGTCTTTTACCCGCGCTTTTTCGCCTTTTTTCAAATCAAAAACGGTCATAGTTTAAACTATGACCGTCAGATAATTTTTATGTTTCGGGCTATTCTAAATCGGAAAGCCCCAAAAGATAATCCGCGCTTACGTCGAAAATTTTACAGAGCTTGAAAAGCACCTCTACCGAAGGCAAGTTATACTATGCTTTTACAAGGGTTATAAGCACCTTTTCGCCGTTTACGTTCTGCTCCTTTGCAAAACCGACGTCTGGCGCGCCCTCTTTTATGAAGTTAGCCAACACGTCCGCGGCAAACCCACCTTTTTGCAAAACTTCCTTCGCCTTGCCCTCCGCCTTATAATATACCTGTATGCGGTCGGTGACTTCGAAACCCGCTTCCTTGCGCATATTCTGTATTCTTGACACAAGTTCGCGCTCGATACCCTCCGAAATAAGTTCTTCCGTAAGTTCGGCGTTAAGCGCAACCGTTATGCCCTTGTCCTCGGCGGCGATATAGCCGTTTGCACTTTCGATGAAAATTTGCAAATCCTCTTGCTTTAAATACACATCCTGCCCTGCGATTTCGTAAACGCCGCCTCCGCGGACCGCAGCTACCACCTCTTTGGCGTTACAGGTATTTAAAAAAGCGGTGATAGCGCCTAATTTCTTGCCGTATTTTGGTCCGAGCGTTTTAAGCTGGGGCTTTAATTTATATGAAATATATTTTTCCGCGTCGTCTGCGACCTTGAACTGTTTGACGTTCAGTTCTTCGAGCACGATAGAAATTTCCTCGGGGGAAAGGGATACTTTTCTTTCGGAAACCACTATCATCTCGGAAAGCGGCTGGCGGTTTTTCAGGTTGCCCGAATTTCTCGCCGCACGCCCCAAAATTACTATATCCAGCACCTCGTCCATGCCCGCTTCAAGCGCCCCGTCTATCATGGTTTTGTCCGAAACGGGGAAGGAACAAAGATGTACCGATTTCGGTTCGGATTTGAAGAATTCGGGCACAAGGTTAAGATACATCATTTCGGCGATAAAGGGCGTATAGGGCGCGGTAAGTTTAGCAAGCGTGACAAGCACGGTGTAAAGGGTAGTATATGCCGCCGCCTTATCCTCTGTCATCTGCGAGCCCCAATATCTTTCCCTTCCGCGGCGGACGTACCAGTTGGAAAGCACATCCACAAAGTCCTGCAAAGCGCGGGACGTATCGGTAATATTGTAGTTCCCCAGCCCTTTATCCACAAAGTCTATAAGTGTATTCAGCTTGGATAATATCCACTTATCCATAACGGACAGTTTGCAATCTTTAAGCTTGAAGTCCGCGGGATTATAGCCGTCTATTTCCGCATACAGGCAGAAAAAGGCATAGGTGTTCCAAAGCGTGCCGATATATTTGCGCTGCGCCTCGGATACGGCTTCCTCATAGAAGCGCGAGGGCAGCCACGGCGCGGACGAAGTATAAAAATACCACCTTACCGCGTCTGCTCCCTGTTTGTCGAGAACAGACCAGGGGTCAACGACGTTGCCCTTATGTTTGGACATTTTTATACCGTTTTTATCGTTCACATGCCCCAAAACTATACAGTTTTTAAAGGGCGATTTACCGAAAAGAATGGTGTTTACGACAAGCAAGGTGTAAAACCAGCCGCGAGTCTGGTCAACCGCCTCCGAAATAAAGTCGGCGGGGAAAGTCTTTTCAAATACGTCCTTGTTTTCAAAAGGATAGTGATATTGCGCGAAAGGCATAGAGCCCGAATCAAACCAACAGTCTATAACTTCGGGCGTACGGCTCATTTTGCCGCCGCACTTCGGACATTTGCAGGTCACGCTGTCAAGATAGGGGCGGTGAAGTTCGATATCTCCCTTTATGCCGCACTTCTCTTTCAGTTCCGCCTTAGAGCCCATTACCTCGATTTCTCCGCAGTCGGGACAAATCCAGACGGGCAGGGGCGTTCCCCAATAGCGGTCGCGCGAAAGCCCCCAGTCTATGACGTTTTCAAGGAAGTTGCCCATTCTGCCCTCTTTTATGTTTTCGGGCATCCAATTCACGGAACGGTTTGCCTTTATGACGTCCGCCTTGACTTTCGTCACTTCTATGAACCAACTCGATTTTGCATAATACAACAGCGGAGTGTCGCACCGCCAACAATGGGGATAATCATGTTCGAAGGGCACGACCTTGAATAAAAGCTTGCTCTGTTCGAGAAATTCGATTACCACCTTATCCGCCTTTTTGGCAAAAAGTCCGTTAAGGCGGGGGAAACGTTCGTCAAAACATCCTCTTTCGTTTATCAGCTGAACGACGGGCAATCCGTAGCGTTTGCCGACCTTATTGTCGTCCTCGCCGAACGCGGGCGCGATGTGGACTACGCCCGTGCCGTCGCCCATTGTTACGTAATTGTCGCATACGACATAATGTGCTTTTATTGGCGAACTTGCGGGGGAAATGCGCTTGATTTCGGTGACCGTTTCGGGGAAAAGCGGCTCGTATTCAAGCCCCTCCCACTCCTTGCCGAGTTTTCTTTCTACGACTTTATAATCCTCGAAGAAATTATTCACAAGCGCCTCGGCAAGAATATAATGCGCCGCGTCCGTCTCGATTTCGACGTACGGCTGTTCGGGATTCATACAGAGCGCGACATTGGAAGGCAAAGTCCAGGGTGTTGTGGTCCACGCGAGGATATAGCGGTTTTCGCAACCTTTAACTTTAAAGCGCGCGACGACCGAATTTTCCTTTACAAGCTTATAGCCTTGCGCCACCTCGTGCGAGGAAAGCGCCGTTCCGCACCGCGGGCAATAGGGCACGATTTTATGCCCCTTATACAAAAGCCCCTTTTTGTGCATTTCTTTAAGCGCCCACCACTCCGACTCTATATAATTATCGTCATAGGTAACATAGGGTTTGTCCATATCCACCCAATAACCCACGCGGTCGCTCATGTCTTCCCAGGCGCTCTTGTATTTCCAAACCGATTGCTTGCAGCTTTTAATGAAAGGCTCTATGCCGTAGTCCTCTATCTGGTGCTTTCCGTCGAGCCCGAGCGACTTTTCCACTTCCAGCTCTACGGGCAGACCATGGGTATCCCAGCCCGCTTTACGCAATACGTGTTTGCCTTTCATCGTCTGGTAACGGGGTATAAGGTCCTTCATTACGCGGGTAAGAATATGTCCTATGTGCGGCTTTCCGTTAGCCGTGGGAGGACCGTCATAGAAGGAAAATTCATCCCCCCCCTCGGTCGCCTTTACGCTTTCGCCGAAAATATCGTTCTTCTTCCAGAATTCGATTATCTCCTTTTCCCGTTCGACGAAATTGAGCGAGGTTTCAACTTTTTTATACATATAATTCTCCTTTAACGCCCGCTTTCACGCTTATGCGGACGGATAAAAAAACGGCGTCCGAATGTCCGGACGCCGAAATTCAACGCTTATAAACCACCAAAACAAACTGTCATTTGCCGCGCTTGTGACGGTGCGCGAAACCGTATTTTCTTAATTGTAAAACCGTTCGGAAAATCAGCTAAAAGGGGATATCCTTAAAAAACGCTTACCGTCTTACACCTGCCGGCGGCTCTCTGAAAAGCGGGAATTTCAAGGCGTTGTCCTTTATCTCTGCCTTTAAAATGAAATTGTAAGTCTATTATATTAAACTCCGCGCAAAATGTAAAGCGATTGAAAACCTTTTTGCAAAGTTTTCCAGCCCCGCGTCTTACGCGGGCGGAAATTCAGGATTTTATAATGTTTTCGCGGATAAATTCCGTATAGGGCTTGTATCTTACAAGGTCGCGGTGGTCTTTAAACCAGCCGTAGGAGCGTTTCAGCCCCTCGTCAAGCGGAATAAGCCCATTTAAAAGCCCGTTTTGCCTTTCGACGTCGAGAACGTATCCGTAATCCATAAACGGGAAATATTTGTGCTGTTTGAAATCGTCTTCCACAGGCACAAATTCGGGCGTTTTGCCCAAAACGCGGTAGCACGCTTCCACCCATTCCCTTACCGTTATTGCCCCGTTTCCGACGTTATATATCCTTTGTACGGGATTTTTGCTTAAAATAACTTCTATAAGCCTGCAAATATCCTCCACGTGGATAAATTGCAGAGTCATGCTTCCGTCCCCCGGCATATAGAACGGTCCGCCGTTCTGCGCGCAGTCGAACACAAAGCCTTCGCGGTAGAGGTTGTTATACTCCCCATAAATATAGCAAGGGCGCAATATATATGCGTTCGGAACGCGCTTCATAAGCGCAAATTCCGCGGCAATCTTATTCATACCGTAATCCCGCCAAAACCTGTTGAAACCGCACTCGTCCGTCTCCTTATAGGGAATACGCAGCGTATCGGGATAAACGGCGCTTGTGCTTATCATGACGTAACTGTCAAAATGCTCCAACGCGTCGAGAAGATTGTTTATGTCGTCCGATTTATATGCGGTGACGTCCAAAACGGAGTCGAAACGCATATTCCTTAGCTTTCTGCCTATATCCGCGCGGTCGCAGGCGATAAGGTTTACGCCCGCAGACTGGGGCTTTGTGTTGCGGTTTAATACATAGACCTCGTTGCCGCGCGCGGCAAAATATTCCGCTATATATCTGCTTACAAAAACCGTTCCGCCCGTAACCAAAATCTTCATATCAGTCGCTCCATTTGTGCTTTCCCAGCACTCTGTCCTTAATATCGTCGTAATATTCGAAATACTTGCGGCGGATATCCTCGGGCGAATCCCCGTCCTCCGCAAGTTCCAAAAGTTCTTCCAGCTCCTCGGGGGAAAAATCCGAAAGACAAAATTCCCCGTCGAAAGCCTGCGCCAGCTTCATTAAATCCCATCCCGTAGCTTTCATATTATCACTTATGCGCCAACAACCCCTTGACAGGGGGCAGCATTGTTATAGAATCGAAAATAAGGTTTATGCCGAAAATTATTATGTGGATACGGTGCGTTTCGTGGTTGGCGGGGTCGTACAAAAGCAAAAACGCCACGGCAAGCTCGATTATTCCCTTTATAAGATAGAAAACGCAACGTTCGGAATTAGCTATGCGTTTAAACGCATGGTTTAAGGCGTGCGCGCCCTCAAAAAGCCCCAAAATGCCCCAGGATATCGAAATAAAAGTTATTGCGGATTCGTTTTCGGGGCGGAAATGCTGGATTAATATCATTATTCCCAACGCCGTAAGAATAAGCGAGGTAGCGGTTTGGTTGGTTTTAAGGTGGCGGTATTCGTGATTTTTAAGCGCAAGCGCAAACCGCACAAGCCCAATGGCTATCATCATTCCGCCGACTATATAAGGCAGAACGTCTATGATTTTTTGGGTTATCGAAACGCACAGAACGCCTACGGCGAGATATAAAAGGGAAACAAGATAAATTGCGATATGTTCGGGAAGCTTTGTGACTTTCGTCATTCTGGAAACGTTGGTTTCCGCCGACAGTCCTTCCACTATGTAATCCCCGTAGCTTTTAGAGGGCTTAAACGCCTCTTCCGCGGCGTCCGCCATGTCCGTATAAGAAAGTTCCTCCAAGTCCCCGCAGTAAGCCGCAAATTCTTCCTCATCTTCGTCCGCGGCGTCCTCGTCCGAAAACGCGCCGACGTATTCATCCGCGTCCTCTCCCGCATCCTCTCCCGCAAAGGAGTCAAAATTATATTCGTTCTCCGCTTCCGAATCCGAATTATCGGAACGCCGGGCGTTTTTCATACGCTTTCCCCTTTTCGGCTTTTGTAGATTATATCACGTTCATGAAAAAATTGCAATAGAATTTTCAACGCGCCGCATATTCCCGCGGAACGCCGCTTGTTTTCATAGGTTCAGCCGCGAAATAAATTAAGGGGCTCCCCCAAGGAAGCCCCTAACACTGTTGTTACTTATTCTAAGCCGTTTTGGTAAGGGTCAGTCGCAAATACAAAACCATACCTACCGAATCCACATGCACGGCTAATTCGTCGCATTCTGCGGGAATGGTTAAATCCACTTCCAGATAACTTGCTTCATAATTCGGCTCGGTTTCAACGGTATTGTCCCCTGCGGTGAAATGAAGTACGTTGCTGAAAGGATTGCTTTCCGTAAGCGATTCTATTTTGAGTTTGTACGAACCCGCCGTCACATTCACAAGCTTTATTATCTCATTGATTGTATAATTGTCCGGAATTAGAATAACGTCAACCGCTTTGCCTTCCGAAAGCTCGAATACGGGGCGCTCGGGAATCGTTTCGCTTACCGAAATCTCAAACGTTACGGACATTGCCGTAGAATAAGCTTTGTCGATATAGAAGTAAATCACATCACCCGTTTTTACTTCGTGCTTACCGTCATACCAATAATAGGTTGAACCTAAATACTGGTAATCAATATCGTATATATCACCGACAATGGGCTCACTGTACGCGTCGTCCGAATAGAAATATGTATTTACGCCTTCAATCAGTATCCAATTCTCGTACGTAAACAGTAAATATCCGTCCGAAGGCACGGTATATTTGAAGTAAACCGAGGGGCTTGCGGTAAAATCAACCGTATTTTTCGCTTCGGCGGCTTTCGGCTTCCATAATTCGCCTTCCTGCGCGTCGGCTGCGGAGAATTTGATGATTTTGAAAGATACGCTGTTTTGACTAAATGAATAGCCGAGTTCCAAATAGTACTTCGTTTCCGCGGTAAGTTCCACAACCGATTTCGCGGGATTTTGCGCAGTAATTTGTTCGCCTATCTGCCCGTCGCCGTAACCTCCTTCACTATCATAAGAAGAAAAGACGTTTATGCTTGTAAAGTTCTGTCCCGGGACAATACGGTATAACCCGCTTTCGGCAGGCGTGAACGAATACCATATGCTTGAATATCCCGAGAAAGTATATTCTACGTCCTTATCCAATTCTATAACGTAAGGATTCAATCCCGTTCCGGGAGTCAATACGTCCGCAAGGCTGAATTTGATTTCCGCGCTGTTCTGCGCAACCACATGTATGTACTCGGTTGAGTAGCTTGCAGGCGTGACGATGTCGCCGCTGTTCACTATAACAGGCGTATTTGTCACATTGCCCGAAATATGATAAACGGTAAGGTTTTCACCGAAGGTAACTTCAAACGAATGTCCGTTTTGAGCAGAAGGAAGAATATAATATGCGTCCGTTCTGCCCTCGGCGGTATTTTCTCCGATTGCCGCATTCAAAGGCTTATACATATCGCCGTCAACGGGAGGTTCAGCCCAAGTTATTTCTACGATAAAGCCCTCTTCGATTCCGTCGGAGTAATCAAGCATAAACTTGACTTCCTCGCCCTCTTCTATCACATATCTCAACGAAATATCATCTTTGTATATAGGAGTCCACTCTTCATAATCGGGAACATAAGTATCGCCGAAAACCGAGGTGTCCGTCCAGGTAAAGCTGTAAAGCCCTGCCATGGGTGCGGTGAAATGAATATGCGCCTGGCGAACTGCATACCAGCCTAGGTCATGACTTTCGGGAGCAAGATAATATCTGCCTGCGGCGGTGATTTCATAGGGGTCGCCCGTAACCACGGGGTCCAACCCGCTTTCGTCCAGGAATGCGTCGCCGCCTTCGGGAACTTCCGCGACATAGACGGTAGTTTCGCGGACTGACTCAGTAAGTGCGTTTTTAAGTACATAAGTAAAGTTTTTACCTTCGATTTGGGGTAAAGTCAATTCCACCGTGTAACTGTCGCGGGGCGCGCTTATAGTAACCACGCCGCTTGCGTCGGGCGTACCCGTCTTATCTTCGCCCGAATCGCCCGTAAGCTTTACCGTAATCTGCGAAAATCCGATGCCCTCGGCATTTTCGGGTAAATCCACATTAACCACGTAAACGACAGCTTTAAGCTCTATCTCCGCCTTGCGTTCGGACATGGTTAATTTAACGGGTTCGTAATAATAATTTTCCGCGTCGAATCCTTCCAAAACTACGTCGTATTCGCCCGCAAGCACGGTAAATTTAGCCGCGCCGTCCGTAAGATGTATCTTATCGCTTACGGCTTCACCGTCCGCACCGTTCAGAACTACCGTTACGCCGGAAAGAATTTCTTCATTTCCGCATGTCACCGTTACTTCGTATTCAACCTCTGCAATCGAAAGTCCGATTGTAACCAAACCCGAAACAGGGGTCATTTGCGGCGCTTCGTAAGTCAAATAGTCGGGAAGACCGATAAACCTAACTTCGTAAATGCCGTAGGGCGCAGTAACATTGGCTGAATATCTTTCGCCCACAGCAGTAATTTCCGCGGGAACGCCGACAGCGTCTTCCCCGTCAAAAGCCTGCACAGCAAGTTCTTCGGGCAAGATTATCCCCGTAGGCACGGTAATGGCTACCGATACGGTGTAATTTCCCTCCGCATACGCCACTACGATTGCCGCCGTGGGCGCAGCCGCTGTCACCGTCTTTTCTTCATAAGAAAGATACATGGGAAGCCCCGTCAAGCGCACCGTGTAACTGCCCGCGTAAGCGCTCAATTTTGCCGAACCGTTTGTAAGCGCCACCGCGTTGCCAACAGCTCTTTCCCCGTCGTAAAGGCGAACGGAAATATTTTCGGGAAGGGTTATCCCCTCCTCTGCGGAAACCGTTACGGTATAATCCTGAGAAGGCGCTGCAACGACTTCTATGTTCGCGGAAGTATTCTTTGCCGTCACGGACGCGTTTTCAAACGTATATCCCTGGGGCAATCCCTTCAACGTTACGGTATAGTCACCCGCTTCAAGTTCAACGGAAGCCTTACCTTGACTATCCAAGGCAATTTCTTCGCTCGCCGCGTCGGTTCCGCTTAACCATTGCGCCTTTAAATCGCCAAACTTAACGGCGTCGCCGTGTTCGGTGGTGACCGTCACCGAATACGTAACTTTCTTGTCGGCGTTGCAGGCTGCCCCGAAAACGGCACAGCAAACAACCGCACAGACAAGCGACAGCAAAAGCGCAACTTTCCTTAGTGTTTTGTACATATTTTCCTCCTCTATAAAAATTCATTTCTTTTCGCAATTCATTCACAAATCAATAAAATACAGCATATCAAGCGGGAAAGACTTATGTATTATATTAAATTATAAAATACATGTAATATATGGCGCAACATAAATCGCACAACGTACGATTATAATGACTAAAATCGTATAATGTGCGACAATTTCCGCAAAATACAGCGGAGGGATATATGTGTAGCTTACAGGAAATTCAGCAAAGACTGCGGGAAGTAATAAGAATGTGCGGGCTTACCCAAAAAGAACTTGCAAAAGAAATAGGCGTTTCCCCGCAAACCGTTTCAAAATATATGTGCGAAAACGTATTTCCCGCTCTTGATACTTTTGCAAAAATATGCAAGATTTTGGACGTTAAATCCGACTACGTCTTGGGGATTTCGCATTATTGATATCTCAATTTTATCAAAACTTTTTACCGCAAAAATACTGCCGCGCCGTCGCAAAAGCGACGGCGCAGCATCTTGTTTCCGTTGGATTATCGAATTTTATTTTTTAATTTAAGGCAACATTTCCGCAACTATATCCAATATTGCTTCTTCCGACTCGGGGTGGTCTAATTCAACAAAATATCTGTACCCGTCATACTCAAAATAAGCCATTCCGGAAGTGCTTTGATAATGCCACATTATTCTAACATTTTCTCTGTACGATTCTTTGACACAAGATTCCCAATATTTTTCAAATATATCTACCTTTGTATGTATATCTGTAATAGAAAATTTTACAAAATCGCCCGTTTCTCCGTTTATAATTTCTTCTGCGATATAAACAAATTTGTCAGTATCTTTTGCGTCCATAAACAGTTTTGAACTGATTACTTCTCCAAATTCATACCAATCGAAATAAAGAATATTTAAAGAATTATCTTTTGAATATTTCTTTATCGATTCGATTTTTGTTTCAACACATTCTTCCGCAATACAATACCGCTCGGCAGGCGTTTTATTTTTAAGCGCAATAGGAATAAACACAGAAAGACAAATTATTACAAGCACCGCAGAGGCACAGGCAATTACCCTGTAAGGTTTTTTAAAGAAAGTTACAAAACGGGATTGTTTCTTTTCTTCAACTTTCTGCTCCTCGTCGGGGATATTTAATTTTTCTTTAAGCTTTAAGTAAAACTCTTCTTTTTGTTCGGGATTTTGCTCCTCGATAAGCTTATGAAATTTATCGTAATTCATTTTTCTCCTATTTTATGTCCACTATATATGCTGCGGATAAATTATGCGGATTAACCTTATATAGAGCAACTGTAATCGAAGATAACCCTACCGCCACTTCAAGATAGTAATCAGTCCTGAACAGGTTGCCGTTTGCGTCATAATACCTGTAAATATCGTATCCGAACGCCACCATTATATGTGAACCCGCAATATTTATAGGTACTATTTTATCCTGCGTATCATCTTCACCAATAATATAAATGTCGCCGGCATGGGCAAGCAAAGCAGTGACCTTGTTTTTATGCAACTCGGATTTATAAGTTTCGAAATCAAAATTGCTTCCGTTTACAACGTTATTATAGCTTACCGAATGTCCTTTGCCATTTATATAGGCGCTCAATCCGTTTAAAAACTCCTGCTCGCTTACGCCTACGTCGTGTACGTTTGTCTGCATTAAATCGTACATTTCCCACATTAACGCAGGAATATACACGTCATCTTTTAAGCGGTATCTGCCGTTTGCATAGCATGCGTCCCATCCGGGGATTAGGTCGTCAAAGTACTTATCGTAAAAAGCGACTATTTCCGCGCCCGCAACCGCGCCGCAACAATTTGTCATACCGGTTTCCTGAGTGAAATAAGGAAAGACACCGGGAGTATAATATGATTCAACTGTTCTTGACGAAAATTCTACAATTTCGGAAGAAATAGGCGACAAGAGCGGGGCGTCGGCGTATCTTTCTTGGGCGGGTTCGGTAGTCCAGCCTCCGAAAGCCAACACGCAAACCAGTGACAGTGCAACAACAAATAACTTGAATAATTTTTTCATTTGCAAACTCCTTAATATTTACTGACAATATATATCGCGGAATTTGCTTAAAGTTTCCCGCTTTTTACAAATTTTTTTAAAAATTCAATACTTTTATCAAGTCTTTTTTTAATTGCCGACTTTGAAAGATTAAGTTCCCTGCCTATTTCCTCCATAGTTTTGCCGAGATAGAAGTAATTATAGACGATTTCCCTGTCAGGCGTTTGAAGTTTATCTATTGCAAAACATAAATCCAAGCGGTCAATGAAACCGATTTCGAAGGAAGCCGTGCCCAGAACGCCTTCCACGTCGGGCAGCGACACGTCATTAGAACGTTTCATATTATATTTGCGGGCGGTATTTTCGGCTATTTTACAAATCCAATTATAGCCGTCGCTACCTTCGACGTATGAATTTATGTACATTAAAATTCTTTCATAAACTTCCAACAGTGCGTCTTCGAAATAGGACTTATCAATCAGATAATAGTTAATCAGCCCGAACAAATGGCTGGCAATCAAATCGTAAAGTGGTTTAAATTGCGTTAAATCGCCGTGTTTTATCGCCGTTAAGTACGTATCCGTTTCTTTTGAATAGTTGGACATCGTTTTCTCCTAAGCTTTTCTTGTTTTAAGTAAAGTCAAAATTGCGTCTTGTTCCTCTACTGAACAACTTGAAAACAATTCAACCAATTCCATCTCTCTCATAGATAAAGCGTCTTTTGTTTTGGGATTGAAAAATTCTTCAACGGAGATTTCCAACGCCCTGCACACAGAGATTATTCCGTTCAAAGACGGTTTGGATTTATGTTTGCACCAATGATATATAGTGTTTTCCGATAAATCTGATTTAACCGTTAATTCGTATATCGACAGACCTTTTTGGATTCTGAGTTCTTCTATGCGTTTATTAACATCCATATTGGTATTATATACCAAATTTGGAAGGGGATATAATATAGAAATACCGTATAATTACCGAATTTTAATTTTTTGCCTTTGAACTTTAAAGTATTTACGCCGACATTAGCGCCACGCAAAAAACAGGCGCATCAGAATGTGTACTAGGAAACACTTATAACGACCTATCCGACGAGTTCATTTATAGGGAAGGACAGAAGTTAAATTATTGATTTATGCGCCAATTATGCTCCAAAACATGTCCCAAAACGCAAAATAAAAGTGATTTTTAGGCAAAATCTGTCATTTTCGAGCTTGTTTGAACTGCCGCTGAAAAGCGCTGAATTTACGTAACTTTTTGCAAAAAACGGCTGATTTTTGGAGCATAACTTAAAATTGCCGGTGGTTATGAAATACTCAAAAAAGCAAGAAAAAAGTATAATATAGCTTAGCTAATACAAAAATAAAACAGCCCACGATGTGGACTGCTTTATTTTTGAAATCCGGCAACGACCTATCCTCCCAGAGTTAAAACCCAAGTACTTTCGGCGCGAGTAAGCTTAACTTCTGTGTTCGGAATGGGAACAGGTGGGTCCTTACTGCCATTGTCACCGGAATGGCTCCGCTTGTTGGACTCGAACCAACGACACTTCGGTTAACAGCCGAATGCTCTACCGACTGAGCTAAAGCGGAATAAAATTATTATATAACGACAAAAGTCGGAATATACGGTATGTATTAAGTTATTTAGGTTTTTAAGCCCCCGTAAAGACTTTCAATTCTGCCTTTTACACGGGATTCTTATCACGCCGTCCGCGCTTTTTCACTCGCTTACGGCTTGCCCAAAACCTGACAACTGCACAGTTAAGAAAAAATTAAATATTCAAGGCTCTATTACGCTCGTTAAAAATGTAGCTAATCTTTGTTCGATTCGTAAATCTCTGTTCTATCTCATTATATGAGATCAAGCCCTCGACCTATTAGTATCGGTCAGCTAAACGCATTACTGCGCTTACACCCCCGACCTATCAACCTT
>CANPZW010000011.1 GCA_947589385.1 uncultured Clostridia bacterium | reverse complement strand
TTTTGCAGTTACTTTTACAAAAATGCGCCAATTAGAACTTAATCTTACAAACTGGCACTTTACTTTACATTTGAGCTCCACGGCAAGCGAGGTGGTTGGAGCAAGTAAAATCGTATTAACATTTGCAAAACGCTTGACATTGTATTGTCGGGTTGCTATAATCGTATTAACATTCAGTAAGGAGGTTCGTATGAAAGATAAAGAACTATTACAAAAGGTTGAAAACGGCGAGGGGCTGACCGTACCCGAAATTAAAAGGTATCAACAGCTTGTGAAGCCGCAAAAGCAGGTTTACGGCAAGTACGGCACACTTGCAAAACAGTATCTTTCGGAACATCAAACCGCGAGGTATTGGGTAATGATAGCAAACAACGAGCTTGTAGACTATTTGCACGGAGTAGACAGGCAGGCGGACGAGCTGTACGAGGTAATGTACAATAAGCTCTCGAACAGCGAGCAGTACAAACGCACAGGTAATTTTATGGAAGATTACCGTCGTATTACCGAAATGCAAAAAGTCATAGAAACAGAAATCCTTAACGAGATAGTTTATGTATGAGGTGAAAAATGAAAACAGAAAAGAAGATAATAGACAAGCGTTACGAGGACAAACACAAGGACGAACGCAAAGCCGCACATGCGGTTTGGGGGACGTCTATGAACAGGGCGGACTTTGAGGAACTGAACAAGTTTCTCAAAGATAACCGTATAACCAAAGTCCAACTGATATATGCAGGCTGGGCGGTGTTAAAAGAACAACTGAATACCAAACACAACTGAATACTTTTTAATAAATTAAGGAGGAACTTTTGTGAATATGGTGAGAGGACATAGTAACTGTATTTCAAGCGATAGAACATACCGCTTCACAAATAAAACAATAAGGAGAATTGAACGATAGTGAATTACAAAAAGTTTTAAATGCAATAAAGTACATACCCGAAGATGGGCGCGACGAAGTAACTCAAATTATATTGAAAGCGGCGTCGGAAAGCATAACGCTTGAAAGGCTGAAAACGCTCACTTCGAGGGAAGTAAAAAGTAACGGAAAAGAACACGGGACAAGCGGATTCGTCAAATTTACTAAAAAGGAGATAGAATCCATGTCCGACAATTTAAAAAAATTATTTGTCGTAAACGACAAAATTGTAACCTACCGCTACATAAATGGCGTGTATCAGGCGAGATTCCGTCGTGACGGCTACAATATCGAGGTTGCCTCCAAAAACTTCGATATGATGAAGCAAAAATTTTTGGAGCGGCTGATTAAAGACGAAAAGGCAAAAAAGAACGCGCAATATCCTCTGCTCAAAGACTTTTTAGCCGAATGGCTTAAAGTCAAAAAACAGACGGTGAAAACAACAACTTACACAGGCTACTGCACACTGATAGATTACCATGTGTTGCCGCGCTTCGGCGATATGCACATCAACGAGATAACGCGAAGTCATATTCAAAATTTTCTGTTTGAACTGACCGACGCGGGCAAGAACCGCACGGCGGCAAAGCTCAAACAACTGCTTTCGGCGATATTCAACGTTGCGTGCGAGGACTACAACCTCAAATCCCCGATGACGAAAATTGCCCTCTCTCACTACGAAGTAAAAAAGGGCAGGGCGTTCACCAAAGACGAGGAGCGCAAAATTGTGGACTTCTGCAAGCGCAATCCGCACTACGAGGGCAATTCGGCAATGCTGTTGTTAATGTACACAGGCATGCGCGTGGGCGAGCTGAAAAGCATGAGGTACGACGGAACGTTTGTTACCTGCGAATCGGAGAAAACGCGCAAGGGCTATGCCACTGTGATAAGAAAAATCCCCGTTTCGCCGATGCTGAAAAGAGTGCTTGACATGATTGACTTCGACCTTGCACGGGAAGCGAGTAAATATGCTGTGCGCGACGCGGTAAAGCGAATTTTCCCCGACAGACATATTCACGAGCTACGCTACACTTTCATTACAAGGGCGAAAGAGTGCGGTTGCGACCCCGAACTGATAATGAAATGGGTCGGGCACGAATTTGACCAAGATGTTAAGACTTCGCGCGTGGACAGAGGCTACACAACCTTTTCGGAAGAATACAGTTTGAAAGAAATCAACAAAATCGACTATATTTTGTAAACTGTTCACAGAATCGGGCTATTTGGGCAAAAACAGGGTAAAAATCGTTTCCCAATTATTTCCCAAAAGTAACAAAAATGAGAGAAATCTCAAAAAATTCCTCTCATTTCGCTGGTGCCCGAGATCGGATTTGAACCGATACGCCCTTGCGAGCTCTGGATTTTAAGTCCAGTGCGTCTGCCGTTCCGCCACTCGGGCACGATTTTTGTGAAGTTTTCATTTATAAATGTGAAAAAAGTGTTAATTTCTTTCTGTCAATGCTTTTAAGTCCAGTGCGTCTGCTTCTTCCGCCACACAAGCGCGGCACTTATAATTTCCTTGTTTTCTAGACAGCAAACCGAGATTTAAAAACGCCTTGACAGACCGTCAAGGCGTTTTTTGGAGGCGCCACCCAGATTTGAACCAAGTGGCGTGCCGTAAATTCGCCTTGCCAAAGTGCCGTTTTTGAGCAAATATAGCCTATTTATTATATAAAAACCGCTATTTTACGTCAAGCATTTTTAAGAAAAATTTTTACTCCCCAATTACTCCCCAAAATAAAACCAAATTTGCCGATGATGTTAACGCAAAAAACCGAAAGTTCTTGTTTCGGTTTTTTGCGTTTTAAAATCTATTCTTACCACCTTTAATAAAATATAAAATTTCGGGCAGAGAGCTTTTCACTGCTTCTTTTTATGGGCTAAATTAAATTACGCCGCTCACATGAGCGGCGTATAATTTTTGCACGACAAGATAAGCAAGAAAGTGGAGCGCAACTATTCATAACCATAATTTTCAACCTTGCTTATTCATAATTTTTGCTATGGAAATAATTGCCTGTTGCCCGTCGCTGCCAAATTTTTTGCCAACGTTTCTGAATTCCGTAAGCATTTCTTCCTCAATGGCAGTGACGCTTATTCGAGTTTTACTCTCTACTTCATCGTCTATTGAAAATCTTGATAAAAGGAAGTCGCAAGACACATTAAACATATCGGCAATTTTAACAAGCATTTCAAAATCGGGTTCGCGCAAACCAACTTCCCAATTACCCGCTGTGCCGGTGGAAACATTCAATATTTCTGCTAATTCTTTTTGTGAAAGATTCCGGCCCTGTCTTAATTCCTTAAGTCGTATAGAAAACATAATAATTACTTCCTTGCAACGAGTGTATCACTGTTAGAAGTAACTACGATTAAATCAGGATAAAACCCTCACGAAATGAAATATTTTTATTGACTACTCCGTCGTAACGTGATAAAATTATTTCAGAATGAAATAATGGGGCGATTTTTATGAAACGTAAATTTTTAATTATTTTGCTTACATTGTTAAGCGTAATTTGCTGTGTGGCAATGTTTTCTGCCTGCAATGTTGAAAATTCGGACAGCAACGGCGGCACAACTAACCAAACACAGCAGGGCGGCGGCAACCAAACTCCCGGTGGAAGTCAAACCGAAACGCCCAGCGGCGGTGGCAGCTCCACTACTCCCGGCGAAAACAACCCTACTCCCACTCCGCCTGAGCATACCCACGAATTTTCCAATGTATGGAGTTCGGACGATACCACTCATTGGCACGCGGCAACCTGCGGTCATACCGATAAGCAGGACGAGGCGCCCCATACATATGTGAACGGCGTATGTTCTACCTGCAATCACGCCCATGAAAACCATAATTACGGCAATTATACTGCGGACGACAGCAATCATACGCATACTTGCACAGTCTGCCAAAAGTCGGAAAGCGGGGCGCATACCTATGTGAACGGCGTATGCTCTACCTGTAACCACGCCCATGAAGAGCATAGTTTTGATAATTGGGTAGACAAAAAACAACCAAATTGCACGGAAGACGGCTATAAAGAACACACCTGTTCCGTTTGCGGCAAAACCGAACAACAACCGCTTACTCATTCGGGACACAACTATCAAAACGGCGTTTGCCAAACATGCGGCGATGTGCAGGGATATATCGCGTTTAAAAATTTACAGTTGAACGACGACACTGCTTATGGCAAAGTTCCCGCAAACACCGAGTATTTTTCGTTCATTGACGAAATTCTCTATGCGGACGGCGTAACTTACGACGTATATACAAGCCGCGATTGCAAACCTGAAAGTGAAATCCCCAGCGCAACACCCGAACTTGAATTTGGTGATAACACCTTTTATATCCTCGCCCGCAAGGGGAACGACCGCAAGCTCTACACCGTTACAGTCCGCCGCCGCCCCGTGTATACAGTTAATTTTGTTACGGACGGAAGCGCAGTAGATTCTCAAAGTGTTGAAGAAGACCAAAATATCGTTCAGCCCGCCGCGACAGAAAAAACGGGCTACACCTTTCAAAATTGGACTTTGAACGGAAACGTTGTAACATTCCCCTATTTGGTAGAAGAAGAAATACCGCAGACGAGTAAATATACTGTCAATTTAAATGCCGTATTTGCGGCAAACGGTTACACGGTCACGCTAAATGCGGCGGGCGGCGACCTCACTGAAAACGAACAGCCCGTTACTTTTGACGAAAGCTACAACTTCCCCGTTCCCACGCGCACGGGCTATACTTTCCTCGGCTGGTTTGAGGGTGAAAACCAATTTACCAACGCCGAGGGTGCAAGTCTTGAAAATTGGACGGGCACGGCCGATACTACCTTATATGCAAAGTGGCAGGCAAATCAGTATACGGTAACCTTAAATAAAAATTTAAGTGCGGGCGGCTCGGTTTCCGGCGGCGGCGACTATGCCTATGACAGCCAAGTAACCATAACGGCAAGTACAAACAACGGATATACCTTTGTAGGTTGGTATAAGGAAACAGAACAAGTTTCCACCGAATTATCTTATCAGTTTAAAATGGGCTTAGACGTAACATATACGGCAAAGTGGATAAAGGTTACGCTTGCTAAAAGCTATACAGACGCAGGAACTATCACTTCGTTAGATAAAACATATAAAGCGGGTGAAAGTGTAACTGTTACTGCCGGCGCCACCGGGCTCGGCTATACTTGGTTGGGCTGGTATAACAATGAAACCGAGTTGACAACCGATTTAAGCTATACCTTTGACATGCCTGATGAAAATGTTACTTATACGGCAAAATGGAAAGTCAATGATGAAATAAGTAATTTTATCTTCACCTCCACACAAGATACTTGTATAATTTCCGGACTGAAAGATTATGGGGTTGATACCATTATAGTTCCCGATTATGTAACGAAAATTATATCGGGCGCATTTAAAGGGTGCTCTAATCTTAAAAGTATTACTTTGCCGTTTGTAGGTGAAAGCAAAAATGCCACCACTTCTTCAAGCACTTTATTCGGATATGTTTTCGGCACAAGCAGTTATACAGGGAGTACAGCTACTAAACAATATTATTCTAATTTGTTAAATAACTATGTCACATATTATATCCCCAATTCGTTAAAAACCGTAACTATAACGGGCGGCAAAATATTATATGGTGCGTTCTATAATTGCACAAGCCTTGAAAGTATAACCATACCCGACAGCGTTACTTCTATCGGCTGGGCTGCGTTCGAAGGTTGCACAAGCCTTGAAAGCGTATACATAACAGATTTAAAGTCTTGGTGCAATATTGAGTTTGGTAATTCAGACGCTAACCCTTTGCATTATGCACATAATCTTTATTTAAACAATAATCTTGTAACAAATATTACAGCCGATTTGTTGCAAGGAGTAACCGAAATTAAAGATTATGCGTTCTATAACTGCGCAAGCCTTGAAAGCATAAGCATTCCTGACAGCGTTACTTCTATCGGCGATGATGCGTTCTGGAGTTGCACAAGCCTTGAAAGCGTAACTATTGACAACGGCGTTACTTCTATCGGCAGGTATGCGTTCGGTAATTGCACAGCTGAAATTAAATGGGGTGGTAATCCCTCTATTAAAGAAATAGGTGATTATGCTTTCGCGAATTATAAAGGCACAAGCATAACTATACCCGACAGCGTTACTTCTATCGGCAAGAGCGCGTTCTATAATTGCACAAGCCTTACAAGTATAACCTTACCCAACAGCGTTACTTCTATCGGCATGTATGCGTTCGATAATTGCACAGCTGAAATTAAATGGGGTGGTAATCCCTCTATTAAAGAAATAGGTGATTATGCTTTCGCGAATTATAAAGGCACAAGCATAACTATACCCGACAGCGTTACTTCTATCGGCAAGAGCGCGTTCTATAATTGCACAAGCCTTACAAGTATAACCTTACCCAACAGCGTTACTTCTATCGGCATGTATGCGTTCGATAATTGCACAGCTGAAATTAAATGGGGTGGTAATCCCTCTATTAAAGAAATAGGTGATTATGCTTTCGCGAATTATAAAGGCACAAGCATAACTATACCCGACTGCGTTACTTATATCGGCTGGGATGCGTTCTATAATTGCACAAGCCTTGAAAGCATAACCATACCCGACAGCGTTACTTCTATCGGCCGATATGCGTTCTATAATTGCACAAGCCTTGGAACGGTATATTGGAATGCTATAAATTGCGAAACGGCAGGGGATAGTTATAATCCGATTTTCGGAGGTTGCACAGCACTTACAAATGTATATATTGGAGAGAATGTAGGGAGCATTCCCGATTATGCGTTCAAAAATTGCACAAGCCTTGCAAGTATAACTATACCCGATAGCATTACTTCTATCGGCGAGCGGGCGTTCGAGGATTGCAAAAACCTAAATGCAGTTTATATAACGGATTTTACGGCTTGGTGCAATATTAAGTTTGGTAATTATGACGCTAACCCTTTGTATTATGCACATAATCTTTATTTAAACAATAATCTTGTAACCGAACTTACTGCCGAAATGTTGCAAGGTGTAACAAAAATTAAAGCTTATGCGTTCTATGGTTGCACAAGCCTTACAAGCATAACCATACCCGACAGTGTTACTTCTATCGGCGGTAGCGCGTTCTATGATTGCACAAGGCTTACAAGTATAACCTTACCCAACAGCGTTACTTCTATCGGCATGTATGCGTTCGGTAATTGCACAGCTGAAATTAAATGGGGTGGTAATCCCTCTATTAAAGAAATAGGTGATTATGCTTTCGCGAATTATAAAGGCACAAGCATAACTATACCCGATGGAGTTACTTCTATCGGCGAGCGGGCGTTCCATGGTTGCACAAGCCTTGAAAGCGTAACCATACCCGATGGAGTTACTTCTATCGGCATGTTTGCGTTCTGGGAGTGCACAAGCCTTACAAGCATAACCATACCCGACAGTGTAACATCTATCGACTATAAGGCGTTCGATGGTTGTACAAGCCTTGCTACTGTGTATTATGGCGGTAACCAAGCACAATGGAACAGCATTTCAATAGGCAGTGATAATACTGATTTGAAAAACGCCACACGTTACTATTTCAGCGAAACTGAGCCCGATGAGGCAAAGTGGGCAGAAAGTAAAAATTGGTGGCACTATGACCCCGTCACGGGCGAAATTGACATTTGGAAAAAGGACTAAAATTCAGCAATCTCGGCTCCGCCGAAAAAAATAAAAAACTAAGGAGAAAAATTTTATGAAATGTGAAGTAAAAAATGACGATATTGTGAGTTACGTCAAAGAGCACTATGGATATACCCCTAAATCATGCGCTATCGCACAGGTGAAGCGTGAAATGGGTTATGATGTTGTATCGCGTTCCCAAAACCCAAAATACAAGCTTACGGAAAGAGATAGAAAAGCTATAAAAGAGGCAATAATTTATCACAGAGGATATTAAACAACAGCCGCCGCGGCAGAATTGCCGCGGCGGCGTTTAATTTGTAATATTTTATTTATTGCAATCTTTAATTTTATGATAACTTTTCGAGGAGTTTGAGGCCGATGCCTTTGCCGCCCGCTACCAATACTTTTAAATCAAATATCAGTTAATAAAGACGTGAAGAGTTTTATATTCTTTACGTCTTTTTTGTACTCCAAAATACAATTCTTCTTTCGGCGTTTGAGGGTAAACGAAAAGCCACCCGCCGTCAAGGGTAAATGCACTCTCTTCGTTCGCCCTTGACGGCGGGCAAGCCTTACGCTTGGCGATGTTTAATTGCAAAATTGTGAGACAAGGTCATTAAAAACCGAGCGGTTTAATTTTATTAAAAATTAAGGCAATGAGTTGCGAAAAGCAAAAGTATAAAAAAGGTAGGGATGGCAGAAACATTTTGAAGCGTTCACAGCAAGTGCCAAAATGGCACTAAATTTTCAAAAGTGCCATTATTCTTATTTCGGATTTTTTGGGATAACCAACTTTTTCCGAAATAGAGCCTTTATTTCTTCGATTTGTTTTGCAGTTTGAAATATTGTTCAAAGCGGGCGATTATCTTCTGTTTGCCGTGGGGGAATAAAATTTTATCGCGGTACTCTGCGACAGTCATTCCTTTGGATGCCGCCGCTTTTTGTACGTTCTTTATAAACTTCTCGTTCGGTCGGCTGTCCTTAATGCCGTATCGCTTCACAAGCCTGTCAAGCTCAATTTCCAACACAATAAAAAGCTGTTTCGCCCATGCTTTCATTTTTGCGGCATACTTTTTGTAGAGCTGTGCGCCGTACTTACTCATTTCGTCTTTTGTGCGGACAGGTTTGCCGTCATACAAAACAAGCCATTTGAAGATAAAGCGAATAAGATTTTGCTGTCCGCGGAATAAAAACAAATACCTCAAAACCATTTCCTGCGGCAGGCTCGTCAGGTAGTCATATACAAAAACGTCCGCAAAAGTTTCCGTCTTGCCTGTCCTCGAATACTTGCGGTATTCAAGCTCGGCATAAATTTCTTTGGGCGTAAGCTCGCCGTCGTCTATCATGTCGCGCTCTATTTTGTCCTCGATAAACTTCATTCTGCGCGTTATGTAGCTTTCGGACTTGCCGATAATGCCTGCAATTTGTTTCTGCTTTAAGTGCTTTTCTTTGGCGTAGAGGTAGATGTCCAAGTCCTCGTTGGCAAGACTGTTCATCACTCGCTCCAAGTCCATTGCGTTTATCCAAAACTGCTCGTGATTGTGGTTGTCCCACTGCTGTAACATAAAGTCAAATACGTTGTAATACCTGTCGTTTCTGCGGACGTCGTACTCCGTTCCCTCGTACTCGTCGCGCGCCGTTTCGTAATCTTTCAAATCGAAATAGTGCAACTGCTTCCATTGCTCGATAGGGACTTCAACGTACTTTTTGCGCGAGCGGCAAACGGTGATTTTTTGCTTTTTACCACCGACAACGCGCTCCTCCACGGTGTTATAGCTTTCCATATAGAAGTATTTATAATACCCGTCCCTGCCTGCGGGGACTGGCTTTTTGTTTAAAAGATATGGTGAAAAATAGCCGTTTTCCGTCTTGAACATCGGCTTTAACTTTGCCTTTACGTTTGAAGGTCTTATTTTATAGACCGGCTCGTCCCGATAATACTCGTCGTTCATAAGAGCATTATAACAGAGAAAATAAGACAGAAACGGTCATAATTAAAAAATTTTTTAAGAATTTATAAAATTCCTGAAATTTTCGGCAAAAAAATTATCTAATTATTTGTGGGGTGAAATTATTTGTGTTCAAAATAAGGATAGGATTGCCGCCGTTAAGTTTTTGCAAAATAATTGTGTGACGTAAATATTGTTTATTGCAATTCTTATGATATAATTTATTTGCATCGGGTGAAATAAACAAAAAGCGAGGAATCATGAAAAAATTTTTAATATTTGTTGCTTCCTTGAAGGAGGGTTTTTAATGGGGGCAGGCGGAGCTTCAAGTGGCGGAACTTATGTAAAAAGAGTTGATGGAAGATTTGGGGATTTGGACACACACGTTGCCACACCAAATGCAAGATATGATTTATACATAAGAGGTAAAAAAGTACAAAGCAGATGGTACGATTATAATGGGAACGCTGTTCGTAATCGTGATTATTACCATCAGGACGCGCATCACAATCATACATTTCCTCATGACCATCGATGGGAATGGAAAGACGGAAAACCATACCGTGATCCAACAGGTTTGCCACCGGATTATAATAACTACTACTGAATTAAGGAGAAAATATGGACAAAAATAAACCATACAAAAAAGATATAGTAGGCGTATGCACGGTATGCGGGAAAATTGCTTATTTTGATTCAGCCGGGAACGGCATATGTAAGAATTGCGGTTGGAGAATGCAAAGAGATGAAGAACGTATGGGCAAAGAACAAGGCATAAGCTATCCCATGCTTGTCCCGGTTTGTCGCGCCCGCGAACAATATAAACAGGGCAAGCCGTTTAAGGCTACGTTCGAAGATTTTATCAACGGCTTATTCTTTTACAGCGAAATGATGTTTAAGCATAGCGGTACGAATTACGAGGTGTTTTTAAAACCGGACTATACAATAGTATTTTGTTGCGAAGCCTTTCAACAGGAATATCCAACCCGTGCAGAATTTGAAAACAAAGCAAATATCGACGGACGACTTTTAAAAGATATTTGGGACACGGAAGTTGAAAATCCGAGTTATATGTGGTGCGGCTGACGGAGATGGTATATGAATAAAGATAATCCATATATAAAGAACATACCGGGCGTATGTACTGTGTGCGGAAAAATCGCGTATTTCGACCAATACGGTAATGGCATATGCAAAAACTGCGGCTGGGAGATGGAACGCGATGAAGAGCAAATGGGCAAGATGCAGGGTATCAGCTATCCCATGCTTGTTCCCGTTTGGCGCGCCCGCGAACAGTATAAACAGGGCAAACCGTTTAAGGCTACGTTTGAAGATTTTATCAACGGCTTATATTTTTACAGCGAAATGGAATTTAAGCATAAGGGCACTATCTACATTGTGTTTTTTAAAAATCGCAAAATTATTTTTTGCTGTGAAGCCTTCCAACAGGAATATGAAGGCCGTGAGGATTTTAAAGACAAGGCAAATATAGACGGTAAGCTTTTAAAAGATATTTGGGACACGGAAATAGATGACCCAGGATATTTATTTGATTAAAGGAGAAATATTTTGACGCAAGAATTAACGGATTATGAAATTCAAAAGGCAAAACATAAGCGATTGCTTGTGCGAAACGAATTGAAAACGACTGGTAAATATCAGATTCCGATTATCGCAAAACAAAAAATCGATTTTGACGAAATCAGCCTTTTAAGTTATGTAAATACAAAAAAGGACGATAAAGAAAACTCATATAAAACCGTACATTTCTTTACGCATGATTGGCATTTTGATAAGGTTTATGACAATGCGTATGAAGAGGTTGAAAAATTAAAACAATATTATGCGCTTCTTTCACCCGATTTCAGCATGTTTGTCGATATGCCGATTGCATTGCAGCTATACAGCGTATTCAAAAACAGGTGGTGCGGCGCATATTGGCAGAGCTTGGGTTTAAAAGTAATTCCAACCGTCAGTTGGGGCGATGAAAGAAGTTTTGACTTTTGTTTTGAGGGGGTTGAAAAAGGGTCAACGGTTGCCGTCTGTACTTACTATCGGGAGAACGACGAGAAATCTTTTATGCTCGGATATAACAAGATGCTCGAAGTAATACAACCTTCCGCAATATTATGTTACGATGAGCCGTTCAAGGCTATGAAGGGAAACATTAAAGAATATTTGCCTACATCCTACGAGTGGACGAAGAATTTAAGTTGGCAAGATTACGCTAAATTTTTGATGGAAAAGCATACGCGCAACATAGTAGAATAGAATAAAAATCAATAATTTAATTAAGAAGGCTCATGGCACATTGCTGTGAGCCTTCTTTGCGTATGATTAATTTTTAAGGAGGTTAAACAATGCCAATCAGACCGCCATAATCGTTAAAGTTTTGCACGCCGAATGAACACCGGTTACATGCCGAAATTACTAAACAGCCCCGCAGGGCGAACGGAACTTATGGAGCGAAGCGCAACTAAGTGTAGTGAGCTACACTTCCGCAGGAAGGTAGCCACTACACGCAAAATAGGGTTCCCGAAAATCGCAACGTAGTGAGCTACACTTCCGCAGGAAGGTAGCCACTACACGACAAGCAGGGTTCCCGAAAATCGCAACGTAGTGAGATTTTTGGGAAAAGGAGCGGCAACGAAGAAAATTTGTTGTTCGCGCTTGCGCGGATAACATTAAAGCGAAGTTTGCCGCGACACAGTGAGCTACACTTGCGAAGCAAGGTAGCAACTACACGCAAAAATAAGGTTTCCGAAAATCGCAACGAGGCATAATGTTCAAATTCAAAATAAGGAGGGAAAAATTTATTTCATATTTAGTTTGCCATATGGAAAAATACACTCGGCAGGAGGTCTCGCCCGTCGAGAAAGAAAACGAAAGAGACGAGAATTACGAGGCGACAAATCCTCAAATAGATAGTAGCCGCACAAGCCGCAATTATCATTTGGCTGTGCCGCCGCCTACGTACATGGAGTTTATAAACGCAAGGTTGGCAACCTTGACGTTAAAGCGCAAGTTGCGGTCGGACGCCATTTATATGAATTCCTTTGTGCTGACTTCCGACAGGGAATTTTTCGACAGTCTGCCGCCTGCGGTGGAGCGAGAATTTTTCAGGGACTGCGCAAAGTTTTTTGCGGACAAATACGGCTATGAAAATATTCTCTCTGCCGTAGTCCACAAGGACGAAACAACGCCTCATCTTCACCTCAATATAGTGCCGATAGTCAACGGCAAGCTGTGTTCAAAGGACTTGTTCGACAGGCAGAAGCTCTCTCAACTTCAAACGGAGTTTTATGAGAAGGTCGGCAAGAAATGGGGATTGGAAAGAGGAAAATTCAAAAGCGGGGCAAAGCACCAGAAAGCCGCCGAATACAAGGCGCAAAAAATCGTGGCGGACACCGAGGAGCGCACGGCGCAGGCGGAAGCGGAAAGCAAGCCCTACCGCGAGGCATTGGAGCAAGCGCAAAAGGGCAACTATGCGTGGACGCCCGGCGGTCTTAAAAAACAGGCGATAGCGGCGACGGCTGAAACAATTAAAACCAAAAAGGAAAACGAGGATTTGACGAGGCGTTTGGATATATCTATGCAAGAAGCCTTGCAATACGCAAAGAAAGCGGAATCGGCAGAAGAGAGCGCGGCGCAGGGCAAAAGGGCAATGGAATTGCTTGCAAAACTGCGCATAGAAAACCCTACGGCATACGCACAGCTCATCCACCCCACGCCGAAACCCAAATCAAACAACAACTTCAAATTTTAATAAAGCGGCAATTTGCTTTACCGAGGGCGGGACTTTGAGTGTCCCGCCCTTAAATTTTTTCAAAAAACTATGAAATACTACTTGAATTTTACGAATAATTGGGGTACAATGGGACCCACAATTCAATAAGGAGGACAATGACATATAAACAATTACAGGAGATAACGGAAATTTTAAAGAATATTCCCGACGGCGAGCGGCGCGACAAAGCCGTACAGCTTATGTTGCAGTCGGCGGCGGACACAATCACCGAGGAAGTCGTAACCGAGCTGATCGGGAAAAGTAACAACGAGAAAAAAACATCATCGGCAGAAATCAAATTCACAAAAAAGGAAATTGAAAGTATGTCGAAAACATTTAAAAGAGAATTTATAGCAAACGGTATGGCGGCTCATATCATTGAGCGACCAAGCGGTAAACACGGAGTCTTTTATGAAATCCGTTACCGCAGAAACGGGTACGACATAGCCGTATCCAACAAAGAGCTGAAAAGGGCAAAGGCAATGTTCGTAGAGGCAACGCAAAATCTTCCGCCGCCCGAAGTAATCGCAAAAAACAAATTTACTTTCGGCTTTATCGCAGACGAATGGTTGAGATACAAGCGCGGCAAGATTGCCGAGGACACGCGGAAGGGTTACGAAAGCCAGATATGCAGATTTATTCCCAAAACATTTATGGATAAGCCCATTAAGGAAATCCGCACTTCGGACATAGACGAGGTTATGAACGCGCTTGACACTCCGCGCAAGTATGAGGACATGCGGACGGTATTCAACAGCATTTTCAAGTATGCAAAGGCGAGCGGCATTGTTACATACAACCCCGTGGAGATGATACCTTTCAAGCGAGCCGAGCGTGAAAACAGGGACAGACTGACCGACGAACAGATTAAAATTTTTCTTGCCAACCTGCAAACACCGTTCTTCGATAAAACAAGGAATTTTGCTTACGCCATGTACTTCTTCGGGCTTCGCCCGTGCGAGATAGACGACGAGGCGCACTTTGAAAACGGATTTTTGATTTGCAGGAACAGAAAGAGAAAAAACGGGAAAAAGGCATACAAAAAGATACCTATTCCCCGTCAGGCGGAAAAATTATTCGATTTTGATTCGCCCCTTAAATCCCCGCTTTCATATGACAGAACGCTCGACATAATGAAAAAGGCGTTGCCCGAAGGGGCTATTCCCTACCAACTTCGCCACACTTTTGCCTCTGTCTGCGATGAAAAGGTAAAAAGAGAGGTCGTAGAGCTTTGGATGGGCGACAGCCCCGAACGGCTTGTAGGTAAAACCTATGTGCATTACAGCGACGATTTTATGCGGCATGAAATGGACAAAGTCAACTTTGTCGTAGCATAAATAAGCGATATTTTAAAATCAACGGCGCAAGCAGGGTTTCCCTGCGCCAGCGCGACCCAATTTGCGATTTATCGCCTCAGTAGGTGAATTTGCAAAATTTCTTAATTGTGGGCACTTATTTATTTTGCAAAGAGGGCAACGCCCTGAAATCGTAGTAATTTATTTTCAACGGCTTGAAAATAAATTGCACGAGATGGCATTTTACTCCCCAAATTACTCCCCAAACGGTGAGGTTTTTGAGTAAAAAACAAAAAATCAACCCCCTATCTTGTAGATACAGGGTTGAAATCAACACAACATATTGTGTTTTTGTAGGCGCCACCCGCGATTTGTGAGCGGAGAGCCGTCTCCGCGGAGTAGCGATTGTTACGCAAAGCGTCAATCGCGTCACGTTATTTCAAAAATTCCGCGGTGGCGTAAAACGGAAGAAACCACCCCAATGGTGGTTTCTTTTTTGGAGGCGCCACCCGGATTTGAACCGGGGAGTCAGGGTTTTGCAGACCCTTGCCTTACCGCTTGGCTATGACGCCTTATACAAAAACAGCGCGGCCTGATATAGTGGAGCGGGAGACGAGATTCGAACCCGCGACATTCACCTTGGCAAGGTGACGCTCTACCACTGAGCCACTCCCGCAAATTCAGCCGCACTGTTTCGTTTGGTGGGAGCTACAGGGCTCGAACCTGTGACCCACTGCTTGTAGGGCAGTTGCTCTCCCAACTGAGCTAAGCTCCCAAACGCCTATTTAATATAACAAATTAAAACGCAAAAATCAAGCGATTTATTTGAATTTTTCGGAAAATTTGCAAAAAAAATATAGCCTTGTTACGCGCCCCTCATATCACCACAATATATTGTATTCGCGAGGTTAAAATTCAGTGAATGTCCGCTTCTTAGCTTCCCAGTCGGCGGACCATACCCGAAAAATTATTTTTCCCTGCCCACAAGGTAATCGATGCTCACGCCGAAGTAGTCGGCAAGCGCGATAAGACTGTACATGCCCGGCTCGCGCAAGCCGTTTTCCCATAAACTTATTATACCCTTGCTTACGTTTATCTGCTTGGCAAGCTCCACCTGCCCTATCCCATTTTCCATTCTGAGATTTTTCAGATTTTCGGCAAACGACGTACTCATCAAAAATATTTTCTCACTTTTGTAAGAAAAATACTTGACTTCTTACATTTGTAAGATTATAATATGGGTAGATTTAATTCAAAGGAGAAAGCTATGCAAACACAGCTAAGTGCAGACGAAACGATTATCAAAAGTTGGGACTATGCCTCCGAAAAGAAACGCGGGGAAAAGAACAGAGCAAACCTTACGGTTACAAACAAGAGAATAATTGCCTCTACTGCTAATTCGCATGAGTACAAATATACCGAAATACCCTTAAAAGCCGTGCAGACAATCGATGGCTACCGCGACAAAAAATTCAACATATTTTCGATTATTATCATTGTTTTTGGGCTTGTAAGTGCAATCGTCGCAATAGCGTCGTTCAAATCAAACATAGGGATTGCCGTAGCACTTCTGCTTTTAGGAATAGTGTTACTAATTTTAGGAATTGTTAATTTATGCAAAGGGTCTTTTTATCTGATTATAGGTATCGGAAACGACGCCTTGTGTTTAAATGCAAACAGCGGAGATGAATTTAAACACAAAAAGCGCAGACAACCCAGGGTAAAAGTGAAAATTGACTACAATATGGTGGATGAGATTTTTGCGAGTTTGGGAGCAATAGTTTACGATAACAACTAATTTAAGCGGGCGGCGCTTACAAAGCGCCGCCCGCAATTTTTAAGAAACATTAAATGCGCGAAAAACATATCATAATCAAGTCGGTTTTAAAATAATTCCCGCAAAGACATTTTGCGGAATAGAAAATCCTCATTTACGCAACATAGCTTTATTAAGTAGTCTTCCCCCCTTTCGGATAAATTCGCGATATTTCCTTAACGCCGAAAGCGGCAAAAATCAAAAAAATTTTTTTCAAATATTTGACATAAAAATTTGTGGATACTATAATATGTTAAACTAAATAAATTTAAGGAGAAAAATATGAAAAAATTTATTGCGGTCGCCGCAAGCGCGGTGCTGGCATTCGGCGCATTTACTTTTGCCGCGTGCAGTCCCTCGGACGGCGAACTGTCAAAACAACCCGACGGTTTTAAAAATTATGAGGAAGTGGATACGTCCTCGGAAGAAAAGAAACAGGAATTTGCACAGGAAATTTCCCAAAAAATCGACGTAAACAAAATGTTCGGTGACGTTGGCGCGGAGAACTGGGCGTTCGGGCTTTCCGGACAGTTCAAAATTTCGTCCGAAGCGAATGTTACGCTGACCGTGTCCGAAGAAAACATGACTTCCCAGATTGTAATAGGGGGCAATATTTCTTCTGAACAGACTATGAAATCCCGTTTCACAGCAAACAAGGCTGAAAATCTTATGCCCGACATTCCGGGGCTGGATATCTCCCTGCCCGTATCCGTTGCGGCGGAAGCCTCGTCGAGCCTGAAAGGCAATCTTGAAATTCCCGACAGGATTTACAATGAATTTTTGCCCGAAATGCCTTTTATAAAAGACCTTTTGACCGACTTCGATTATTCGATTTCGCAGTATATCGACAACGACAACATTTATATGCAGCTTCCCGTTGCCGCGATTGAAAAACTTCCCGCCGAAATGCAAGGCGTTCTGCCCGAAAACGGCAGGGTTAAAGCCCCCTTCGGTGCGCTTCTTGGCGGAATGGGCGGGCTTATTCCCTCCGCTTATGCAGAATTGCCCGAAATCCCTTCCGGCGGCGAGGATTTAGATATTTTATCCCTGCTCGACAAATACTCGGTAAAAGTTGCCGTTTCAAAGGACGCGGGATATTCGTTGAAATTAACGGCGGGCAAAGATGTCGTCGCCGCCGTGCTTGCAGACGAATCCTTGGGCATCCCCCAAGAGGTCGTAACTATGATAAACAGCGGCATAGAATTCAACGCCTGCTCGCTTACGGTTTATTTAGCCGTTGACGAAAACGGACTTTTCAAACAGGCAAATCTGTCGATTGACATAGATTTAAACGCAGACGTATCCGATATTCCCGCCGAACTTACCGCGGTGAAAGGCGGATTCAAGCTTTCCGTTGAAATGAGCTATGCGAAATACGACGGCGAGGTGACAGCCCCCGCCGAACCCGAAACTTACACCGATATCACCCAACTTGGAATATTCGGCTGAAACGAAAATTAAATAACGCAACGCGGCGGGCGCAGGCAACAACCTGCGCCCGCTTTTTTTATTGAAAAATTTTTTCGGAAATGACGGTATAAATTATTTCACCGCGGGCAATAACCCTCGCGTAAACGAAAAGGAGAGCGTCAATGAAAAATTTTTGCATAACTTTTTTTGTATTATTCATAATAATTGCAACGGTAGTTTGCGTGGGACTTGCACCCGAAAAACAGGCGGAAACGGATTATCTGCGCATCCACGTGCGCGCCAATTCCAACGAGCAGGCGGACCAACAGGTAAAGTACAGGGTCAAGGACGAAGTAGTACGCTTCATAACTCCCTACGCCGCTCAATGCGTTGACAAAAAAACCGCCATAGAGGTAATTTCGTCTATCACGGACGAAATCGAAAAAGTGTGCGACCGCGTTCTGCGCGAAAACGGCTTTAACTATACAGCTAAGGCTGCCGTGAGAACGGAAGAATTTCCGACCCGTGTTTATGACGACCTTACTTTGGAAGCGGGGCTGTACGACGCTTTGATAATAGAACTGGGCACGGGCACGGGCGATAACTGGTGGTGCGTAATCTATCCCCCGCTCTGCTTTACTTCGGGAACGGCGGACGTCACCTACCGTTCGGCTATACTCGACATAGTGCGCAGGTTTTTCAAAAACTGACGCATACCTATATATATTACGCTCGCCGTTTGCGGGCAAGGAGGAAAAATGAAAAAAGCACTTAGAATCGGCGTGGCGACTATTGCGGTTGCCGCAGTAAGTTGCGCCACAGCCGTATTCAATTTGGGACACACAAGCGATGAATTCGCCGCAACTCCCTACGTTCAGACTGCGGTATTGAAGCAGGGTGCAAGCGGCGGCGAAGTTAAAGAGTTACAGAGGCGTTTGAAGCAATGGGGCTATTACTCCGGCGCGGTTGACGGAATTTACGGCAAGGCGACCGCCGAAGCCGTACGCTACTTTCAGCGCAAGAACGGACTGACCGCCGACGGAATAGCCGGCAAGGCGACCTTCGAGGCTTTGGGCATGAACGAATCGGCAAAAGCCCTCGAAAACCAAGGCGGAAGCTCGGGCGGGTCGTCCAACTCCAACTCTAACTACACAAGCTCCGACACCTATCTTCTGGCAAAAGCAATCTACGCAGAAGCGCGCGGCGAAAGCTATGAAGGACAGGTTGCCGTAGGCGCGGTCATTATGAATCGCGTACGCTCTTCCAAATTCCCCAACACCGTTTCGGGAGTAATTTATCAGAGCAACGCCTTCACCGCGGTTAGCGACGGACAGATAAATCTTTCGCCCGACAAGACGGCGATGAACGCGGCTCAGGACGCCATCAACGGCTGGGACCCCACCTACGGTTGCCTATATTATTACAACCCTGCGGTGGCGACAAGCTCGTGGATTTTCGGCAGGCAGACGGTTACCACTATCGGTAAACACGTATTTGCAATTTAGGGGGTAAAAAATGAGTAACAAAGAAGTATCAAGCGGCGCACAGAAAGCGGAAAATCTTACACGCAAAAAGTCCGCGCCCAAATCGGCTAAATCAACAAAACAGACGAAATCTCAGCCCGTTAAGGACGAAGTTAAGGAAAATTCTTCAACCAAAACTACCCAAAAAACTCAGCGCAAGTCTCAAAAACAGACAGAAAGCCGCGCGGTGAAATCGGTTTCCGAAAAGAAATCCGCCAAAAAGCAGGCGCGCGAGCAGAAAAAGCTGGAAGCGGCTAAAATCCGCGCCGAAAAGAAACAGAGACGGCTTGAAAAGAAGCTGGACGCCAAGCAGAAACGCCTTGACAGAATAGCCGCTATGAAACAGCACAGGGCGGAAAGGCGTGAAGCGCGCCGCGAAAGGCACGATATGTTGAAGCACGAGACGAAAGAAGCGCGCATAGAGCGCAAGCGTTCGGAAAAACAAGCCCGCCTTGAAGCGAGGGTCGCCAAGCGCGAAGCGGCGGCAGCCGAAAGACAGGCGAAACGCGAACACCGCCTTAAAGTACGCGCAGAAAAGCGCGCGGAACGCAGCGAAAAACGCCACGCACCGGGTTTCGGCGGCTGGCTTGCGGCGGTCATAAGTTTAGGAGTTGTCACTCTCGCCCTCGGCACTATGCTGACCTTCGGCTGGATATTTATGAACGGTATGCAGGCGGATATGGCGTCCATTCAGACCGAAAATTTGTACGAACTGAACTCAATCGTCGATAATATAGACACAAATCTTTCCAAGGCGCGCGTAGCGAACACGAAAAACGAACAAATCGCTATTTTAAGCGACATCGCGGTGGAAAGCGAAATGGCGGAAACCGTGCTGGAACGCTTCCCTATGGAAACTCAGCTTACGCAGAACATGACGTCCTTCGTAAACAAAATGGGCGACAGCGCGCAATCCATGCTGCGTTCGGTAGCGAACGGCAGAAAGCTGACTGACAGCCAAATCGCCACCATTCAGTATATGTACGAGACTAACCAACAGCTGAAAAATACGCTGAACGAACTGTGCTCCAACGTCGGTGAAAAAGATATTATGGAGATGCTGCGCGGGAACGGTGAAAGCATAATGTTCGTCACCTTCGGCGAAATAGAGAACAATCCCGTCGAAGTACCCAAAGAAATCCACGACGGACCTTTCGCAGAAAATACAAAGACGGTAAGCGCCAAAAATCTTGAAGGCGCGGAAGAGATTACTGCGGCGCGCGCGGAAGAACTTGCGCAGGGATATTTCAAGGACTACAACGTAACGGGCGTTAGCTGCACAGGCGAAGTGGTAAGCGAAAATCTGCAATGCTATAACGTGACCGTTTCCACGGACGACGGCGATATGTGGGCGCAGCTTTCGAAATTCGGCGGAAAAGTAGTAGAATTTAACAGCTACAAAGATTGCTCGGACAGAAACTTCTCGGTTGAAAGATGCACCGCGATTGCGGAGGACTTCCTCTCCGACCTCGGCTTCGACAACATGAAAGCCGTCTGGACAAGCGAAAACGGCACTACCTGCAACCTCAACTTTGCTTACGTTGACAACGGAATCATAGTTTACAGCGATATGGTAAAGGTAAAGGTCTGCGAGGAGCGCGGAATAGTTACGGGCATGGAAGCATTGGGCTACGTTTTGAACCATACCGAAAGGGAAATCCCCGCCGCGTCCATTTCCAAGAGCGAGGCGAAGGATAAGCTGAACGTCAACCTCGAAGTAAAAACTTCCCGCCTTACCCTTATCCCCTCCGACGGCGAGGAGAGACTTGCATGGGAATTCTACGGAGTATATGGCGGAAACGACTATTATGTTTACGTTGACGCCCAAAGCGGACAGGAAATACAACTTTTCACAGTTGTAGGCACCGCGCAAGGCAGAGCTTTAATGTAAAACAAAGCTTTATTGTGAAAAAGGCAAAGCTTTAATGTGAAAAATATTAACCCGCCCGACCTTCAAAAGGTCGGGCGGGTTTTAAAAAACGCATACCGTATTGCGTTATTTTCAATTTGTATCAGAAATATGTGGCTACCTGCTGTTCGGGGGCTTGCGCCCTTTCCGCCTTTTCAGCGACAAGAACGGGACCTTTCGAACGGTAAACAGAGTTATATTCGTACGTTATTTTCGCGGTCACGGTTATCCAGTCACGGGTCTGAACTCCCTTTAAAAGCCCGTTAAGATTTACAGCAAACCCGTCGTATGCAATATCCGCTTCGCAACAAGTCATTATATGCCGCCCGAGCACAATATAGCCTTGGGGGGCTTTTTTTGAGATTGCAACCATTCCCTTGAATTTCACCTTTTTGCCTACGTATTCGGCGGTGTTTTCCGCCATGTCGCGGTAAAACCAGGCGAAATCCTTATCCTCCACCTCTATTACGGGCGCGTTTTTGTCGAAGGGCAAAGGGTCCTCTATCTCGTCAAATTCCGCCTTGCCGCCGAGGTATTCATAGACAATGTCCGGTCTGCGTGAAACCGCGCGAACTACCTTATGAAGTTCCATTTTGTCCATATCGGGCTTAAAACGGTTAAACACGACCATTTGCGTCATCTGGATTTTATCATATACAAGCTGGCGCATATTGGCGTTGTAATTCAAAAAAGTATTCGCGTCGAAGAAGGTCATCATCTGGTTTATCACCCAGCTTTCGGGCATGGCGTCAAAAAGCTGCTGCAAAAGCCATGTGCCGTTATATTCTATTACGACCCGCTCCGCACGGTATTTTTTCGTCAAAGCTTCAAGATTTTCAAGCGTAAGCTCCTCAACGCTTTCAAGCGTAACCACGGCAACGTTTTTCACGCTGAACGTATGGGGGTCGTACTCCTCTTCGCCCTCTTCGCAGACGAGAAGCATTGTACGCTCGCCGTTCTCCATTCGCGGGTCTTCAAGCGTTTCCTGAATGAACTTGGTTTTGCCCGACTCCAAAAAGCCGAGGAACAAATATACGGATACGTCCTGCATTATTTCACCTTCCGGATAAATTCAGATACGGATTTTCAAGCGGTTTTTTAAATATTTTTACTCGATTGCAAGCCTTTAATCAAACGCCGAATAACTCCGCAAGCTCTTCCTCGTCAAGCTTTGCGCCTATCACGCACAGCCTGCCCGTATATGACGCCGCGCCCTCGCGGATATCCGTTTCGCCGGGCACGTAGTCGAAATGAAGCCATTTGCCGTTATCGCAGGGAACTATGCCCTTTGCGCGGAGGACCGTGCCGAAACGCACCGCGTCCGTAAGCTGTTCAAGCGCCTTTTGCAAGTCTTCACGTCCGAACACTTTGCTTGTCTCTTTGCCCCAGCTTGTAAACACTTCGTCCGCATGGTGGTGATGGTGACCGTGATGTTCATGTTCTTCGGCTTCGCCGTCGTGGTCGTGGTCGTGGTGGCAGCAGCCGTGGTGATGTTCATGCTCGTCGTCTTCGTCCCCGTCGTGGTCATGGTGACAGCAGCCGTGGTGATGTTCGTGTTCTTCGTCATCCTCATCCCCTTCATGTTCTTCCATAAGCCGACGAAGCTCGCTTTCAAGCGTATCCGAATGTTCCATTGCCGCAAGCAAATCCTTTCCCGAAAGCTGTTGCCAGGGCGTTGTGACTATCGTCGCCTTTTCATTGCGCGCGCGCACAAGTTCCACCGCCTTCGCAAGCTTTTCGGGCGAGGCGACGTCCGCGTGCGAGAAGATTATGCACGCCGCCGTTTCAATCTGGTCGTTGAAAAATTCCCCGAAGTTTTTCATATACATTTTGCATTTGTTTGCGTCAACGACAGCCGAAAATGTGTTTATCTTGCAATCTTCGAGGTGAGCGTCCGCCACGGCGCGGATAACGTCCGACAACTTGCCCACGCCCGAAGGTTCTATCAAAATACGGTCGGGCGAATATTCGTCGCAGACCTTTTTAAGCGCCTTTGCAAAGTCGCCCACAAGGGAACAGCAGATACAGCCCGAATTGAGCTCGTTTATCTTTATTCCCGCGTCGGCAAGAAAACCGCCGTCAATGCCTATTTCGCCGAATTCGTTTTCGATTAAAACGATTTTTTCGCCCGCATAGGCTTCTTTAATCAATTTCTTAATAAGCGTGGTCTTGCCTGCGCCCAAAAATCCCGAAAAAATATCGATTTTAGTAGTCATTTCTATCACCTTATAATAAGAAAACTTTACGTTACTTATTTTATAACCAAACGTACGTAAAGTCAATCACGGGCATAAAATTATTCTGCATTAAAATTTTAAAGAAAACGCTTTACGGGGCGCGCCGGAAATCCGGCGCGCCCCGCGGTCGATTATTTACTATAATTCTGCCTAATCAATAAGTAAGTTTGCGGAAAGAACCGTCTTTCTTGTGAATGACGATATTCGCATCCTGGTTGTCGGCAAGGCTTTTAGCGTAGTCTATCGCCTGCGCCTGAGTGTCGAAAAGTTTAATAGCCTTTTCGCCGCCGCCTATTTTTACCTGCCACTTGCCGTCGCCCTTTCTCAAAGAAATGTGATACGTCTTTGACGAAGCCTGCTTATCGGTCTTGTCTGCCGCCGACTGGTTCGATTTAGCCGCCGTCTGGTCAGGCTTAGAAGCGGGCGCGGGCTTTGCAGCCTGCGCGGGTTTTGACGCGGGAACATCTTTCTTCGCTGTCTGAGTAGGCTTAGCCGAAGCCACCTGCGCGGGTTTAGCCGCGGGCTTTTCGGATTTTACGGGTTTTGAGGTTTCGGGTTTCTTTTCCGCCGCAACGGGTTTTTCTTCTTTCTTTTGCGCCATAACTTTCTCCTTATCTTTTTCCGCGGCGTCCTGTGCGGGACGGGCGGGCTCATTCTCAACCTCGGCTTCCGCCTTTGCGGGCGCCTCCTCCGAAGAAACAGCAACGGCAGCGGGAGCTTCCGCGGTTTCTTCTACGTCCGCCCTCTTTTTCTTTGAGGAACGGCACAGAATTATGATAGCGACAATCAAAACAACTACGGCAAGCGCCACTACCAGCCACGCCCAGTTGGGCAAGCCGAAGGACGTTGCTTTAAACCATTCACCGATTTCCATTTTCAACCTCGTTTATCGTTTAATTTATTTTATAATAAACTGCGGATAAAATCAAGTGAATTTCAAAAATTTTCGCAAATCCGCTTAGCGCCCGCGATTTTAAGCAGCGCCCGTGATTTCAAGCGGTTTTTTCTCAGATTAAAATCTTTCCTTCGATGAACGAGGCGAACAATCCCTCCACGTCCGTCCCGCACGCCGCGAAAGCCGCGATAAGGTCCTCCGCCGAAGCAATTTTTCCGCTGCAATTTTTGAAATAATTTTTAAGGCACGAAGTGAATTTTTCGTCGCCTATCGTTTCGCGCAGGGTATCGAACATTATAAGCCCTTTGTTATACGTGACGTTGGTATATTCGAATTCGCTTGAAAAAGCGCCCAAATTCCTCGTCATTGTCGTATCCACGCTGCCGTTAAGCTGGTTATATACCGAGAAGAAAGCCCTGTACGAACGCGTAGCCGAACCCACAATGCCCGTGCGGGTATAGCCGTAAGCGGGATGATTTTCAAAGAACATCAGCGTAGAGTATTCGGCAAGTCCTTCGTCCTGCCAGCCGCAGGTTAGCTGGTTGTTGCCAACCATGGCGTACCACCATTGATGCGCGTTTTCGTGCACTATCGTGTAGGCGTTGTCCGCTTCGGACTGCCCTTCCGCAATCATTGTAAGCGCGGGATATTCCATTCCGCCGTAGCAAAAGCCCGTCTGCACGACGGATAACGTCGGGTAGCAATAGTTGCCGAAAGTTTTATTGAAATAGGCAAGACTTTGGCAGGCGGCGGCAAGACTTTTATCGGCATTCGCGTCCGAAGTATAATAATAGCTCACCTTCACGCCGTCCGTTTCTTCGGTAAGAATCTTGAAGTTTTTCGAAAGCACCAAAGCAAAATCCCGCGCTCTTTCCAGACTGAATTTGGTTTTGCGCCTGCCTTCCGCGACGCTTTCCGAAACCTGTTTGCCGCTTGCCGCCGCCGTGTATGCTTCGGGAATATCGATTTCGACATTATAATCGGCAACTTCCGAAACAAAAGGGTCGCCGCAGGTATAATAAGGACATTCGATAAATCCGTCGGTCGTATAGGCGCAGAGCACGGGATAGAAATTGCCGAGGTTCACAGTATCCCGTGTAACGCCCGTGCGGTGGTTGATTTTGGCAAGCTGCAAAGTATAGCCGATTTTAACCTGAACGCGCTGTTCGGGATATACGGGTTCGGCAAGATTGACTATAAGCACGTTTTCGTCCTCTCCCGCCACATTCCAGCCCGAGCCGCCCTCTACGTTTGTAATCTCCATGCCGCCGTAATTTGTGCCCGCATAATATGCGCGGCTCTGATACGCCTGCGAGACGGGCGGGAATGCCGAACCCTGCCTGTAAGCGTTGCCGTAAAGGTTGAATTTAAGGTCCGTAAGCTCGTTTTCCGTCGAATTGTAGTAATCTACGCCCACAGTGCCCGTCAGCGTGCAATTTTCGTCATCGTAAATGGCAAAAAGGTCGTAATTCGTATGCGCCTCGCTTTTTTTGGGGGCGCAGGCGGAAATCGCACAAATTGCCGGCGCCAGGCATAAAATAAGTAAAACGGTAATAATTTTCTTCACAAAACACCTCTTAACAGAACTATTGTATGCGACGTTTTCCCCGGGTAAAACAGCTTTAACATATTTTGCGGCGGGAAAATAAAATAAAGATATGGTATTTTGCGTGGTGAACAGGGGCGCGCCGGGAAAGCTTGAACTGCCCGAGTGCGACGTGGCGGTTTTCGGCTTCGGGGGGCTGGGCGAAGTTGATTTTGAAAAGGAATTGACGGGCGAAAGCGGAAAATTCGAGGAAGCCGCCCGCCTTTCCCAATCGATGAACTGCGGGCTTGTGTGCGGCTGCAAGACGGTGAGCCGCGGGCTTGTAAGAAAATCCGTCGCCGTCGCAGACCGCGGCAAACTTTTGGGGATTTCCGACATGAACCACGTTCTCGACGGAGAACAATTTAAAAGCGGGGTAGGGCTGGGCTTTTACAAAGTCGGCGGCTGCAAAATAGGGCTATGCATCGAAAACGATTTGATGTTTCCCGACACTTTCAAAGCCCTGTCCCTCTGCGGCTGCAACGCGGCAGTAGTCGTCATGGAAGAAATTTACGACGGTATCCCGCCCCTTCTCATACGCTCTTATGCCTACCTCTATGGTATGCCGATAGTCATGTGCGCGGGCAGAACGGCGTGCTTTGCAGATATTTCGGGGGCGATAGCGACCTCCGTGCAGGACGTAACTTTATTCGAAATTTGTCCGCAGAACAAATACCATATTGTAACTACGCGCACGCGCGGCTTTTCGTCCGAAACCAAATCGGACTATTAGAGCCCCAAATTTTTAAAACCGCTTATGAAAACCCAGCTGTTTTTTGTAGCGCTTAAACATGGCAGGGCGGGCGCTGTTCGCGCAACGAACAGTGCCCGCCCTGCCAAACTTTTAAAACAACAATTTCGTTGGCAAGACGGACGATAAAATCTATCGATATAAACTGAATTTTAACTTAACCTGACGCGAGTTGCGCCAGCCAAAACGGGTTTATATGCAAATATATAAGTGGGGCGCAGCAAAAAATTTACTGCGCCCCACTTATCTGTTATTTCTGCGCCGAATAATATTTTATGCGCCCTTATTTCTGCTTTTCGATAATGTCGAGAATTTCCGCAATTCTCTCCAAATCGTCGCGCGAATAATAATCTATGTATATGCGCCCCTTTTTATCCGTTCCTATCAGGCTGACTTTCGTCCTGAACGCAAAGCGCATGCGTTCTACAAGTTGTTTCAACTCGATTGAAGCCAGCGCGCGCTTCTTTTTCTTGCGTTCTTCCAGCACTTCGGGCGGAATATTGTATGCGCGCACCTTCTTTTCGAGCACGCGCACGGAGCACTGGTTCTTTACGGCGTCGTTCGCAAATTCTATCTGTTCTTCCGCGGGAAGCGGCACGATTGTCCGCGCGTGACCTGCGGAAAGTTTGCCCTCCGCCACCATCATCATAACCTCGGGGCAGAGGTTCAGAAGTCTCAGCGTATTCGCAACGGCGGGTCTCGATTTTCCTATTCTTTCGGCAAGCTCGTCCTGTGTCAGCTTATAATCTACCATAAGCTGCTTCATCGCCGTAGCCGCCTCTATGGGGTTCAAATCCTCGCGTTGCAGGTTCTCTATAAGCGAAATTTCCTTTATTTCCCTTTCGGAATACTTCCTTATTACTACGGGAATCGTATTCTTCCCCGCCATCTTCGTGGCACGGAAACGCCTTTCGCCCGCGATTACCATATATGTACCGTCGCCGTTGTCATTGACGACGATGGGCATAATCACGCCGTGTTTTTTAATTGAATCCGCAAGCTCTTTCAAAGCCTGCTCGTCGAAATTCTTTCTCGGCTGGTTGGGGTTGGCAACTATTTTGTCCAGCTCCATTTCCTCGGCGTTTTTTCTCTCTTCTTCCGTATAGTCAAACGCGTTCCGATGACTTTTAAACATTTCCTCATACGCCAAATCGGTATCTTCCAAAAGGGCGTCAAATCCTTTGCCTAAACCTTTTGCCATATTAAAAACCTCTCTTTAAAGTATATTTTCTTTATTCCGCCGTCCCGCGTTACGTACGGCTTGTCCTTTTTCATTTCTGTCTGGCTAAAAATTCTTCGGTCAAAGCCTTATAAGCTCTCGCCCCGACGCATTTCGGGTCGTGCAGCATTACGGGCACGCCGTGCGAAGGCGCTTCGGCAAGCCTGACGTTTCGGGGGATGATGATGTTGTACATCTTCGCCCCGAAGAATTTCTTGATTTCCGCCGTAATCTGCTTCGAAATCAACGCCCTGCCGTCGTACATCGTGATTACAATTCCCTCTATCTGCAAATTCGGGTTCAGATGCTGCTTCACCATAGTTATAGTCTTCATAAGCTGGCTTACGCCTTCAAGCGCGTAATATTCCGATTGAAGCGGTATTATGACCGAATCCGAAGCGACCCACGCGTTTATGGTAAGCAGCCCAAGCGAAGGCGGGCAATCGATAAATATGTAGTCGTATTCGTCGCGCACCTTTGCAAGCGCCTCTTTCAGAATACGCTCGCGCCCTCTTTTATAAACCAAATCCACTTCCGCGCCCGTCAAATCGACATTGGCGGGCAACAGAAACAGATTTTTAATGTTTGCGACTTCGAGAATATTTTGCGAAACGGGTTCGTCCTCGACAAGCACGTTATACACTGATTTTTTCAGCGCGGATTTGGAAAATCCGAGACCGGTCGTCGCGTTTCCCTGCGAATCTATATCGACCAACAGCACCTTCTTCCCGCAATCCGCGCAATACGCCGCCATATTCACGGCGGTCGTGGTTTTACCCACGCCGCCCTTTTTATTCGTAAAAGATATAACCTTACCCATAATTTCTTCCTTAAAGTTTCACGGGAAACAGTCCGTTTCCTTATTGCTTACGGTTTTCGCCGTCGTCGCCGCCGTCGGATGACGCAGGTTTTTCTTCCGCGGAGGGCTCTTTCTCTTCTTCGGGCTTTTCCTCCGTTCCCTCAAATTTTTTGAAGGGATTTTCGCGGTGCATTTCGTCAAGTTCGTCCATATACTTTATGACTTCACCGTACGGCTTGCCCGCCATAAGAAGGTCAACTTCCTCCGTATATATGGTTTCGCGCTCAATAAGAACCCTTGCCATATTGTCGAGAATGTTTCTGTTTTCGGTAAGAAGCTTAGTCGCGCGCGCGTGCGCGGATTCTATTATGGAGTGCATTTCCGCGTCTATCGCCCTTGCGGTTTCTTCCGAATATGCGTTATGCGTTTCCATATCTTTGCCGAGGAATATCGTCTGCGAATTGGAACCGTAGGTTACAAGCCCCAGCTTCTCGCTCATACCCCATTCGGTTATCATGCGCTTTACCATTTCGGTCACGCGCTCCAAATCGTTGGACGCACCCGTCGTTATATCTTTGATTACTATCTCTTCTGCGACGCGCCCGCCCAGCGCCATACATACGAAGTCGAGAATTTTATTTCTCGTCATATGCGAGTCGTCGTTTTCGGGTCGGGTCATCGTATAGCCCGCCGCATTGCCGCGGGGGATTATCGAAACTTCCTGCACGGGGTCACATTCGGGGCAAAGACGGGCGATAATGGCGTGCCCCGCCTCGTGATAGGCGGTTATGCGTTTGTCGCTTTCGGTGACGACACGGCTCTTCTTCTGCGGCCCCATTATCACCTTGTTCACGCCTTCGTACAGTTCCAGATTTCCTATAAATTTCTTACCCGCGCGCGCGGCAAGAATAGCCGCTTCGTTCAGAAGGTTGGCAAGGTCCGCGCCCGAGAATCCCGCCGTGATTCTTGCAATCGTCTTGAAGTTGACTTCGGGAGCGAGCGGCTTGTTGCGCGCATGGACTTTCAGAATTTGCTCCCTGCCCTTCACGTCGGGAAGGTTGACGTAAATCTGCCTGTCGAACCTGCCCGGACGCATTAAAGCGGGGTCGAGAATGTCGGCACGGTTAGTCGCCGCCATAATGATTACGCCCTCATTGCTTTCGAAGCCGTCCATCTGGACGAGAATCTGGTTTAAGGTCTGCTCCCTTTCATCGTTGCCGCCACCGAGACCGGCTCCGCGGTGACGCCCTACGGCGTCTATTTCATCGATGAAAATAATGCAGGGCTGGTTTTTCTTAGCCATATCAAATAGGTCGCGTACGCGCGAGGCGCCGACGCCTACGTACATTTCAACGAAATCAGAGCCCGAAACAGAGAAAAACGGCACGCCCGCTTCACCCGCCACCGCTTTTGCGAACAGAGTTTTACCTGTTCCGGGAGGCCCGACAAGCAGCACGCCCTTGGGAATCCGCGCCCCCAAATCGGAGAATTTTTTCGGCTGGCGCAAGAACTCGACTATCTCTGCAAGTTCGACTTTTTCTTCCTCTGCGCCCGCCACGTCTGTAAAGCGCACGCGGATATTCGTCGAAACGCGCGCCTTGGTTTTGGCAAAGTTCATAATTTTGCCGCTACCACCCATAGTCGAACGGATTATCAGGAAGAACACTACGCACACCAGCACGAGCGACCCTATCGTAAGAACGGTTGACCACCAGCTCCCCGCGTTCGGGTTCTCAAACTCAACTTCGACGCCGTAGCTAATCCATTCATTGATTGTTGCGTCGCTCTCCGCCGAGAAGCGCGAAATACCGTAGCAATAATAGCTCGCCCTGTAATTGCCGTTAACACGGACATAGCCCGTATATTCGTAAGCGTTGAAAACTATCTTGTCGATTACAATCAGTTCATTCCTGCCGTCATCGCTGACCCATTTCCCGTCACTCAGACTATAACCTTCGGGATTCCAGGCGTTGCCCTCGCTATCATGCGTTATGGGGGCGCGCTTGCCTTCCGAATCATACTCGCCGTAGTACTTGGAGTTCTCCACGTACTCTTTGAAGCGGTCATAGCTGATTTCAGTGGCTCGCGGCACTACGTTCATTACAAGTATAACGACAACCGAAATTACGAGCGCCAAAATAATAAGCCACATAACAATTTTGCCTTTCTTGCTCAAAATCCAACTCCTTTTGAAAATTTATTTAATTTTATTACGATATTTAGATTTTACCATATAATTACAAGTATTTCAAGCGTTTAGGGTTCAAAAATCCGCTTTATCACCTAATTTTTATCTGTGGTAATCTTATTAAAATACTGTGAAAATGATTAAAATCGACGATTTTTTGGAAAAAATTGCTTTGCGCCTATTGATTTTTAAAGTAAAAAATGTTTAACGTGAAACTTTCAACTTTATTTTTCAAACATTGTTTTGTTTCACGTGGAACTCAAAGCGCGATTTTTAGACCTTTTGTCAATTTGGTGGAAAGATTTTATCAAAATTTCTCCACAATTTATGTGGATAAAACGTCTTAACACAGCGTAATTGTTGAAAACTAAGCCTTAAAAACGGCTTAAAACCGTAAAAAGGCATTATTACATTGATATTTTGAGTAATTTTGTGGATAAAATACGGCAATTCCTACGTCTATGTTCCCATAAGACGAAATTTAAGGCATTGTTGAAATGTTGAATTGTGGATACATTGTGGATAATTTTTTGCCAAACCATGCATGTTTGCAATCCAATGCTCTTTCGCTTAAAAATTGATTAAATTTTAACTAGGTCGAAAATAACTTGATAATTGCGCATGACTATAATATTATACCTGCGCGTTACAAAAAATTACCGCGCCATGAGTTTGCGCCGAAATGTCGGGGCAATGTGGCTAAAAGTAATAACGCGCCAAATTATACAAGCGCCAAGTATCTTAACGCGGCGCAAAAATTTTAAAACTAATCAAGCTTTAACAAAGTAATTGATTACGGCGAGCCTGCTAATAAAAGCCTACGTCCAACAAAAATCATAAAGTCTAACTAAAAAATCTTCGCCGCAAATCGCGCAAATATAATGCCGGCGTTTTAATAGGTTATGATAATCAGGACAAGGCGCATAGTAACCGGCACTTGCCCAAATATTTTCATTACAGTGCGCCGAAGTTTAAAGCCTACTAACTAAAAAATTATGCGCCTGAATTTTAATGCATGCGCTACAAATAGCGACAACCAAGGCATGGCGCAATCAGTAGTTATACTAAAAAATTTTCTTAAACACTTATTTAGGCGTAACGCAACGTTTAGGCGGTTATTACATTATGCGCCAAAACATAACCCTGCGACAAACTAAAAATTTGCGCCACCAAATTTTGATTGCGCCATAAAATGATAAATAATAAGGCGCAAAAACGACAAGGCGGCGCAAAACATAAAATAAAGTATAATGCTTTATGCGCTTATCGGGATAAATCCCAAAATTTGCGGCAATAACCTTTTACGAGGTTAAAAATGGAATATTCATTCAATTTATATAATTCGCTTGCCGCAGACGGAGTTTTTCTGTCTCTTAAAAGAATTTTGCCGGAAGCCGCGCAAACTCCGATAATTCTATGCATCGGCAGCGACCTATCCGTGGGCGACAGTCTTGGTCCCGTAACGGGCACAAAAATCAAGGAAAGGCTTTCGGGGCTGAACTGCTTTGTTTACGGAACTCTGGCAAAACCTATAACCGCCCACGAGGTCAAATATCTGAACGATTTTTTGAAAGAAACCCATCCCGACAGTCCTATAATCGCCATTGACGCGGCGGTAGGATTGGCGGGCGACATAGGGCTTATCAAGCTTTCGAAAAAATCGATAAAGCCCGGCAGCGGGGCAAATAAAAAGCTTGCCAAAGTGGGAGACATTTCGATTATGGGAATCGTGGCGGAAAAATCGGTATTTAATTATTCTCTTTTTTCGGCGACGCGCCTGAATATTATATATAAAATGTCGGAAATTATAGCAGAGGGAGTGACTAATTATATTCTATATACCATAGGCGCAGAAAAATTCAAAGCGTTAGGAAATTCAGGCGGCGCAGAGTAAATTAAGGCGCAAATTTAAAATAATCTTGACGGAATAGTGGGGCGACTTGGCTTGAAATTGATTGATAAACTTGAAATTGATTGATAAAAAAGATTACAGGGCGGCGCAAACAAAAATTGTTTGCGCCGCCCTCTTGATTAAAATGCTTATAAAATCGGCGCAGGAAAAATTTTCCTGCGCCGATTTGGTTATTCGGGTTGGCGCCTACTCTGCGCCGCCGGTTTTTACAAACGGCTTCCCGCCTATTTCATATTCTTTCGTACCGAAACTATTTACTTTATAATTTCCACTGTTAAGTTGGTCAATATATGATGGATTTTTATTATTTGGGTCTTTAATTCTCACATAAAATTCTACAATTCTTGAATTGTTTATTTCTACAACTTGAAAATCTCTTGCTTCTTTTAAAGTTGAATCGGCGACAGAAGAACCTCTATCTACAATATATCTTCTTGCGCCGGTATCTTCAACGCCCAATATAGCAAAGATTGCGTCGGTAAGTTCTTTTTTCTCTTCTTGAATTGTTGGGTTAAATGATAATGAATAAATTCTATTATATTTTAATTTATTTAAACTATTTTCAAAAGTATTTATAAAATCTTTATCTTTTATTGTTTCAAGATTTAAAGGAGTGTCAAATGTAGCAGAATATACAAGCAACATATTGTTATTATAATAAGTGATAAAATTAATTTTATTTATATTGTTGTTTTCGTCAACACCAAAAGTCCACTCTTTGCCTTCTAATTTATCTTTGTCCAAGAGATTACTATAATCTTTCATTATTTTCTTAACTAATACATTTTCATAGTGGTCTTCATTCAAAAGGTTTTCCATTTCTTCAAAGTGCTTGTCAATAAGATTTTCAAATGTTCCAACATAGGTATCTTGTTCAACAGGCGGTACAGGAGGTAAATCCGATTCCTCAAATTTCTCCAACGTATAGTTTTTATCTGACGCCTTATAAGCATATTCGCCGCCCGGTTGGTTTTCCGAAGAAATTTCAGTCAATTCATAGTTTAAAGGGTTTGCCAAACTTTCAATAACCGCTTCATCGCCGTTCTCCTGAACTTCGACTGAAATCTGGTTTACAGTATAACCGTGTTCGCTTTCAACCAAAATTTGATAAACTTTAATGTTTTCTTCGTCATTTACAAGATTGAAAAGTTTTACGCTTTGACTGCCTGCCCCCGCGGCTTCAAACAGGGCGATTGCCAAATCTTGTTTTATAAAGTTTTGTTCGGCGTCAAACCCGAAAATTTTATCGGCGGAGAGGGAAAAGCCCTCCGACTGCGGCAAGTTTCCGCCGAGAATATCGTCGAAATATAGGTCGGCGCGGGGAGAAACAACAAATTTTTTAAGCGCGCGACCTGTTCCGCTCTCTTTAACCGTGGCGTAGATAATCACGCTATTCAACTTGTATTGGCTGCCGCATACAAAAATTTTGCAGCTTAAAGGCTCTTCGCCGCCCAAGGCAAGGCTCTTTGCAAGTTCAACCGTTTGCGCGCTTTTTTCCGCGTCGGCAGAAAAATTTTCAAAGGTTTTGCGGCTTCCGTTTTTTGAAGGTTCATCCGGCACGGAAACCGAAGGGGGAGTGGGTGCTGAGCCGTTTGGGCTGAGTTCTTCCTTGGGGGTGCACCCAGAAAATGCAAAAACCGCCCCCATCACAAGCACCGGTAAACATAATTTTTTAACTTTCATAAACTACCTTTAAATAATATATTTTATGGGCGTTACAGCCCTATAATTTTTTTGCCAGCCTTTTCGGCGTAACGAACGGTGTAATACGTTCCCCCCGACTTGCGGCGCAAATAACAAATTACGGCGTCGGAATTATCCACCATAAACCTGTCGCGGACGTGCATACAGCCCTCGTAATAATCTTCGGAAAGACATATAACTTCCGAACAATTTTCGAGAATCCTGTCGTAGCGCGCTTTATCGGCGCGGGAATAGCCGTCGCTCTGGCGTTCGCAAGGAATACAAGCCACAAGCTCCGCATTATATTCACGTTTGAGCATAAGCAGACTTTCGGCGGCGGCAAGGTCAAAACCGCGCGCCATGCCGCAATAAAACCGGGTGCAACCGTTTTTGATTAAATTCACAATCACCCGGTCAAGCAGAGCATAATCGAGGTCTTTTAAAACTCTGTGACCCGTAAAGGCGCAGGAAGAAGTCATTTTTCACCTTAAATATGGGATTTGGTTTAATAGATACCCTCCGCGCCTCGGTCAGAGCATAGGTATGGATAGAGCGCGGGAGTAAGGCGGGATATACGCAATGAAGTTGAAACCAACATAATATACAGTCAAGAAGCTTAGGCGTCAGCAGAGAGAAATAGTCAAGGAAATTTTGACAAAAGTTAAAATTCTTTTGTATAAGCAAAACTTAGACAATCACGGTGATAAATCAGAACGGTAATTGGTTATCACAGGGGCTGTTTGCGTTCTTTTCCGTTGCCACGCGGATAGACTTTGGGGGTAGCGCTTACCTTTTTTATTATAACAAGAGTGCGCTTCCCGCAATTTTCAAGCTCGTAACGGACAATATCCTCTATTTTACCGCCCAAAATTTTTATCGCATTCGAAGCGGCTTTGATTTCTTCGTCGCAGTCGCCCTTATATGCGATGAATTTTCCGCCCGTCTTTACATAGGGCAGGCAATATTCGCAGAGGGTATTCAGCGATGCCACGGCGCGCGCGCAGCTTACATCGAATTTTTCGCGCAAAGACAGGTTGCGCGCGCCGTCCTCCGCCCTGATATTTTTAACGGTAACGTCCTTAAAACCCAATTTATCCGAAACGACGTTCAGAAAGTTACATTTCTTTCCCGTGCTCTCTATAAGAGTAAATTTTAAATCTCCGCGTATTATTTTAAGGGGTATGGAAGGAAATCCTCCGCCCGAACCTATTTCGGCAACATTTGCTCCCTTGCCGAAAAATTCTTCACCCGCAATACTGTCGAGAAAATGCTTATAAAAAATCCCTTCGTCGTCGCAAACCGCAGTTAGATTGTACATTTTGTTGTATTCCTGCAACAGATTTTTAAAAAGATTAAACTGCCCGGAATATTTTTCGTTTATGAGTCCGTAAAGGCGCGCCGTATCCATAGCTTTATTATACCAGAAAATCTTCACATTTTCAACATTTATAATTCCACAATCCACAAAAAACTGTCGATAACCCCGTTTGATTTTATTTTAAACTTCGGAACAAATTCTTTTTCGGTTTTTTTCAACAGCCGAATAACAAACCTTCAAATAACTTATCCGACAATCCACAATTTATCAACAACAAATTCACCAAAAATTTCACCTAAATTGTCGATAGAAATATTGTTATTCGGTTGCAATTTTCAAGCTTTTTTGCTATTATATAGTCAGATTTCTAAAACGGCGGAAAAGTTGACCACAATTCCACCGCCTTTATTATTACTAACACTAAATAAATTCATTAAATAAAAATAAACAAAGTAAATTACAGCCACAAAGGGCTTGAAAGAGGTTTTTTATGAAATGTCTGTGCGAAGGAATAGTTTTATCGGAAGCCATAATGAAAGTTATTAAGGCGTGCTCGTCGAGAACTACGGTTCCCGTTTTGGAATGTATCAAGCTTTCGGCAAAAAACGACGGCTTGACGCTGTCTGCCACCGACGGAGAAATTTCGATTATCAAGACGATTTCCGCCGAAGTTTTCGAAGAGGGCGAGCTCTGCGTGCCCGGGAAATTTTTCGCGGATTTCATAAAAAAGCTCGAAGACGTGCAGATAGTTCTGTCTTCGGAAGGCAGAAGGCTGGATATAAAATATGCCGACAGCCAAACGAGCATGCAGGCGCTTTCCGCGGATGATTTTCCCAAGATAGACCTTGAAATTAACGAAAACAGCTTCAAATTAAAGACGGCTGACTTCAAAAGATATATTTCCGCAACTTCTTTCTGCTGCGCCGCGGACGACAGCCGTCCTATTTTGAAAGGCTGCCAATTCGTAATTAACGGCGACGACCTCTGCGTAACCGCTTTGGACGGTTTCCGCCTTGCCACAATAAACGGCAAAGTCCTTTCATCGACGGGGAATATGGAGATAGTTTGCCCCGCAAGGACGCTTAACGAAATAGACAAAATGCTCCCCGACGGCGAAGAAGAAACCGAAATTTTCGTGCAGAAGGGAATGATACTCGTATCTTCCGACAACACGGTTCTTACTTCCCGTCTCTACGGCGGCGACTTTATAAGAAAGGAAAACATTATACCCAAATCATTCATAACCGAAGTAAAGGTGGATAAGGACAAGCTTAAATCTTCCATTGAGCGTGCGGCAATCCTCGTCAGGGGGGATAAAAACAGCCTCATAATTTTCGACATAGCAGGCGATACTGTGGAAATTTCCTCCGCTTCGGAAATAGGCAACGTGCAGGAACCCGTCAAGGCGGAGATAGAGGGCAAGGACGTGAGGATAGCCATGAATTCCAAGTTCATAATAGACGCCGTAAACGCTCTGGACGAACAGGAAATAGTGCTTTCGTTCAATAACCAGGTACAGCCCTTTATCTGCCAAAACGCAAAAAATAAAGACGCTTTGTATCTGATTTTACCCGTACGCACGGGCAATAACGCTTGACTTTGATTTTATTTATTCATATAATAATGCACGTGTGCGCCTTGAAGGCGCTTTAAAACTCGGCAATACAGCATAAATTTTTAAGGAGAAAATCATGAAAAGGACATACCAGCCCAAAAAGAGACAGAGAAGCAAAGTTCACGGATTCAGAAAGAGAATGGCTTCCACTGCGGGAAGAAAGGTTCTCAAAAGAAGAAGAAACAAGGGCAGAAAGAAGCTTACAGCGTAAATTGAATTATTACAGGATAAAGAAAAATAACGAATTTTCTAAGCTGTTCAAAAGGGGGAAAAGAATTTTTTCCCCGTCTCTTACGTTGATATACATTCCCTCGGGGGAGATGTATATGGGGATAGCCGTTTCCAAAAAGCACGGCAAAGCCGTGGTGCGCAACCGCATAAAAAGGCTTCTCCGGGAAGTTTTCAGAAAAAATTCCCACATTCTCAATAGGAATTATTCTGTGATACTTATGCCCAAAACGGCGGATGAGTACAGCTATAAAACCTTTGAAAAAAGCGTCGTTTCCTGCTTTAAAAAGGTCAACCTATGCGAAAATTCACCCAAAGGCTGAGGGACTTTAAAAGGAAATATTTAAAGCCCGTATTCAAAATGGGCGCTATGCGGCTTATAGTTTTTTATCAGAAGCGCCTTTCCCGCCATACCTGTATGTACAAGCCCACTTGCTCGGAATACACTTTGCAGGCGATAAACAACAGGGGAGTGATACTCGGTATTCTTGCGGGATTATGGCGGATAATCCGCTGCAACCCCTTTTCAAAAGGCGGGTACGACCCTCCGCCCGAGAAATTCAAAATGAAGTGGGTTTTGTGATTTGAATACGCCGGCAACGGAATTTAGAAGTAAAATTTATGGGATTTTTCAATTTGCTTGCAGGGCAAAACATAATAGACGTGGCGGTTGACGGCATAGGCGCCGTCGAACTGAAATGGATAGGCTACGTCATAAAATGGATATTCGATTTGTTTTCGGGTATGCCCGGGGCGATAGCGCTGGGCGCTATCGTATTTACGTTGGCGCTTAAAACTCTCGTCCTGCCCCTCGACGTATATTCGAGGGTGAAGATGAAAAAGCAATCCCTGCTTATGGGCAGCATGCGCGAGGACATGGAAAAACTGCAAAAGCAGTACGCCAACGACAAGAATATGTATAACCAAAAGGTTATGGAATTGCAGCGCGCGCACGGCTATAACCCCTTGGGGGCTTGCCTGCCGACTTTGATTTCGCTTATCATATTCATGGTCGTGTTCTCGTCGTTTTCACAGTACTCGCAGTACGCAAATCTTAATTCCTATAACCAGATGACCGTCAAATACAGTCTTGCCGTGCAGGAGTACGTGCTTACTTCGGACGGCGACGAAAGCGATAATTCGCTGTTTTTGATTGCGGCGGTGGAGGACGGGCTGAACAATCCCGTGCCCACGACCGATTTAATACGGGCGAAAGACGGCGATGGCAATTACATAGGCGGGTTCAACGATATAAACGGCGAACCCGTGGAAATATACGGATATTACGTCGATTACGCAAAATTCGGGGAATACTATGCGGGGCTTTCGGGCGTTGAGGAACTTCCCCAAAACTGGTCGTCTTTAAACGAGGTGGAAAAGAACGCCTTTGTAAAGGATTACGTACGCATAGGCGCAAGGCAGGCGGCTGCGGATTATTATCATGCGCACAGCGCCGAAACTTCCTTCCCCGCGGCAAATTGGTGGATAGGCAACGTATGGTATCCCGACTCGATGTTGAATAAGGAAGTGCCTTCGTTCTCGGGCTTCCGTTCCGCTATTTCCCGCGCGGCGGGCTCGATAGACGCAAACTATGAGGAGAGCTATAACGAGGTTACCTATAACCTTCAAGAAGAAAAAAATACCTATAACGGATATTTCGTTTTAATAGTGTTGGCGATAGGGCTGATGTTCCTGCAACAGTTCATAATGATGCGCTCGCAAAAGGCGGCGAACGAATTGAGCACGGTGGACGGACAAGCCGCAACTACGAATAAAGTGATGATGGTTATGATGCCGATAATATTCGGTTTCTTCTCCTTCATGTACAGCGCGGCGTTTTCTATTTATATGATAGTGAACACAATTTACAGTCTTATCTCGACGCTGATAATAAATAAAGTGGTGTCGGTACGCTTCGACGACGATTTGGAAAAACAGGCGTTGAACAAAGCCGCCGGACGCGCCGGAAGAAAGAGGTTAAAATGATGGAAGAGAACAAAGAATTTTTGGGGAAAACGCTTGACGAGGCGATAAACAACGCTATGTGCGCCCTGGCGTTGCCCCGCGAGGAGTTGGAAATAACCGTCCTCGAAGAAGGCAAAAAGAAGCTTTTCGGTTCCACGAAGTGGAAAATTACCGCAAAGGAAAAGAAGTCTGACGGCGCACGCGCCGCGGAATTTATCGATGGACTTTTGAAAATTCTCGGCGTAGAGGCGGAATGTGAAGTCGAAAGCGCCGAGGACTGCATAAAGCTGAATATCAAAACGGAGAACAGCGCGCGGGTAATAGGAAAGCGCGGGGACGTGCTGGACGCCATTCAATGCATGGCTGGCGCAGTAGCCAATATCGGCAGGGAAAAGTATATAAAAGTGGTTGTGGATTGCGAAAACTACCGCAGCCAGCGCGAAGAAGCGCTTGTCGCTCTTGCCGCAAAAGTGGCGCAAAAGGCGGTTGAAACGGGCAGAAAGGTTACTCTCGAACCCATGAACCCCTACGAAAGGCGCATTATCCATTCCGCGCTTCTGAACAGTGAGGAAGTAAAGACGTCCTCCGAGGGCAGGGAGCCTTCGCGGTACGTCGTTATAATTCCCAATAATCTCAAACAGGGCGAACGCCCTCTCCGCTACGGCGAGAGGAACGATAAACGTGGCCGCAGGGATGACAGGCGCGACAGAGGCGCTAGGTCGGAAAAGCGCGGCGACAGGCGTGAACGCGGACGCCGCAGGGACGACAGAAATTCCAAGCCCGCGGGCGGAGCTAAGCGCGGCAAGAAGGAAATCTACTTCGGCACATATCTCGGCAACAGCGGCGTAAAGGACGCGCCCGTGGAAGGGCAAAATCCCGAAGAGAACAAAGAGGACTGATAACGAGGGCTTAAAAATCCCGTTGTTTACGGTTCGGGAACAGTTTTCTTGTTCGTAAAATAAAAAAGGGCGTGCGCGCTTATTCTGCGTGTTCGCTTAATACAGGTGGTTTTCGGATAAACACACCTATAAAAAAACCGAGGAGCAGCGATACGGCACAAACGGCGCCCTCTCCTTTCGGGGAGGGCGCTTTAATTGTAGCCGCCGCGAAAAACATATGAAGGAAAAAATAAAAAATCTTTTCACCACCAAGCGGCTGTGCCGCGCGGGAGTAATCGCCGCGCTGTACGTCGCGCTTACCTACGCCTTCGGGGCGATAGCTTACAGCGGATTTATCGAAATCCGCCCCGCAGAGGCGCTTACGGTTCTGCCGCTGTTCTTTCCCGAAGCAGTGCCCGCGCTTTGGATAGGCTGCATGCTTGCGAATCTCGCCTCGCCGTTCATTATATATGACGTGCCGATAGGCGGCGCGGCTACGCTTATCGCGGCGTTGCTGACCTATGCCGTCGGTCGGGTTTTCAAAAACCATGCTTTGAGAATGGGCGTGGGCGGGATTTTTCCCGTTATCGTAAACGCCGTGCTGATTCCCGTCATCATAGTATTTTTATGTCCCGGCGGCAGCGAAGGCTTTGCTACTGTGCAGGTGGCGTATTTTGCGTATTTCGCTTCGCTTTGCGCGACGCAGGCGCTGTGGGTTTACGGGCTGGGGATTCCGCTGTACGTCGCGGTTGCGAATATGCAAAAGAGGGGTATGAGCGTTATGCTGAACGACCCGCCCAAAAGTACCGCAAATAATGAGTGAATGTTTAATGCAGCCCGCGGCTTAATCATAAGCCGCGGGCTGCATTTTGTTATGGCGCGCGATAGGCGCACCTATGTGGATACGCTCGTGCTTCGCACTCGGAATGACATTATAAAGCGACACAAAAACAACATAATTTGTCATAATTTTGCTTGACAAATGTCATTATTGAGTATTACAATTAGGGCATTAGGCACGTTAAGAATGTGTCTTTTATATCGTTTTGGCTTTTGACGAAAAAAATAAGGAGGATTAAATGAAAAAGCTTTCAAAAATTTTGATATTATTACTTTCGCTGATTATGGTTTTGAGTCTTGCTGCTTTCGTGGCGTGCAAAACCGAAGATAAGCCAGGGGAAACTCCCAATATCAGCGGCGACGAGGGCGGCGATAAGAACGGCGACGGCAGCGGTGATGAAAACAAAACCGACGAGCAATCGCTTACGTTGCCCGTATCCATTGATATAAGCGTTGGGGAATCCGTCAAGACGTTCGGCGGAACGCTTGATTTCTCCCTCAAACAGGACGTATTGGACAGCGACAACTATCTTGACGCGTTTTCGCTCAACCTTAGCCTCGACATCTCGGCGCTTCCGATTGTTTCGGACTTTGCGAACGAGCTTACGTTGCGCTATGTAGGCGACGGCGTACTGCTTCTTACTTTAAGCAACAAGACTGATACCGCGGTAAACAGGTTGCTCATCTATCCCATAGATTTGAAAGACAGCCTTGCACAAGCCGCTACAACCGACTTCTCATCCGAAAATTTGCAGGATGCCTTATCTGATTTCGTAAGCATCGAGAAGACGGACGACGGATATACACTCGCCCTTACGGATGCCGCCGTTACCAAATTAAATGAGGCATATACAGGGCTTATTGAAAAATTAAAGACGGTGGTCGGCGATTTAGTTCCCTCGCTTTTCGGTCTGGATTTTACAGCTCTTGAAATCGAGGTAGCCGTAGAACAGGTAGAGGATACCGAACAATTCACGGGTATCAATATATCCGTTGCAACCGTTCCCGCAGAACGTACGGGCGAATTGATTGACTTTACGCTTGACGTAGGTCTGTTATCCCGCACGGGCATGCTTTCCCCGTTCAACGGCAAATTGCAGCTCCGCCTCAACCCCTCGGCAGTGTGGACGGGCGACTACTACTCAATCGCGCAGGCACAGCTTCACCTTGACCTGACTCCCGCGGCAAATGTTTTGGGACTTGTCGGGCAGTTTGCCCCCGCGGGCAGTCTGCCCCCGTTCGTAGGCACTGCCATGAACAACATGGACGTATATTATACGGGAGACGGTGTTTTGGCTTTGGCTATCAACAATGTTGAAAACGCTCCGCTTTTCGTTACTCAGATTGACCTTAAAACGGCACAGACGGCAACGCTTGCAGAGGAAGGACAGGAAGAACCGGGCGTTTCAACGCTGCCTCCGCTCGAATTTAAATTTGAAAAGAAAGCAAACGGATTTATCTTCATGTTGGGCAATCCCGTAGCGGCAATAATAGACGCAGCATATCAACAGCTTGTAAAGACGGCTGTGGACTACATAGTTGCCTCTGCCGGCGGTTCCGAATCTATTAAGGGAAGTATTGCAGGTCAATTAGTCAATAATATGCTCGGTGCAACAATCACAAACTTAGAGCTTTTTGTCGGCACAAACGCTGACGGCAAACAGATGCTCGATTTCGCAATCAAGGGGATTCCACTGTTTGCCGTCGAGGGCGAAAAAGAAGTTGAAGTCCGTCTCATTTCTCTGACCTTCACCGACAACGCACCCCTTACAGCCGAACAGCAAACAGCTCTGTCCGCAGGTAAAACTACGGTCGATAATCTGCTTGCGCAGTATGCGAAAGACAACGCAACGGCGACAGAATTTGCGGAAAGACTTCAACCGTACATCGAAAATATCGTTCTCACCGACGAGGGCAAGGAAGAATATGTTGCAGCCGTTGACGCTTTAAAGGCAGAATTTGATAAGTTGCCCGCAAATGTACAGACGCTTATCTCCAACGCATCCTATATGGCAAATACAAGTTATAGCGGACAGACTTATTCCAAGTTGCGCGTTATTTATGAAATGTACCTTGCGCGGGTTAATGAGTTCAAGGAACTGTTGCCCGAAGGCGACAACTATGAGGAATTTAATGATTGGGATAGCCTGAACGCATTGTATGACAATGCAGATAATTCCCATAATTTCGACCTTGGAGTTATCGTTCCTGCCGTAAAGGACAGCGCCGAAATGAAAGCAGCAATCGGTGAAGACCGTATCACTGCGTATATTAAAGCGAGAAGCGAACACGAGGAAGCTATCGCCCAAGATTTGTCGGAAAAAATCAAGGCGAGCGCGGCGAAATATCAAAGTGCGGAAACCTGCAAAGAGCTTACCGACGCGCTTGTTGAAATAATTAATGACTTCAAACCCGCCTACGACAAACTTTCCGAAGATAAGCAGGCGCTTGTAACAAATTATCAGGAATACGTCAAGACAATATACCTTAAAAATATCGAAGGCGTCACCAAGGCGTATAATGATATCAAACAGAAATTAGCGGGTTCCGATTTGACTACTGCCGATGATTTCCTTGCGACGATTAAGGAATTTTTCGAAGCATACGCCTGGGGAGCCGGCTATGACTGTTGTTCCTCTTCAAAGATTGTAATAACAGATTGGGGCACGTGGGTGTCGAGCTTGAAGCCCTCTACTTTAACCGATGAGGAGCAGGCGAAAGTTAGCGACCTTAATACGCTTCAAAGATCGTTTATGCAAGGAGATTTGGCAAAAGAGATTGCCACCAAGTATGCGGAGCTTATCAAGAGCACCGTCAGCGAATTAAAAACAAAAATCGGTGATTGCAAGAATGTTTCGGAAACCGAGACCACGTGGAATTTTGAAACGCTCGGAGACGAAAAAGCCGAAGTGCTTGAAAAACTGCGCGTGCTTCGCTTATTACTTCAAGATATGCTTCCCGCCGACGAAGTAGCTGAAATTTGGGGTGAAGATACAAATATGAAGGCGTTTGCCGACGATTTGGGAAACTATGAAACAAACCTCGAAAAGGAAATAAAAGCCGGTGCCTGATAGGCGCAATCCGTACTTGACGGTACATACGCAAGCGACGGACTGATTTTTGGCGGCGAGAAGAATTGCCGTGTAAGTAAAAAAATGCCCGCCGCGCCCTTATAAAGGGTGCGGCGGGCTTGGTGCACTCGGCGGGGCTCGCGCCTTAGGCGGCGCGCCCCAATGAACAGCGCACAGTGCTGTTCAGTTTGCGTATCAAACAATACCGTTTACGGGCAAAACAGCGCAAACCGCTCGCTCCCGCTCGCGTTTCCCCCCTCTCGCCCCGCCGAAAATTATCTTTAAAACAGCCCGCCGCGCCCTTTTTTAAAAGGGCGCGGCGGGCTGGTGCACTCGGCGGGGCTCGAACCCACAATGGCGGCGTCGGAGGCCACTGTTTTATCCAATTAGACTACGGGTGCGCATTTGGTTTAATTTTCAAACTCATTATAACACAAAACAATTTATTTGCAAACCTAATTTCTATATGTTATAATTGTTTTTGAAGGAGAAAACGTAATAAATATGTCGCAGAAAACCGTTGTCGTGGGGATGAGCGGCGGTGTGGATTCTTCCGTCGCCGCCTATCTCTTAAAGGAACAGGGCTATAACGTAATAGGGCTTTTTATGATGAATTGGGAAGAAGCCGATTCATCCGGTGCGTGCAATTCCGACGGCGATTTCGCAGACGTTGCGCGTGTTTGCTCCGCTTTGAATATTCCCTATTACAGCGTGAATTTCGCCGTGGAATACCGCGAAAGGGTTTTTAAATACTTCCTCGACGAATATTCGGCGGGGCGCACCCCCAATCCCGACGTATTATGCAACCGCGAGATAAAATTCGGACCGTTCCGCGAATACGCGAAGAATATGGGCGCGGATTTTATAGCGACGGGGCATTATTGCAAAATAGAACATTCAGACGGCAAAACGCGGCTTTTGAAGGCAAAAGATAAGGAAAAAGACCAAACGTATTTTTTAAATCAGGTGCGCGAGGAACAGCTTGAAAACGTGCTGTTTCCCCTTGCCGACATAGAAAAGCCCGAAGTGCGGAAAATCGCGGATGTCCTCAATCTTTCCACCGCGCAGAAAAAGGATTCGACGGGGATTTGCTTTATAGGCGAACGCAATTTCCGCAAATTTCTGCAAAACTACCTGCCCGCGCAGCGGGGGAAGATAATGACTTTAAACGGTGAAACGGTGGGCGAACATATAGGGCTGATGTACTACACTCTCGGGCAGCGCAAGGGGCTGGATTTGGGCGGCAGACGGGGCGAGGACGGGCGTTGGTTTGTCGTTAAAAAGGATTTAACACATAACGTATTGTATGTTTCGCACGGCGACGAAAGCCCGCTGTTTTCGCGCGCATGCAGGGTAAAAAATCTGAATTGGATAGGTTATACCCCCATACGTACTCAGTTTGTGAACGCCAAATTCCGCTACCGCCAGCCCGAGCAGGAGGTAACGGTTACCATTGAAAAAGACGGCGCGCTTGTGGAGTTCGAACAAAAGCAGCGCGCGGTGACCGAAGGGCAATATGCGGTATTCTACGACGAAACCGCCTGCCTCGGCGGCGGCGTCATAACGGAAGTGATTTATTAAATATTAAACCCTTTCCGCGGTAGAAAGCGGTATGCGCACGGCAAAGCTAAATAGGGTGCATTATAAAGAATGTAAAATAAATAAAATCGGCGGGCGCGAATTTTCGCGCCCGCCGATTTTCAATTATCACCTTATTCTTCGTATTCGTAGCCAGCTTCCGTCATAGCGGTTTCAAGATTTTCTTCGATTTTGAAAATTTTCTTCCATATAAATCCCAAAAGACCGAACAGCAGCGTTGCGGCAATCAATCCGCCATAAACCCCCGCAAGTAACATCCACATTTTTGGTGCAATTTTGTCTGCATCTCCGCCTCCGCCCAAAAGCGTAACTGCAAGGCAGGCTATAAAGGCAAGCGGAAACAGGTTAACAAGAATTCGTCTTACAAAAGATATTATTTTATCGAGCAATTCGGTCAATTTGAATAAAAAATTATTCGTATATGGCGATACGCGCTTAAAATATAGATTTTTAAATATACTTCTTTTAATGTTTCCGTGGTCGTCAACGCCCGTAATTTCGCTTTGCTTTTCGTAGCCCAAAAATCTCCACCCAAAACATTTTTTTTCAAACTTTATTAATTGTCCGCCCCATTTGCCACATCTGCATTGTACTTCGTCTTCATAATATTTTTTGTTTTTGTTTCCCATATTTTTCTCCTATATACAAAATGAGTACAAGTAATTTGTACTTTTGTGTCAATTATACAACAATCTTGTACTTTAATCAAGTAAAATGAAGGTAAAAATTGCGGAAAATATAAAATTATTTAGAAAGCAGCTTGGGCTTACACAGGAACAGCTTGCAAATAAACTTTGCGGGAAGAAGAGCTTGGTTTCAAATTACGAAAACGGCTATTCTACGCCCGATATTTTTACGCTGTGCAAGCTTGCGGAAATATTTGATGTTACCTTAGACGAACTTGTCGAGTGGGAATCCGATGAGAAAAAATAATAAAGCGGCGGGCGCGAAAATTCGCGCCCGCCGCAGTGATTTTATTAAATTATTTATTCTGCCGTCCGTGCCTAAGCTTTTAAGCGTGGCAGTAAATTTCCGTTTTATTTATTGCAACAACGGTTTTCAAGGTTTTCCTTTATATAAACGGGACAGTCGAGGTCGGCGTTGTAGTCGTCCGTTTCGGCGTAGCCGCATGCCTTGAAAAACGGCGCGCTGCCTTCCGCGGGTAGGCAATAGCTTTTGGATGCGCCCGCCTCGCGCAGTTTCATCTCGGCGGTGAATAAAAGGAATTTTCCCAAACCCGAGCGGCGGAGAGGGGGGATAACGTAAATTTCGCGGATGTCGCCCCAGCCTTCCCTGAAATTCCAATCGTTGCCCAATTCGTCTATCTGATATACGACGAACCCCGCAAATTTTTCGCCTTCCTGCAATACGTCGATTTTCAAAAGCCCAGCAAGTAAATCGGGCAGGACGTATTCCTTTAAAAGGTGCGCGCAGTCGTCCTCGCAGCCCAACTCTTTGTAATAAGCGGTGAAAAGTTTTTCAAATTCGGCTTGCGTTACGTCGTTCAAAGGTGAAACCTTAATCATAAAATCCTCTTAAATGCAATACATATTGCGTTTTTGCGTAAATATCAGAAAAAGCGAGAGCAAAAACGCCCTCGCCTAAATTCCGATTATTCGGCAACCTTTTTATCCGCCGCGGGATAAATGGAAACCTGTTTGCCGTCCTTGCCCACTCTTTCAAACTTTACGACGCCGTCGATAAGCGCAAAAAGCGTATCGTCCTTGCCGATGCCTACGTTGGTGCCGGGTTTGAATTTGCTGCCGCGCTGTCTTACCAGGATATTTCCCGCAAGCACAAACTGACCGTCCGAACGCTTTACGCCGAGGCGCTGGGCGTTACTGTCTCTGCCGTTGTGCGACGAGCCGGTACCTTTCTTATGGGCGAATAAACGTAATAATAACATAATTTTATTCCTCCTTGAAAATTACTCCGCTGCGACTTCGGCAGCTGCTTTTTTGGCTTTGGCGGGCTTTTTTGCCGCAGCCGCGCCTATTGCCGTTACTTTGATTTGAGTATAGGGCTGTCTGTGACCCTGCTTTTTTCTTTCGTTCTTCTTGGCTTTGTACTTAAAGACGATTATCTTCTTTTCCTTGCCGTGAGAAACTACTTCGGCTGCAACTTTTACGTTTGCGACTTCGGCGCCCGCCTGAACGCCCTGTTCGTCCGCGATGAGGACGATGGGAAATTCGACAGACGCGCCTACTTCGGCATCAAGCTTTTCGACCTTTATAACGTCGCCGACGCTCGCCTTGTACTGTTTACTGCCGTTCTCAAAGATAGCATACATAGTTAAATACCTCCTCTAACCAGTCTCGCCGGATACGTTATAGCCAAAGGCTTAGGCGGCGCGCAGGCGCACTTAAAAAAGCCCGTTCCGAGCGGCTCGGATTATAATTTAACACAATACGGCGGCGCTGTCAAGCGATTTTCGGAAAAATCACGCATAGATTAGGAGTTTGCGGAACAAAATAAGAATACGACGGCGGCGCGGCGGGGCTTGAATTTTGTTGGAAACGCAATAATTTAACCGATAAATTTTACATAAAAAGGAGAGAACATGGACGAATTTGTAAATCAGAATGAAAACGGCGCGGAAAATTTCGTACACGACATAAAAAAGGACAGTGAAATTCTTGCGGAAATCTACCGTAACGCGCAGCTTGCGCTGACCTCAATCGCAGACATTATGCCCGAAATAGAGGACGAAGCGATAAAGGAAGAAATCATGCGCGAGCACGAGGAGTACGAAAGGATTTGCAGCGAGGCTTCGGCTTTGGCAAAGAAGTATGACCTTGACCTGAAAGAACCCAATCCCATGAAAAAGGCGATGATGTGGATGGGAATAAAGATGAACGCGGGCAACGACAATTCCGCGACCCATATAGCGGAAATGATGATTAAGGGCACGGTGACGGGAATAACCTGCCTTAAAACTTCGCTTTCGGAAAGCGAGCGCGTGATGGACCCCGAAATCAAAAAACTGCTTTGCGACCTTATAGCTTTGGAAGAAAGCTTCGAAACGCGGTTAAAGGAATTTCTTTGATTTTCAAAGAATTGAATTGTCAAACTAAGTGCAACAGTTTGAGATAAAAAAGTTAAATAAATCAACAGGTTTTTTGTAAGATAAAAC
>CANPZW010000010.1 GCA_947589385.1 uncultured Clostridia bacterium | reverse complement strand
CGCGCCCCCGAAGCGGAAATTACGCCGTAGCGCGAGCGCAGGCGCATTTCAAGCAACAGGCGGACGTTGTCGTCGTCCTCGACCACGAGTATATTTGCCATAATTTCTCCTTCATCAACTACATTTTAATATATAAGCCGAAAAAAATCAATTTAAGTTTATATTCATTTTACAAATGCGAAGTATATTTTAAGCGTTATTACAGTCGTATAACGCGGAGAAAAGCGGAGAAAATATGAAAATAGTTATTGTTATCGACCTTATAGACAACCTGACTAACGGCTCGGTTATGACGGCGAGACGTTTTGCCGACGGGCTTAGGGAGCGCGGGCACGAAGTATGTATTGTCGCCGTAGGGGCGGACGGCGCCGACGACGTTGCGGTAAGCGAAAGATACGTTCCGATTTTAAGCGAAGTATCTGCGAAAAACCAAATCAAGTTCGGGAAATTCGAACGCGAAAAGGTTATGAAAGCCTTCGAAGGCGCGGACGTCGTGCATTTTATCTTTCCATTCAAACTCGAAAAAAAGTGCAAAAAACTTGCGGACGAAATGGGTATCCCCACTACCGCGGCTTTCCACGTTCAGCCGGAGGACATAAGCTATAACATTCACATGGAGAAATTCCAGCCTTTGAACAGCTATATTTACAGCTATTTAAGGCGGAAATTTTACAAAAGATTCAGAAGAATCCACTGTCCTTCGCGATTTATTGCAAACCAGCTTGACTCCCACGGCTACAAAGCGGAGCTTTACGTTATTTCGAACGGTTTCGACAGGGACTTCAAACCGCCCGAAACAAAGCCCGAAAACGAAAAATTCGAAATCGTGATGGTGGGGCGGCTTGCGCCCGAAAAGAAACAGAAAATTCTTATTTCGGCGGTGTCGGAATCGAAATTCAAGGACAGGATACATCTGACCCTTTTGGGCAACGGACCTTGCAAGAAGAAACTTTCGCGGCAGGCTGAAAAGCTGGGCGTGGATTGCAGTTTCGACTTTTTGCCCAAAGAAAAGCTGATAGCGAAATTACAGCGGAGCGACCTGTACGTGCACGCTTCCACCGTGGAAATAGAAGCCATTGCCTGCATAGAGGCTATTGCCTGCGGGCTTGTGCCCGTCATTTCCGATTCCGAGCTTTCGGCTACCCCGCAGTTCGCGTTGGACGAACGTTCTCTTTTCAAAAACGACGACCACGTGGAACTCGCGAAAAAGATAGACTTTTGGCTGGAAAATGAGGACGAACGCAAGAAAATGGGCGCGAAGTACGCCGCGTCCGCAAAAAAATACGCCCTCGACAATTCTCTTATCCTTGCCGAGAGAATGTTTACCGACGAAATAAACGAATGTCGCGCCGCGAAAACAAGGCAGAGCACAAACGCGGCTTACGCTACGAATGCAGAAGCGCGGAACAGATAAAAAAACGGGCGCGGCGGCGCGTTTCAGACATGATTACGAATACCGTACCGTAGTTTCCACTCTTTTTTCATCCGCAGTCACCGCGGCAATAGGCGCGTACAACTCTGTTCTTGCCGCATTTGCGGAAGGCATGGGCGCAGTATGGTTCGCCACCCTTTCCGGCTATTATTTCTTTCTTGCCGCCGCCCGGACAGCGGTGCTCATATCGCACAGGATAGGCTTGAAACGGGGCGAAAACGAGAGCTTGCGCGAAAGGCGCAACGCGAAAAATTATCTGGCTTGCGGCGGACTTTTAGTGCCTATGACCCTCGCCTTTGCGGGCGTTACGATACTTACTGTGTCGCGCGGTTTTCATCAGGTCTATTACGGGCATCTTATATTTGCCGCGGCGTTTTACGCCTTTTACAAGATTATAACGGCTATCCTCAATACCGTTAAGGCGGCAAAAGGAGAAAGTCTTACCGTGCAGGCTTTAAGGAGCATTTGCATTGCGGACGCGCTTGTTTCCGTGGTTTCCCTGCAATCCGCGATGCTTGCCGCTTTCCCCGCGGGGGAGGGAATAAACGTCGGGATTTTCAACGCGGCTACGGGCGGAACGGCGTGCGCCTTGATACTTTTTTTGGGCGCGTTCATGATTATCCGCGGCGCCCGCCGACTGAAAGAACCGAACCTAAACAAATAAAAGTATTTCTTCGAACTTGATAATATAATTCTCCTTCTTTACAAGGACGCGCCCGCCGTACGGCGGGCGCGTCCTTTCATTTAATTCCGATTTTTCGGGTTTTCCTTAACCGCGCGGGGCGCGGGCGGGAGAGCAAATCCATTGCAAACCCCGAAATGAATACGGCTATGCCCGCGCCCCAGCCAAACGCGAACTGCGCCCACGCGGGATAACCAAGCCCCGCAAACAGCTTTATAAACTGCGGCGCGGCAAGCGCCAGAAGCACGGCGGGACAGAGAAATTTCAGAGAAATCCCAAACGCTTTCCGCGGCATTTTCAGTCTGCCCGAATAACGGTTGATTTCTTCGGCAAGTCCCTTTCCCTCTTTCGACCAGCCAACGGCGACGCACTCTATAATGCATAGCACAAGCACGTTGTAAAAATTTACGAACAAATCTCCTATTTCAACCAGAACGTCGGCGGCGGTTGTTGCGAAAATCAGTGAAACAGTTCCGAGAAAAACGCAAAACATACCCGCCGTTTTGCCTCTTTTCAAAGAAAATTTTTTCAGTACGGGCGAAAGCGCCGCCTCTAACATGGAAACGCCCGACTGCACAGCCATAAGCGACAGAGAAAAATAAAAAAGAACGCCCACGACGCCGCAGAGTATCTTATTTTCAAACAGACCGGCTATGGCGGCGGGATATACCGAAAAGGCGGTGATTATCCCCGACTGCCCAATCTCGCCCTGCAATCCGCAGCCATACAAAGTAGTGAAAAGCGCCACCGAAGCGAGCACGGAGACGAAGGCATCCGCTGCGGCGATGACCAAGGAAGTGGGGAATATATTGCATCTTTCGGGCAGATATGCGCCATAAGCGGGCATAATTCCGACCGCAAGCGACAGCGAAAAGAAAACCTGCCCCAAAGCGTTTATCCAAATTTCAGGCGAGGACAGCTTTGAAAAATCGGGCATAAACAGCGCGGTGAGCGCTTCTGCGGAATTGCCGTAAAAAAGCCCCCTTACGGAGATAAGGGTAAGCAGCGCCACAGGCGTGAAAACAGTGAATTTCGCCGCGCCCGACAGCGCGTCCGCCCCGCCTTTCAAACAGAAAAACATTGCTACCCACACCGCCGCGATACATATGGCGACAAGAGGGGAAATACCCGTAATTACGCCGTCGCCGCTTGCATGCAAAACTCTATCGAAAAAATAGCGCGGAGCTTCTTCCGCCCCCGAAGCGCACAGGGGAAATACCGAAAACGCCATGGCAAGAATCCAACCCGCAAGCCCCGCGTACAAGACCGCCGTAAACACGGAATTGGTGCACTGCGCCCAGCCCAACTTTTCGCCCCCCTTAAAAAGACTGTTCATACATTCGGGAGCGCCGCCGCGAATTTTTCTGCCGAGTGCAATTTCCGCATTTAACAGAGGTACGCCCAAAACGAGCAGTGCGGCAAGATATACCAGAAGAAACGCACCGCCGCCGTACTTTGCGCACAGCCCCGGGAAGCGCAGAGCGTTGCCCAGCCCCACCGCTGCGCCCACGCTTGCAAGAATGAACCTGCCCCTGGATTTGAATCTTTCAGCCATACTCTAATATATTGCCGAAAAATGAAAAATAAGCCCCGAGGCGATAAAAATTCGCCTCGGGGCTACTTAACTTCTTTACGTACGCTTTAATCGCTTTGACTTTTGGGTAATTCCGAAATTTATTTTTCCGAAAACGACAGCTCCCTTTTTATTTCTTCGATTTTTCGGGAATATGCAATCCACTCTTGTTTCCAAAATCGGCTATGTATATATCCCCTTATCGGCGCGGCTACAAGCGCTACGACGAAAACCACTGCGGCAAGCGGAATCAACACTACGGTTGCCGAAATTTTGGCGGCAAGCTTAAAATAATCCTTATAAGCATCGGTGAAAGCTTTTTTCATAAGCCTAAGAAAGCCGTCCCTTTCGCTTTCGCTGAATTTAAGCGTTATCTCAGCCTCTGTTTTGCGCCCCTTATACTCGTCCCCACATTTAAAACCGCTTTTATCAGTCATCCGCCCCATAATTTTTTATTCGTAATACATTATTAACGCATTTGTGTTATGTTCTAATTATATCACCTCGATAGTGCTATGTCAAATAATTTTAACTCAAACGTGTTAGAATTTTAATATGAACATTGCTGAAATTTTAAAAGAACTGCGAATTGAAAGCGGTTTAACTCAAACCCGGCTTTCCGAAGAATTAGGCATAGGGCAGACGACGGTCGCCGCCTATGAAAACGGAGCAAGAGAACCGCACGTTTCAAGTTTAATCGCTTACGCGGATTATTTTAATTGCAGCATGGATTATCTTACGGGGAGAACGGAGGACGGGCGCGAAGGATGCGCCGATTTTTCAAAAGAAGAAGTAAAAATTTTGCGCGTTTACCGCGAACTGAATCCCGACTTGCAGGAAATTTTGTTGAATTTCGCAAACACTTTGAAAAAATCCGACATTAACAAAAAATAAAATGGTTTTAAATGAATTTATAGCCGAAAAGCTTGAAAATTTAAGGAAGCAAAAACATTTGGGAGTTTACACGCTTTGCAATAAAGCGGCTATATCTTACGAAACCTACCGCAGCATAAGAAAAAACAGGAACAAAGATATTTATCTTCGTACCCTGTTGATTATTTTACGGGCAATGGACGTTTCGCCCGAAGAATTTTTCAGCGACCCGATGTTCGGGAGCGAAAACCTCGATATTGATTTTAAATAAATTACAATGAAGATTTCAGAAATTTTAAAAGAACTGCGAATTGAAAGCGGTTTGACCCAAAGCCGGCTTTCCGAAGAATTAGGCATAGGACAGACGACGGTCGCCGCCTACGAAAGCGGAGCAAGAGAACCGCACGTTTCAAGTTTAATCGCCTACGCGGATTATTTTAATTGCAGCATGGATTATCTTACGGGGAGAACGGAGGACGGGCGCGAAGGATGCGCCGATTTTTCAAAAGAAGAAGTAAAAATTCTGCGCGTTTTCCGCGAACTGAATCCCGACTTGCAGGAAATTTTGTTAAATTTCGCAAACACTTTGAGAAAGTCCGATATTAACAAAAAATAAAATGGCTGTAAGCGAAAACCTGATTGATTTTAAATAAAACAGCTACCGTATTAATTTTCGAAAATTTTATACGGGGCAATTTTTATTCATCCACTCTAACGCCTCTTTATAGAACACGTCGAACTTCCCAGAATAGTTAGCCTTCCAAGGCTTGTTCCGCCCGCAATAATGGATTATAACGGCGTTTTTGCGCACCCATTCCATATTAAGCCCTTTTTCGAAAGGCGCATGAAGGCGGTAAAGCCGTTCTGTCATGTTGTATCTGAAAGCGTCCAGAGTATAAATTTTACTGCCGTAAAGTGCGCTTATTATATCCTGGTCGGGCAAAAAAAGCGAATTTTTGTGTTTCTTTATAAAACTAAACACTTCTTCCGTATTCTGTTCTTTGCGTAAAAGCTCCAAATTCATCAGCATTACGCCCGAATTTATATACGGAGTATTGTCGTCGGTATCGAGCCGCAAAGAATTTATTTTTTGAAGAAACGCGCCCGTATGCGACGCGGCGGCGAAATAATAATCGGTAAGCGGGGTGTGGTAAAGATTGAGAATAGAACCGTTTACCACTATGTCCGGGTCGAGGTATAGCACCCTTTTCAGCGTTTTCGGCAGATACCGCGCGGCAAAAATCCTATAATAAATTTCCTGCGGATATCTCGACGTCGTAGGCGCGTTTTGAAGGTCGAGGTCGCCCACTTCTATCGGCAAAAGCCGCCCGTGATTTTCAAGCGTCTTTTCGGTGGGCGGCAGGGCGCTTTGCGGAATATCCTTATGCAACAGATACACGTCGAACGCGCAATTTGGGTTAAAGCGAATCAACGACGAAAGCATTACGTTCAGATAGGGCAGATAATTGCGGTCAAGCGTTACAAGAATGTTGATTTTTTGGTCGGTATCCATTTTTTTCTCCTTGTGACGATAACTAGAAAAACAAAGAACATTTTCATGTATTTGTCTTTTTCTCTTTCTTGCGGTTACCCGAAAATAACTTCCGATAATATGTTTAAGCTACCCGTCAAACCGTTGGACGGGGCGTTTTTTATATCGCGCGGTCGTCCTTTGAAAAATAGAACAGGGCTATCGTGCCCGCGCCCGTGTGCGAGCCTATGACCGTGCCTATGTTGTCTATTTCCACCCTACCGTCAAGATTTTTAAAGGTTTCCTCAACCATTCCGGCAAGCGTTTTCGCGTCCTCTTCGCGCATGGAATGAGAAATAAAGCACTTACCCGAATACTCTTCCCCGTCCACCGCTTGCTCGCGCATTTTCGCAAGAAGTTCGGCAAGCGCTTTCTTTTTGCCCATAACCTTTTTGCGGACGATAAGTTTGCCTTCCGAATTGACGTCCATTACGGGGCAGATATTCAGCATGTTCCCTATCGCCGCGGCGGGACCCGAAACTCTGCCGCCGCGCTTTAAATGCGTCAGGTTGGTAGTAAAAAACCAATGACGTACCCGCAGTTTGTTGGCTTCAAGCCATTTATAAAGCTCGTCTATGCCCATGCCGCCCGCTTTCAGCTCCGCCGCCTTATCGACAAGCAGACCGTAGCCCGAAGAAGCGGCAAGCGAATCCACGAAATATATCTTGCGCGCGGGATATTTCTCTTTTAAAATTTTTTGGGCGACCAACGCCGACTGCTCCCAGCCGCCCGAAAGCCCCGACGAAAATTCTATATGCAGAACGTCCAACCCCTCCTTTAAAATAGGTTCGAGCATTGCAAGAAGCTGTTCGGGGGTGACCTGAGAGGTAGTGGGCATTGCACCCGCGTCTATCGCGCCGTAAAATTCCGCGGGGGTTTTCGAAAGGAACAGGTCGTCGAGATAATCGACGCCGTCTATAACATAATGGTAAAGGGCGTAATCAGCGCCTATTTTTTTAAGATGGGAAGCCGCCAAATCGCAGGTCGAGCAACACGTGATTTTATAATCGGACATATCGACTCCTTAAATGTTATTCGCCTTAAATTTTATTTAAGCCCCTTAAAAATGTCAATAAACTTGTGAAAACGCGCGTTCTACAAATAAAAACTTGATTTCTACCGCAAGATAAATCGGCTCTACTTAAAGTAGATATGCCCATATGTATCGAGTTTTTGGCGTTTTCAGCCTTCCGCCCCTTTCTTTTTGCCGTCGGGAAATTTTTCAGAAAGGCGGTGCACAGCGCAATAGACAGCGGGTATCAGAACGAGGGTAACGAGAGTGCCTATTAAAAGCCCGCCTATTACCACAATACCCAAAGGCTGCATAAGTTCCGAGCCCTGACCCACGCCTACCGCAAGGGGAATCAGCGCGAGAATGGTCGTAAGCGTGGTCATGAAAATGGGGCGCAGGCGCACTTTGCAGGCTTCCTGCACGGCGGTGAAATGCGGCATGCCTTCGTCGTGAAGCTGCTTGATTTTTTCAAGCATGACTATGGCGTTGTTCACGACGACGCCCATAAGCATTATAAGCCCTATGAACGAGACGACGTTCAGGCTTGTGCCCGTAATAACGAGCGCCACGAACCCGCCCGTAAACGAAAAAGGTATGCTTGCCATTATAATCAGCGCCTTGACCGCAGACCCGAACTGCACCGCCATTACGGCGAACAACAGGAAGAATGAGATTACCAGCGCGACGGCAAGCCCCGCGAAAGCGTCGTTGAGATAGCTTGAAATTCCGCTCTGCTGGAAAGAATAGCCCTCGTATTTTTGAAGCACGTCTGCCGCGATATTTTTCATTAGCTTGCCCGCCGTGCCCGTATCCACGTTTGGGAGAGCCGCCGAAACGGATATCATCTGCCTGCCGCCCGAATGGCGTATGCAGGCGTCAACCTCGTACGGTTCGGAAACTTCGGCAACATCGGAAAGTTTTATCGCCTTACCGTTTCCGTCGAAACCCACGGCAAAATCTTTCAACGCCGACGCGTCCGTAAGTGACTCCTTATCGAAGGCGACGTTTACCGAACATTCCGCCCCGTCCACCGTCGCCGTGCATGCGGTATATGAGGATATGCCTATCCTCAAAGTAAGCACCAACGTTTCGTAATCAAGACCGCGGTCGGCAAGCGCGCGCCTGTCGAATTTTACGTCCGTTTGCAGCGCCTTGTCCGTTGCCGTGGATTTTACGTCCTTAAAGCCGTTTTCGGGCTTTTCGAGTTCGGAAACGATTTCCGCGGCTATTTTTTTCAAAATTTCGCCGTCCTCGCCGAGAACGGTCACCGACAAATCGTCCGAGCCCGACATAAGCGAAGCCACCACGCCGTCTATCTGCTTCACGCTTACCCTTCTGCCCGCAAGCGCCGCTTTATCGCTTTCGGAAAGTCTGCGGACGGCGTTCACCGCCCCGTCCGTGCCGCGGTTGGTATTAAGCTGAATTGTGATTATGCCCGTATCCGTTAGCGCAAGCAAACCGTTTTTGCCCACGCTGACCGAAATATAGTCAAGATTGTCTTTAAATTCCTCCTCAATCAGGCGGGCGAACGCCGAAACGTCCGTCTGGATAGCTTCCAGCGATTCCCCCGAATCGTAGGACATGGTAACTTCTATCTGCCCTTTGTCTATCGAGGGAAGAAATTCCGTGCCCGTAAGGAATAAAAGCCCTATGCTTGCCCCGAATATTGCCACCGCCGTAAGAATGGGCACGGCTTTGCGCTTTAAAACCTTGGGCAAAAGCCTGCCGTAGAAGTTTATTATGCCGTTCATAAGCTTAGGCTCTTTAAGCGCCGAAAGCCTTTGGCGGAAAGTCTTTTTCGCGGGTACGTCCCCCGTTTTTGAATCGGCATGGCAAACTTCCGCTTCCACGTTTACTTCTGCGGCTGCCGCGTTCGCCGCTTTTTCTACCTCTTTTTTAAGCCTGCCGCCCTTCAACATACGCCTGTCGTTGCAGAGCATGGCGTACAGCGCGGGGATGACCGTTACGGCGACGACCAGCGACAGCGTAAGCGAAAATATCACAGCCCAGGATAAGTCGGTGAAAATTTCGCCCGTAAGCCCGCCGGAAAACAGTATGGGTATGAACACGCACACGGTTGTGACAGTAGAGCCGAACAGCGCCCCGCCCACTTCCGTAGTGCCGTCAACCGCGGCACGATAGGCGGTTTTGTCCATATCTCGGTGCTTGGAAATGCTTTCTATCACCACGATGCTGTTATCTACAAGCATACCTATTCCCACGGCAAGCCCGCCGAGGGAAACCATGTTGAGCGTAATCCCCATAGCGTAAAGACATATCATCGAGGCGAGCACGGACAGGGGCATAGTTACCGCGATAATCAAAGACGTCTTTATCTTTTTAAGGAAAACGAATATAACCAGCACCGCAAGAAGCCCGCCTATAAGCATGCTTACAAGGACGTTGGAGATGCTTTCCGATATAAACTGCGACTGGTCGTCCAGAAGTTCCACTCTCGCGCCGAACGATGCCGCGCCCGAAGTTTTAAGATAATCCCCGTACGCCTTTTTAACCGCCTCCACCACAGCGGAAGCGTTCGCGCCGTTGGATTTATAGACCTCTATCGTAGTGCCCTTTATAATACGGGGCGTCTGCGGGTCGCCGAAATACACGTAGGAGTCATATTCTTCTTCCTGCGCCACCGTCGCAATCTCTTCCGTCCGCACGACAAGCCCGCCGTCCGAAACATCGGAAAAATCCGTCTTTAAAATAAAATCTATAAGCTGTTCGGAGAGGGTAAGGTCCATTATCCCCGTAAGGTCGGTTTCCGAATAGAGTTTATAATATTCCGCCGCGTCAACATCATCACCGAATTTTTCACGGTTATCTATGAGAATTTGCATATTATTCTCATAGCTGTCCGCACGCACGAACGCCATAAACATAGGCGACATTATAACGGGGTGTTCGTCTGAAAGCGTAGTGCCCGTAAACAGAAGGGCACATTCTGCGTCCGTGGGCGAATAGCTTTCCCCCCTATTTTCGGCTTCGCGCTTTTGGCGCGCTATCGAGGAAAGCCCCGAAGCCGAAGTTTGGCGCACAAACTGCACTTTCGGCAAAATTTCTTCGCGCGGGGCGTCCTTCGGATAGAGCCCCGTTTTCAAGGCAAGCTCCACGTAATCTTCGTCCGTCGGCTCGTAATAACCTTCGGCGGATTTATATTCTTCCGTACTTTCGAGTTCCTCGCGGTATTCTATTATAAGGTCTATCTTTCCGTCCCGCACGACTTTCAGAAGGTCTGCCGAAAATTCGAAAGGCAGCACGGAGTATTGCGCGTTTATTTCGTCGGCTATATCCTGCAACTCGTCGTCCGTCTTGCCCTCGACGCGCTTTAAAATCTCGCTGTAATATCGGCTTGCACGGATATTTTTCAAATCGTCCGCGGTATATGCCGAGGCGATATTCATATATGTTTTCAATTCGGCAAGATTTTCAAGTTCTTCGGCGGACATGTCATCGAGTTCGGCAAGCACAACCGCCACGCCTTCCGCAAGGTCGGTACGCAGAGTAATTAAATCTTCCGCCGTACTGCCGCCGTAATAGTCGGCTATCCGCTTTACGCCCGAAAGAAGCGCCGCAATCGAGGCGGGCAAAGTCACGGGCATATTCTTAATATCCGCTTCCGAGGTTATGTCGGAATTGTTGCGTATCTGCACCTCTCCGTTGGCGGAGTGGAGATTGCCGAGGGGTATGTCGAGCGCGCCGTAAGAAAACGCCTTTACGAACAGCGGCGCGGTAAGTTCCAAACCCGCAAAGGGGCGTACGGACCAGATTTTCCGAGCCCCGCCCTTTATTTCAACGTTTTCGACGCCGTCTATCGCGGAAATTTTAGCCGCCAGCTCCCCGGCGGCGGCATACGCGTTTTCAAGGCTTAAATCTCCTTCCGCAGAGGACGTCACGGAAAGCACCGCAAGCGCCTCCGCATTCAGGTCTATATCATATACGTCCGTGGAAACGCCTTCGGGCAGGTCGAGAGAAGTAAGTTTTCCGTTGATTTCCGTCTGCTTTTCCTTGGTATCCGTGCCGTAGTCGAAGGAAAGCACGACGGCGGAAAGATTGTCGTATGAATAGCTATCTACGGCGGTTACGCCGGAAATTGCCGAAAGCCCCTCTTCAAGCTTTTCTGTAAGGTCGGCTTCCACCGACTGCGCGTTCGCCCCTGCGTAAATCGCCTGCACGCAAACCATTGGCACATTGATATCGGGCAAAAGGTTTATAGGCATTTGCAAAGTGGAATACACCCCGAAAGCCAGCGCGAATATTACTACAAGCGCTATGGCGACGGACTGTCTGATTATAAACGAAAAAAATTTATTCAACGCCCTCACCTTTCCCCGAAGATTTATCCCCCGCGGAATTATTTTTTACGCCCGCTTGTTTTTTCGGGCATTCTTCCGCCGCGACAGGAGAACCTTTGCTATCTATGCTTTCCGAATTGCCCTCTTTGGCCGCGGACTTTTTCGACTTGTTTGCTTTCATAAGTTTTTTCAGAGTAAAGCTTGCGATAAGTAAAGACGTAAACGCGCCCGCAAAGAAAACCGTCGCGCAAAGCATAAGCACGGTCAGCCCCAAAAGCGACGCTTCGGGGGAGCTTTCAAGCATACCCGTGAATTTTGCGACAAGCGCGAAAATCAAAAGCGCGGCAATGGAAATTGCGGCAAGAATGATTAAAATTTTCATCGCGGCGGTACTCCGCCTTATTCTGGAAACGCAGGTTTCTTCAAACTGTTCGTCCGTCATAAAATTACCCTTCATTATTTTACGTATATTTTTCGTAGATATAAACTATTTTGTCATAAACAGCGCCGCCGCGCCGAACGCGCCCGCCCTGTTGCCGAGGCTTGCGCATAAGATTTCCACGGGCGCATATTCGGGTGCGAAAATTTCGCCGTCCAACAGCTTTTGCAGGGGACGGATAAGCCTGTCGCCCTGCGCCGAAACGCCGCCGCCCAAAATTATAGCCTGCGGACGGAACACATTCGCAAGATTGGAAAGCCCGCATGCAAGATATTCAAGATATTCTTCCGCAACCGCTTTCGCCGAGCCGTCGCAATCCATATATTCGAAAGCCGTTCTGCCGTCGGCGGTTTCGGGAGTATAAGTTTTCCACATTAAGGAGGACGGGTTGCGCAGCATTTCTTCCCGCGTTCTTTGGGTTAAAGCATGCGCGGAGCAATACGCTTCGAAACAACCGCACCTGCCGCAAGTGCAGGGACGTCCGCCTTTTTCTATAACCATATGCCCGATTTCCGCGCCCGCAGACCTGTTACCTTCGAACAATTTTCCGCCGATAATTATCCCTCCGCCCACTCCCGTGCCGAGGGTGACGAGAATACTGTCCGAATATTTTATGCCCGCGCCGAAACGCGCTTCTCCGAGAGCCGCGGCGTTGGCGTCGTTACAGGCGCGCACTTCCGTCTTAATCCTTTTTTCAAGCTCGGCTTTAAGCGGAAAATTCAAAAGTCCGAGGTTCGCCGCGCGCACCGCAACGCCCGTTTTGCTTTCCACCACTCCCGGGCAGCCTATTCCCACGCCTGCAAGCTTTCCGAAATCTATGCCGCAGCCGCGCACAAGCTTTTCGGCAAGACGCGAAAGGCAATCCGTAAGTCCCGCGCCCGTCACGGTCGGAATTTCCGTTTCGCAAACGCAGTCGCCGTCCTTTAATACAAGCCCCTTTACGAACGTGCCGCCCACGTCCAAACCCATAACGTACGGCATAAGCCCTCCTTAAACCATAAATAGTTTAAGCTTTTTATGAAAAACTGTCAATAATTCCGCACAAAAAATTAACCGAAAACAAATCCGTAAAACTCGGAGGTACGTCCTTATTTCCTCTCACATCATACCGAAAGAAACGGGTCGGCATTAAAAAGGATTGAAAATGCCAGGGAAACACCGTTTATAAGTCATACCAGTGTATGCCCGCCCGTATCAGCTTTTCCCTCTCACGTCATACCGAGGGCGAATGCCCGAGTGTATCCCCTTGGCATGGCGGTAATACGTGGAGATTCACTCGCCGCAAGCGGCTCGGAATGACAGGGGAAAAAACAACTCAACGACCTTTTTGTCATATCGAGGGTATGCCCGTATCAGCTTTTCCCTCTCATGTCATACCGAGGGCGATGCCCGAGTGTATCCCCTTGGCATGGCGGCAATACGTGGGGATTCACTCGCCGCAAGCGGCTCGGAATGACAGGAAAAATAGGGTCAATTTTGTACCCACGCCGACGCCCCGCGCGGCGTATTGCCGCGCGGGGCGCGTATAAGGAGTACTAAAAGTATGCCGTCGGTTTATGGCAAAACAATGTATGCGTAAAAACTAACTGCTTTATAATTCCGCCGCTTATGCCGTGGCAAGGCGTTTGCCGCGGCGTTGTTCCTTTTTAAGCTCTTTTTCAAGCTCCGCGCAAGCTTCGGCAAATTCTTCCTGCGTTTCCGCTATCTCTATGCCGTCAAGCACGTTTTGCAGCTTGTATTCTTCGGTCATGTACTTGATTGTCTGATATCCTATTACAGTCGTCAGCGTGCCGTTCGTAAGCCCCTGCACAGAGCTATCCACAAGCGTTGCGATTGCACTGCCTAAAATGGGTATCCCCTTCACCGCTTCCCCCATTGTTCTTACTACGGTGTTGCCTATTTGCATACTGCCCAGCCCGTAGGCTATAAGCGAATTTCGGATAACCGCCACGAAGATTTTGGCAAGTTTCGCGTCCGAAGGTCTGAACCCGTATAAAAATACAAGGTCCTTGATAAGTTGCATATTCACAAACACGACAAGCGCCGAATCCACCTTCGCCGTCTGCGCAAGCGCTGAATACATTGCGGATTTTAAGGAGCTTTTGAAGATTAGGTCTTTCGCAGACTTCTTTACCGACCCCGTATATAAAGCCGTAAGGTTTGTTTTAATGCCTTCTTCGTCGTTGGCATGCAAAGCTATCGCAAGCTTCCCAACCGTCTGGGAATCGTACCAGCCCACTCCGTCCACCTTAGCGGTCAAATCGATTATCTTTTTTGCGATTTCATGGCGAAGCGCTTTGTTGTGCTTTTGCGCTTTACGCGCTGAATATGCGTTTACGTTGGTTATGAAATAACCCGAACACATTACCTTTACAAGGGGCACGATAAACGCGAATATGTACACTAAAAGACACGCCGCGCCCACCGCATAGCCGACGTATTCGTTGATTTCCCAAACTTTCAATGCCACAAGAAACAGCAACACAAACAGGAAAACCCCTATTATGGTTGCGGTTATTCTTAAAAGCCACTTTGCGCCGCGTACGTTTTCACGCTTTACGTACCGCTGCTCATAGTCGTATATCGTCATTTTTTCATGGACGTTGTCCGCGGTTTTGGAGCGGCGGGAATCGATTTCTTGCTGACCCGAAGCCTGTTCCGCAACATTGGCGACGACCTTATCTTTTTTATCTGTTTTTGCCATTGTTGATTTCTCCGTAGTTTAGGTTATTAACATTATACTATATCTTTTGAAATTTGTAAAGGTGCGCGGGCAAATTTGCCCGCGCACCAAATTCAGAATATTAAAATTCCGTTAAACCCAACAAATAATCCGACGTAACGTCGAGAATTGCGGCGATTTTTGCAAGAGTTTCAAGGTTCGGCTCCCCCGTCCCGCTTTCGTATCGCGCATAAGACTGTTGGCGTATATGCAGCCGTTCGGATATCTGCTGTTGGGTTAGCCCCGCGGATTTTCTTAAATCGCGCAATCTTTCCGAAAAAACTTTCATATTTTCACTTGACATTTTACAGCGGCGTGCTGTAAAATATGTGTAAATACAGCATTTTGTTGTAAAGGAGAGTTACCAATGAAAAGAAAAAATGAAAAGAAAAAACGCGGCAAAATGATAGCTCTAATCGTTATAGTTTCAGTAGCGGTCGCGTTAGTTGCAACTTTTATTATTATAGACCTCGTCAACGCCGCCCTATATCCGTTTATGGAACTTAAAACGGACGGTACCTATGTATGCAAAGGAATATCTGGCGGCACCGGCCCCATGGGAAAAAATTCGCCAGTGGATACATTTACCATTCCCGCCGTTTACGAAGGCAAGCCCGTTACGGAAGTTTCGTCACCAGAATACCCCAAAGACAGCTCCTACCCCTACTCTTTAGAGACCTGCTATTATTCTGTAAAGACGATAATCGTAGAAGAAGGCATTACCGTAATAAACGACAACGCTTTTCCGAGGCATTTTTATGAAAATCTTGAAAAAGTGGTTTTCCCCACAACGATTAAAAAATTAGGTAACAATATTTTCGACAGAAATACCGTGCTTGAATTCGCCGGAAGTGACAGCTACTCTTTTGAAAACGGCTGTTTAGTGGAAAAAGAAACGCATGCACTCATTTATGCTGAAAACGCAAACCTGCCGTCGGGCTTAAAAATTTTACGCCCATATTCCCTTGCGGAATTGGATATTGGCGGATATGATTTAGCGGGCATAGAAACGATTGAAACGATTGAACACCATGCGTTATATAAAAGCACATTATGCGCCAAACTGAATTTTTCTTCGTTGAAAACAATAAGCGACGCAGCGTTCCGCTACTGCAAAGGTCTGAAAACCGTAAATTTGCCTGTTGCCGAGACCATAGGAGATTATGCGTTTGAAGGCAGCTCTATAGAATCCATAACTGTTTCTAAATCCTTGCAAAAATGGGGTAAAGGCGCTTTTCAAGATTCCGCTTTAACCGATATGTATTTATCCCGAACGTTTGAAGAAGTCAACGCATTTATCAAATCGTTCGCGTCGGGATATTCGTATCCTTACCCTTTCAAACGATATTATGTCATTCATTGCACGGACGGCGACTGTTATATGCGTAAATAACATTTCTTTTTTAATCGGCGCGACTTAAACTCGGGAGCAGGGTATGTAAAAACAATTTTCATTTAAATGCGGCCACTTCCCCCCCCTGATAGCTCCGTCAACCACAGGCTTGTCTTTGTTCACTCGCCGCAAGCGGCTCGGAATGACGAGTTATATGGGGCGGCTCGGAATGCCCACTCCCTTTGTCATGCCAAAGGGAGAATTTCGTTGGGAAGATTTCCCCACATTATATTGCTTTTATAATATTGTACGCTGCCTGCGGGCACGTATATTTTTACGGTTGCGGAAATTTCGCCCGAAAGGAGGGGCGGAACGCCCGCCCGTATAGTAAGGCTTTTTAAGTTTTTACAATCGGCAAACGCCTGCGGCAGGATATTAGAAAGGCTTTGAGGCAGAACGACGTTTTCTACGTCCGTTCCCGCAAAGGCGCGTTCGCCTACGGTAGCAATCCCTTCGGGCAAGGTCACGGAAGTTTCGCTTCCGCGGCAAAGTGCGAAAGTTTTGCCTATTATAATATCTCCCGTTTGATTTTCAAGCCACGGAGTGTTTGAAAAACAAGTTACCGAAGCGTCCTCTAAATTATCATAGCCCGAAAGTTCTTCCAACGCGCTGTCCGCAAACGCTTCCACGCCGACGTATTCCAAGCCGTTTAAATCGGCTTTTTTTATGTTTTTGTTGCCCTTGAAAAGTTTTGCGTCAAAAATTTTGACGCCCTGCGGCACCGTAATTTCCGCAGCTTCGGGGTTGGCGTAAACAGCGATACGGCTGTTTGCGTCCGTAACGTTGCCGTTAATAAGAATTTCGTTTTCCCATGCGAAAAATTCACAGCCTTCCGTATCGAACGAGGTTATTCCGCAGCCTTCAAAGGCTTTTTCCTCTATCGCCTTTAAAGCGTCGGGCAAAACAAGGCTTTTCAATGCGGAACAGCCGGCAAGGACGGACGTTTTAAGCTCTTCGACGGAATTTGAAAGCGCAAGCGAATTTAATGAAGTACAGTTTGCAAAAACAGACCTGCCGATAGATTCCACGCTGTCGCCCATGGTAACGGAAATGAGGGACGCGCATCCCGAAAAAGCGCCGTCCGCAATCCTTTTCACGCCCGCGGAGATTTTTACTTCCTTTATGGTAACGCAGTCTTTGAAAGCTTCCGCCCCGACGGCGAGGACGGGATATTCCGCGCCCTCGAACGAATAGACGGAAGGGATTTTAATAACTTCCGACGGCTCGCCCGTAAAACCCGTCACAACGGCGTATTCCGCAGATGTCAATTCGTCCCTTTCGAAGCCGTAAAGAATTTCACCCTGCGGTTGGGGCAAGCCGCCGCCCGTGCCGGAATTTTCGGGCTTCGGAGAGCAAGCCGCAACCGCGGCGGCACAGCAGCACGCCGCGGTTGCGGCGGTTAAGGCAAGAATAATTTTTCTTTTCGTTATATTAGTTTTCATAATCGTTCTCCTGTTGTTAAAATTCACCGAAAATAATCGAAACGGCAATCGCCGCAATTACATATACGATAAATATCAACGCGCTTTTATAGCCGATTTTAACGGTGCGCTTCCACACGACGGTTGCCACGAAGGCGGCAAAAGCCACAATGCATAATACCCAAAAATCGTTGACTACCGTAGATAAACCGATAAGATAAAGCGGTATAAGGATTTTGTAGCCCAAAAGGTCGTCGGAAACCTGTCCGCAATTTTCCGTTTTCACCTGTTTTTCGGAAACAAACATGGCAACCGTAGCCGCAACCGACAGCGCCGCCGCAGTAATACAGCCGCAAAGTTCGCTTATATAGAGGTTAAAATCGAAAAGGTCTGGCGAAGAAAAGCGCCACATTTCCGGACCGGAGCGGAATATTCCTCCCGTCAGATAATCAACGCAAACCAAAGGTTCGCCAAGCCAAAAGCATAAAGGCTGGAAGTGGATTACCAAGCGGTTTAAAAAGCATAACAGCACAGTGGGCGCGAAACAATACGCCGCCGCAAAGATTATGGCGTCCCACAGAGTATTGGCGCGGGTGACCGCAAAAGAAACGACAGAGTACAATATATATGCGGGCACGAGGGAAGCGAGGTATATCCACAGATAATAAATATAATCCAGCCCGCGCGCCTTTGCAAGCGCCGTCAGAAATCCGAGAAGATAGCCCGCCGTATAAGCCGCAGCAACGCAAATAAATCCCACGGAATATTGCACAAAAAACAGTTTTCTGCGCGAAATGGGCAGGGAATAGTACATATCCACGCTGCGCTTGTTCATTTTATAATACAAAAAGTAGAAAGGCGCAAGGACGCTTGATACGCCGAGAACTGTCAATATGTTGCCGATATACAGTTCAACGTATATATCTTCTCCGTAATGTAAATTCCAATAGGAAAAATCTTTGACCGCAAGGGGTATTACGTAGGCGACGACGGCGAGAGTAGCCATGACCGCGAACAAGGGCAGACTTTTTTTAAGACGGTATAAAAAATATTTTTTCATTTCAGATACCCCCTTTCGCCCGCCTCGTAAATGAATAAATCTTCGAAGTCCATAGGTATTTCGTCTAAAATTATAGGTTCCAGTTTTTCAATGGCGGCGCGTATTTCGTCCTTATCGCCCCGCGCGACAAGGCGTATGACCCGCCCCGTCTTTTCGTAATGCAGGCACTCGAAGGGAAAATCTTCCCTGCCTATGCCATGCTTGAAAGCAAGCTGGAATTTGGAAAGCCGCGCAAGCTCGTTTCCGATATTGCCGTAGGACTTCACCGACCTGTCGTCGAGAAGGGCGAAGCTGTCGCAGATGTCTTCCAGCTCCCTCAGCGAATGTGAGGCAATCATTACCGAAGAACCGCCTTCCTGCAACTCTATAAGCCCCCTTTTAAATTCGAGGCGGGCAAGAGGGTCTAGTCCGTCGAACGCCTCGTCCAAAAGAAGATAGTCGGGCTTGCACGCCAGCGCAAGGGAAACGAAGGTCTGCCGCTTCATTCCCTTTGAAAAATTGCGCAAGGGCTTTTTCATGTCCAGCTTGAAAATTTCGGCGTACCGCCTGAAAATTTTATCGTCGAAATTATAAAACGTCTTGTAAAATTCCGCCTGCGCCTCCCCCGTCAGGTTGGGCGTAAAATACGGGTCGTCCTGCAAAAAGAACACTCTGCGCTTTACCTTTTCGTTTTCAAACACGTTTTCGCCGCCGATTTCCACCGAACCACCGTCAGGCTTCAACACTCCTGCAATAAGCCTTAAAAGAGTGGATTTGCCCGCGCCGTTTATGCCGACAAGCCCGAAAACGCTGCCGTCCGCGACGGTAAGCGACGCTTCGGAAAGAACCTGCTTTCCCCCGAAGTTTTTATTTACGTTTTTTACTTCAATCATCTTTATAAACCTCGTCGATTATGCGCAGAAGCTGTTCGCGCGAAACGTTTGCGCGCTTTAACGCCGCCAATGCCTCTGCGGCTTTCGAAAGCCCGCTTTCTTCGGGCGCTTCGGCTTTGCCTTGCACATAAACTCCTTTTTTGGGTATGGAACAGACGTAACCCTTTTCCTCCAACTCGGCATAGGCGCGCTGGACGGTGTTTGGGTTGACGCCTATTTTCATGGCAAATTCGCGGCAGGACGGCAGGCGTTCGCCCTCGGCATAAATGCCGAGCAGTATATCGCGCTTTATCTGTTCGATTATATTCTCGTAAACGCTCAAACTATCCCCCCCACTTTTGCTTAAATCTGTATTAACTGTATTAAGTTTAGCATACAAAACAGGCTGTGTCAACCGTTTTGAATAAAAATTTTGAGTAAAGATATAAACATTGCGCCGCGGCTTAAAAAGCCGCGGCGCGCTCACGTAAAACATATTTAATTCAATACGTATGCGATTTTTTTCTTGAAAACGCACTTAAACGTCAACGGATTTTTTCTTTTTCCTTGTAAAAAGCTTTACAAACAGCTTTTCGGCTTCCACCAGCGGCACTATGGCAAGCGCAACGCCGACAGCCGTCAGCCATTCGTAAAGATTGAGGGGCGCGGTGCGGAAAATTCCGTTAAACGCGGGAACAGCCACAACTGTTACAGTGAGGACAACGCCCAAAAGCAAGGACAAATTTAAATATTTATTGGAAAAGATTTTTTTATTGAGCACGCTGTTTTTCTGCGAACGCAGGTTGAATGCGTGGAAAAGCTGGATAAAGCACAGGCTTACGAACGCCATGGTCATCGAAACGGCGTGGACGGACGTATCCAGAACGTGCTCGCCCAGAAGATATGAGGTAAGCACAAGCGCCGTCTGCAAAGCGCCCTGAAAAAGTATATCCCGCCCCATTGCGCCCGCGAACAGCGAACGCCCGCTTTTGCGCGGCGGAAGGCTCATTACGTCGTGTTCCGCTTCCTCGGCGCCGAGGGACAGCGCAGGGAAGGAATCGGTTATAAGGTTGACCCATAAAATCATCACGGGGGTGAGAAACTGTTCGCCGAGAATTACAGTGGCTATAAAAAGGCATAAAACTTCGGCTATGTTTGCGGAAAGCAAAAACTGTATCGCCTTGGTTATGTTTGAAAATATCTTACGCCCTTCTTCCACCGCATCGACGATAGTGGCGAAGTTGTCGTCCGCAAGCACCATGTCGGAGGCTTCCTTGGAAACCTGCGTGCCCGTAATGCCCATTCCTATGCCTATGTCCGCTTCCTTTATGGACGGCGCGTCGTTTACGCCGTCGCCCGTCATCGCCGTGACCTTACCGCGCGCCTTAAACGCCTTTACTATCCTTATCTTGTTTTCCGGACTCACGCGGGCGAATACCGAATACTTTTCAATATCGCGTGAAAGTTCTTCGTCGGAAATCTTGTCAAGCTGCACGCCCGTAGCGCACAAATCGCCGTCCTTTAAAATTCCCAGCTCCGCCGCTATCGCGCGCGCCGTTTCCAAATGGTCGCCCGTAATCATAAGGGGCTTCATTCCTGCGGCGCGGCACTTTTCGACTGCCGCTTTTACTTCGGGACGGGGCGGGTCTATCATTCCCGCAAGACCCGCGAATATCAGATTTTGCTCTTTCAGCGTATTGCCCTCGGCATACGCCGCCGCAAGCACGCGCAGGGCTTTACCCGCCATTTCCGCGTTCGCGCCGTTTATTTCCTCTATATCCTTTTCGGTGAGTTCGCGCACGCCGTCCGCCGTCAAAATTTTCGAACACCGCGCTATAAGCATATCGGGCGCGCCCTTGGTATATGAATATACGCCGTCCGCCCTTTCGTTCACGGTGGTCATAAGCTTTCTTACGCTGTCGAAAGGCAGTTCGCCTATACGCCTGTTTTCCGCCGAAAACTCCGCGTAACCTTCGCCCTTTTCACCGAACGCCCATGCGACAAGGGCGGTTTCGGTAGGGTCGCCCGCAAGCCCCGCCGCAGTGACCGCGGTATCGTTGCAAAGACACAGTATGTCCTTTAAAATCTGCACGTCGCCTGAGGGCGAATAGCTGTCCTTGACCGTCATTTTATTCAGTGTGAGAGTGCCCGTTTTGTCCGAACATATCACCTCGCAGCAGCCCAGCGTTTCCACGGAGGATAAATTTTTGACTATGGCGTTGCGGCGGGACATTCTCTGCACGCCCAGGGCGAGGACTATCGTCACCACGGCGGGCAGTCCCTCGGGTATCGCCGCCACGGCTATCGCAACGCTTGTCATAAACGCTTCGCTCCATTGCGAGACGTCGCGGAACATAGAAACGGCGAAAATCACCGCCGCGACCGCAAGGACAATAAATGAAAGAACTTTGGCGGTGCGCGCAAGCTGTCTGTTGAGGGGCGAGGGCTGTTCCTTTGAATTTTGCAACATGTATGCGATTTTTCCCATTTCCGTAGCCATGCCCACGGCGGTAACCGCCCCCTTTCCGCGGCCGTAAGCGACAGTGCCGCCCATATACGCCATATTCTGTCTGTCGCCCAGCGCCGCGCCTTCCTCCACCGCCGCTTCGGCGTGTTTTTCGGACGGAACGGATTCGCCCGTCAGCGCCGCTTCCTCTATTTTAAGTGAAGCGGTTGAAATAAGCCGCATATCGGCGGGAACGACGTCGCCCGCTTCCAACGCAACCACGTCGCCCACGGTCAGATTTTCGGCGGGAACCGATTTAAGCTCTCCGCCGCGTATTACCTTTACAAAGGGCTTGTTTTTCTCACGCAGGGCGTCAAGCGCGTTTTCGGCTTTGCTCTCCTGCACACAGCCGATTACCGCGTTGATTATTACGATAACGAGAATTATCACGCTGTCGATTAGCTCCGTCAGCGGCTCTCCGTGGGCTATTGCGCCGTATATGGCAAAACCCGCCGAAACGCCCGCCGCGGCAAGCAGCACCAAAATCATGGCGTCCGCAAATTGCGCGAAAAACCGCACTATAAGCGGTCTGCGCTTTTTGCCTTGAATGGCGTTCTTGCCGTATTTTAAAAGCCGTTCCGCCGCCTGTGCTTCGGAAAGCCCGCTCTCCGACGTTTCCAGCGCGGATAAAATTTCTTCGGTTTTATCGGAATAATAATTCAATTTAAATACCTCTCAAAGTATTATAACCTGTTCCCGCAAGATATTATAACACGAAAATCGCAGCAAATGATTTTTAAGATGCAAATATCCGTCAATTTTAAAAAAATTTTTACATAACCTGCTTTTTTATGTTATAATAATTTAGCCTGCGAGGTTTAAGTATGGAATACATAGAAAAAATCGAAAGCGTCATCAAAAACGTCAACAGAGAATTATTGGATTTGAATGTCGAAAGGGAAAAATACGGCGTGCCGACGCAGGTTTCTTCCGAATTTTTAACCAACAAAGAACAAGGCGATTGGGCGGAAAAAACTTTTATTAAGGGCATTAACGATTTTTCGAAAAATTATATCGCCGTAAAATACGGGCGGGACGACGATATAATAGCCGGCGAAACAGGCTTTGCCGAATTTTACCGAAACTATCAACACGAACTCGACGAGATAGGCAAGCGCCCCGACGTATTGATTTTCAATAAAAAAGATTTCCCTTACGATACAGATAATATTTGCCGTTTATCGCAAGAAGAATTGGATTTGCTGGTGCCGAAAGCAAAGTGCGGCATCGAAATAAGGTCAAGTTCCTTTTTATACGATAAATATAATGCTTATATGCAAGGCGAAGAATCCTTTTTATTTAAAAAAATTTTTGATTTAAAAGCAAGCATTATAAATAATTTTTCCGAATTGCTTCTGAAAAAAAATCCCGAGCTGCATAAAATAATTTCCGCATTGGATAAGGACAATATCTCCGTAGTTTCCTATCGCGCTCCTTCCTGGAAAAGTTCGCAGGAATTGTCCCAATTATCTTCGCTGCTAAAAGAATTGAAACTATGTTTAACGAAAATCCAGACAAGGAAATTTTTAAGCATTACTCCCAAAGTCGAGGATTTAAAGGTAGTCTATAATTGGGTAAAAAGGTATAACGTTCCCCACTATTACTTGCAGGTGTTTTTCGACAAGGCGTACGGAATTTCATATGAAGAAATTTTAACCTTGCTGTGCGATGAAGAAGCGGAAGGCAGGGATTATTTCATAGAAAGCGACGTTAAAAACCAAAATAAAACGACGATAAAAATCAAACCCGACAAAGGCAAAAATATTCTGCAAAAAGTTTCTCTGCCCGAGCATAAAAGCAAAATGAAAGAGCTTGGACGGGGAAGATTATTGTTTTACGTCACCTTTGAAAAAAGCATTGTACAAATAAACACAAAGGGCTTCGAAGAATTATTCGGATTTAGCATAGAATGAAAGAAAAAAACCTTTTAGGTCAATTTTATACCCCGCGCCCCGTTGCCGAGTTCATGATAAACTGGGTTTTGGGTGAAAAGGGAGACGACATCTTAGACCCAGCGGCGGGTTTGGGAGTTTTTTTGCTAGCAGGGAAAAAACGCAGACCGAATTTAAGAATTACAGCATTTGAAATAGATAAGCAAACTTGTAAAAACCTTTCGGAAAACTGTCATTTTGATTTCAATTTAAAAAATCAGGACTATCTGGACAGCGTTCTCGACGAAAAATTCGGAGCAATTATTTGCAATCCGCCCTACAACAAATTCCAGCAAATACCGAAAAGGAAGTATTACAATAAGCTGTTTAAAGAAAATTATGGTATATCTTTAAGCGGTTACAGCAATCTTTGCGTATATTTTTTAATTAAAAGCGTAAACGAACTTAAAGCAAACGGCAGATGCTGTTACATTCTTCCCTATGAATTTCTGAATACGGGATACGGCGAAACGGTTAAAAAATATTTACTCGACCTGAAAATCATAAAACATATAATAAAATTCGATTCACGGATAAAATTATTTAAGGACGCCATAACCACCTCCTGCATACTGTGTTTGGAAAAAAGCGATAACGGTTATATCGATTTTATCAACGTTTACGACCTTGACGAACTGGAAGATTTTCCTAAAAACGCCACAAGACTTGCAATTGGCGAAATAGATTTCAAAGAAAAATGGTTGAATTATTTCAATAGCGAAAAACGCGCGTACGTATGCAATAATCTGGTTTGCTTATCGTCAATAGCAAAGGTTAAACGGGGAATAGCGACAGGGAGCAACGATTTCTTTGTCTTATCCGAAGAAAAAATAAAAGCGCATAATTTAAACCGTAGCGCATGCGTTCCCTGCGTAACGAAATCACAAAATCTCAATTGCTGTATTCTCACCGAAGAAGTTTTCCGGCGTTTAGCGGAAAAAAACAAAAAAATGTTTTTATTCGACGGCACAAAAGCGCTTTCAAAGGGAGATTTCGATTATATCGCTTACGGGGAAAGCCGCGGGTGCGATAAAGCCTATCTTACGTCCCATAGAAAGCCCTGGTATTCATTGGAAAAGAAAGATTCCGCCCCCATTCTTATTTCCGTTTTCAACCGCGGCAAGCTGAAAATAATCAGAAACGAGGCGAAAGCCAAAAATTTAACTGCCTTTCACGGGTTATATTTTAACGGCAACGTCACGGAAGATTATATAAATATCTTTTACTGCTATCTGATTACCCCCGCCGCCCGTGAAATTTTGAAACGGCATAAAAGAGAATACGGCGAGGGATTGGATAAATTCGAACCAAACGATTTGAATAACGCTATGGTTTTGGATATGAAAGCGGTTTCACAATCGGATAAAGAAAAAATCCTGAAAATTTACGGCTTACTCAAAGCCGATAATAATCAAAGCCATATAATTGAATTAAACGAAATTTTCGAAAAATACATAAAAACGTAAGTGTGACGGTTTACCATAAATTATTATCTTGCAAATTGCTTTCGGCGCTTGCAATTTCAAGATTTAAGTGATATACTTATCCTATCACACTTTAAGCTTCAACCGCCATACACTTTCCCAAAGTGCGATAATTCTATTCCGAAGGAGAAAAAAATGAAGAAAACCTTTATTCTCGTTTTACTGTCGCTTGTATGCGCGGTGTGCTGCGCGTTCGGTCTTGCCGCCTGCGGCGATAAAGACAACGGCGGAAACTCGGGTTCTAATCAGCCCACCTCCGACCATGTACACGATTGGTCCGATTGGGTTATTACCACTCCCGCCACTTGTTCGGCGCCGGGTCGCGCAACAAGAACCTGCAAAACCAATCCCAACCATAAAGACTACACCGATGTTGCAATAGAGCCCGAAGCGCACCTTTGGGACGACGGAGAAGAGATTACTCCCGCAACCTGCATGGAGAAAGGCAAAAAGAAATTTGTTTGCCTTCATAATGAAGAACATACGAAAACGGAAGATATTCCCATTGACAATAACGCTCACGATTGGGATAGCTGGAAAGTAACGAAAGAATCCTGCACGGGAAAGGGCGAGGAAATGCGCGTCTGCAAGCGCGATGAAAAGCACACGCAAACCCGCGAAACCGAGCCGATGGGACATTATTTGGCATCTCCTACAAGCACCGAATGCGGCAGATGCAAAACACCTCTTGCCCAAAGTTTCACGATAACCCGTATTGACGAAACTTTCCAAATCACAAAAGGAACTGCACCTGCTACAAGAATATTGATTATCCCGGCTTATGTGAAAACCGGAGAAACAATGACGCCGATAACCCAAATTGCCGACAGCGCTTTTATGAGCGACACCTTTACAGAGATTCAATTTTCACCGACACTTTCACGAATAGGCGCAAGCGCTTTCTCAGGATGCAACGGTATTCAATCTGTAAATATTCCCGACAACGTGCACTCCATAGGTAGTTCGGCGTTTGAAAATTGTGTCAAATTAAAAACGGTTACAATAGGGAGAGGCGCTTCCGAAATAGGTGCGAAGGCTTTCCGCGGATGTACAAGTTTGCAGGCGGTAACTTTTACCGACACCACGGGCTGGAAGTTTAAAGATGTAAACTTGACAACAAACGAGCCGCAAGACATAACAGACCCTAGCGCAAATGCAAGGGAATTAAAAGAAGGCGACCACACAACTTGGGTCATGGTTAAAGATTAAAACTATTTAAAGCCGACAGCCGTGCGCGCGAACTGCGCGCACGGCTGTTTTATTTTTTGTTAAATGATTTTATGCACTTCCTTTAAGCAGGTCGGAAACCCTTTCAAGAAACCTAAAAGGTGCGCTAAAAAAGGATAACGCCTAAAATGCCCGAAAGAATAATAAGCAGGACGGGTGAAATATTTTTTTTGCGAATCCGTTTATAAAGCGCAAACACCAGCGCCAAAACAGCCAGAACGATAAGGCTTTTATAGTCGAAGGCGAAAACGCCGTCGGCTTTTTCTATGCCGAAAACAGTCCCCAAAAGCATCACGACTGCCGTTGCCGTTATCAGCCCGACGATTGCGGGGCGTACCCCTTCCAGCGCGGCTTTCACCCCGCCGAATTTAAGTATGTTTTTCAGCGCCGCCGCTATCGCTAAAATTATTACAAACGACGGCAAAACCACTCCCGCGGTCGCAACCAAAGCGCCCGCAAATCCGCCCTGCGCCGAACCGACGAACGTCGCCATATTTACCGCTATCGGTCCCGGGGTGGATTCCGCAACGGCGATAAAATTCAAAAGCTCGCTTTCGGTAAGCCAGCAGTTGGACAGGCACTCTTCTCTTATCAGAGAAATCATGCCATAGCCCCCGCCGAAAGTAAACAATCCTATTTTCAGAAAAGTCAGAAATAATTTAAGGTAAATCATTTTTTCTTTTTGCCGTCCCGTTCTTTGTTCTTAACGGAGAGAAACCGTACAAGATAAACCGCAACCCCGAGAACGGCGCTTATCAAAATGTAGAATACGGAAGAAAAATCAACCGCAAAAAGCGAAAACAGCACCGTACAGCAGACTGTCGCAGACAGCAAAATAATGTTGAAGGGAGTTTTAGGCAGTTTGACGAACATTTTTATGCCGGCGGAAAGAATAAGGAATATAACGCACGCCTGTATTCCCTTGAACGCCTTTCCCACCCACTCGATTTCAAGGAAGCGGTTGAAAAACAAAGATATAAGGTAAATAATGACAAAGGACGGAATACATACCCCCAAAGTGCTTACAACCGAACCGAAAACCTTGCCCGTTTTGTATCCTATATATGTAGCCGCGTTTACGGCGATAGGTCCGGGAGTGGATTCCGAAATTGCCACCATATCCATAAATTCCTCGGAGTCAAGCCATTTTTTCTTGACGACGAACTCATTTTCCAGCAGGGCTATCATGGCGTAACCGCCGCCGAAAGTGAACAAGCCTATTTTCAGCATAGTTAAAAAAAGAATAAGATATTTTTTCACGGTATTTATTATATCACTTGACTTTTGATAATGGAAATAGTATTATATTATGAAAATCATAATTAAAATGTTATATTATGACCTTACGACATCTTAAAACTTTTATTGCCGTATGCGGCTGCGGCGGGATTACGAAAGCCGCGGAAGAACTGCACGTGGCGCAGCCCGCCGTAAGCAATACGATTTCCGAGATAGAAAAATACTACAACGTCGTCCTGTTTGAAAGGATAGGGCAACGGCTTTTGCTAACGGATTTTGGTAAAGAACTGCTTGAAAAAGCGAAAGAAGCAGTTTCGGCTTTTGAGGACTTCGAAAAGACCGCAAGCCGCGCGGAAAACAACGTTACGCTGAAAATAGGCGCGACGCTTACGATAGGCAAGCTCTATGTGCCCGCTCTTTTGACGGCAATCAAGCGGGATTTCCCAGATATCCAAGTTAAAATCACAATCAACCGCGCTTCGCAAATAGAGGAAATGCTGCTTCGCGGCGCGCTCGACTTTGCATTGAGCGAAAGCCAAAACTTTTCTCCGCAAATAGTAAAAAAGGAATTTGCCGAGGACAGGCTTACGGCGGTTTGCGGCGCACGGTTTGCGGCAAAGGACGAAATATCCTTAACCGAGCTTTTCGGATACCCGCTGCTTTTAAGGGAAAAGGGCAGCGCTTCGCGGGAGCTGACGGATAAAGTTTTAAGCGAAACGGGGATAACGGCAAGCCCGCTTATCGAATCCGCAAGCAATCAGGCGCTGATTGCCGCCGCCGCGGAAAACCACGGCATAGCCGTTTTACCTCAAAAGCTCGTGCAGCCTTACATAGACGGAGGGATACTAAAAACAATCAGGGTGACAGGCATAGATTTCAAGCGGAAATACTGCGTTATATACCATAAGAACAAAAAATTCGGCGCAAGACAGCGGCAAGCCTTCGAGATGTGCCTGAACAGTCTGTAAAATTCATACGGTTGTTGCCTTTGATAGGACTTGCTGACATCTTCTGTTGCACTTGATAGGATAATTCTCCTTTAAAACTGAAAGCGCCCCGCGGCGGTTGCCGCGGGGCGCTTTTCCAAAAGAATTTACTCTATGGAGATATAGTTATTATCCTTGATTTGTTTCGGTTGGGATTTGGGAACGGTAAGGCTTAAAATTCCGTTATTGTATTTCGCCTTTATCTGCTCCCTCGTTACGTCTTTCCCGACGTAATAGCTCCTCGAAGTGCTTTCGGAAATCTCTCTTCTCAGATATTTCTTGCCGTCCTCTTCCTTCTTCTGCCTTGCCGCGCTTACGGTAAGATAGCCGTCGTCGAGGGAAACCTTGATTTCGTCTTTGCCGTAGCCCGGCAAAGCCAAATCCAACTCGTAATCCTTTTCGTTCTCGCGGATATTCGTTTTCAGCTCCTTGCTCTCGTCAAAGAACATAGGTTTGAAAAAATCGTCGAATACGTCGAAAAGGTCGTAATCATTATTGTTTCTTGTCTGTAAATAATGCTGTTTCATAGTTTTTTTCTCCTTAAAATTATAATTATTTATAACTTGGGGAGGCTGCGGTGTCCGTTTTCCCACAGGGACCTACCGTCTTCCTTTGCTCACTTATATTATAACGTTTTCCACACTTTTTAAAACACATATTTTTAAAAAAATTTTTACCACAGCGAAACCTGCTTCGCCCGCTTGAAACTCAGACCCATTTTCAGCCCCGCAAGAATTTTATCTATGTTTTCCCAATACTCGCGCGGCAGGAAGTCGCCGTAAAGAACGTCAAGGCGGTCTTTACATCTCTCCACCACGTCAGGGGTAAAAACCGCGCCGTTTTCTTCGTCCCTCGAATTTCTGTCCAAAAATTCAAGATTAAGTTTCAGTTCCTCAATAGTTGTAAAAAGTTGTTTATTCATTTTTGTCCTCCATTGATTGTGCGGATTTTTGGTTCATCCTTTATATGCGTATTTTAACATATTGCTTTATATTTTGGGTGACTTCGACAAAACAAGACAAAATATTTTTTAAAAAATTGCCGCAATTAGGCATAATCCGCCAAGAGCCGCCGCAAGCGCGGGAACAGCAACTGCCGCCCCTACTTCAAGGAAACGCAAGTATCCGAATTTTACGCCCTGCCGCGACAGTATGGAGCCGAACATTATCCCCGCAAGCGCGCCCAAAGGGGTGAAACATGCGCCGAGGTTTGAGCCTATTACGGTCGCCATTACAGCGCTTACGCCCGCGCCCGCTTCCTCAATTACAGCGGAGAACAGCACGCTCATCGGGATATTATTTATTATATTGGAAGCAAAAAAGGAAGCCGCGCCGTACTTCCACACCGCAAAGTCTGCGCCGAGGAATTTGCCGAGGGCGGAAATCGCCCCCTTCTGCCCCAAAACGGCTATCATAACGAACATGGAAAGCACGAAGGGCACAAGCTGCCACGGGGCGCGTTTGACGCAGTTTAAAAGGTGCGCGGGTTTTTTGCGGCGCACGGCGTAGGTTATGCCCGAAATCACAAACAGGCTAACCGCCGCGCACAGCGAAACAATCCACATCTGCAACCCTATATAGGAAGAGACGGCAAGCAGCGCCGTGCAGACCGCAAGGTGGACGATGCCCGTCCACAGCAGAAATTTGTCCTCTATTACCACTTTTTCCGCCCCGCCCGACAATGGCGCGGAGAGTTTTTTGCGGAACATCAGATACAGGCAGACAAAGGAAACCACCCCTGCGAAAACCGTGGGCAACAGACTGTATTTAAGGTAGCCCGCGAAGTTCAGCCCGCACGCCGTGGCAAGGTAAATGTTGGTTGGATTACCTATAATGAACAGCATGCTCCACGTGTTGGCGGCTACAAATTCGGCGGCAAGATAGGGCACGGGGTCTATTTCGGCGTGCTTGGCAAAATAACAGATAAAAGGGGTGAACGACAAAATTATAACGTCGTTCGAAGTGAACACCGTAAGCACGGAAACCGTAATATAGAGATACAGAAAAAGCGTTTTCTGCCCCGAACGCGCCCTTTTGAGCGCGGCGTTCGCAAGATAGCGGAAAAAGCCCAGCTCGTCCAAAAAAACGGAAAGCGCCGTCATGGAGATGAACAGCACAAGAATCTTTACGGGGTTGACGGCAGTGTCCGCCACAAGCGCTGCGCCCACTTGTTTAAAATCTGCGCCGCACGCAAAAAGCATGACAGCCGCGCCGACAAGCGTCACCACCCAGAATGTAGAAATTTTCAACTTCCCCAGCTTTATTTCGGGGAAGAAAAGTATGCCGACAATCATAAGCGCGACCGTAACGGCAAATATGCAAACAGATAACGTCATATTCTTTTCTTCAAGTAATTCAACGCCGCCTATTTTACCACCGCTTAATTTTAAATGCAAGCCTATTCGGGCTTCATTTGAGTTGCTTTAATCGAAATAAATGATATAATACTTTGGTAAGGTAATTTTTATGACTGCAAATGTTGACATGACCCAAAGAAAGGGGCTTTTCAAAAATCTGTGCATTTTCATCGTCCCCTTGATGCTTACGGGGATTTTACAGCTTTTATATACGGCAAGCGACCTAATTATCTGCGGAATATTCGGTCCGGAACACTCCACTGCCGCCATATCCGACACCTCCGCGCTTATCAATATGATAGTGACGTCCTTTTTGGGGCTTGCAACGGGCACGAACGTGCTTATGGCAAGGTGCTTCGGCATGGACGACAGGGAAAAGGGGCAGCGCGTAGTTTATTCCTCTATGATACTTTCGGTAATTCTGGGTACGATAGTGGGCGTATTCGGAGTTTTCTGTTCCCGCTATTTTCTGGAATGGATGAATACTCCCGAAGAGGTCTTGGACCTTTCCACGGAATATCTTGCGATATATTTTGTCGGCGTGCCGTTCACCATGATTTACAATTTCGGCGCAGCCCTTCTGCGCGCGACGGGCGACACGAAAAAGCCGTTTATCTTCCTCACTTCCTCGGGCGTAATAAACGTATTACTTAATCTGCTTTTCGTCATAGTGTTCCGTCTGGGAGTAGCCGGGGTCGCGATATGCACCTCTATTTCGCAGTTTATAGCCGCAACTTTGGTCGTGGTATATATCAGGTGGAAAAAAGGCGGATTTTTCGAATTTCGGTTTAAAAAAATGCGCCTTTACAAAAAGGAAGCTCTTGAAATCACGCAAATAGGTCTGCCCGCAGGTCTGCAAGGCTTCATTTTCTCGCTGTCCAACGTCTTGATACAGACGGGAATTAACGACCTCGGCGCAGACGTCATGGACGGCAACGGGGCGTCCTCCTCCCTCGAAGGCTTTGTATATACGGCTATGAACAGCTGCGCGCAGGGGGCGCTGACCTTCGCTTCGGCAAACTACGGGGCGAAAAACAAGAAAAATATCTCCGCCGTAATTATATATACGCTGCTGCTGGTTATAGGCGTGTGGGTGGTATTCGGGGCGGCAATAATTCTATTTTTGAAACCCCTTCTCGGGATGTACGTAGATACGGAAGCGGCTATGGCGGCGGGCGTGGAGAGGACGATAGTCGTCCTTGCGGCATATTTCCTGTGCGGATTTATGGATACTTTCGCCTATGCGTTAAGGTCAATCGGATATTCGCTGCTGCCCACCGTGATAAGCGCTGTCGGCGCGTGCGGTTTCCGTCTTTTATGGGTGTTCTTTATCTTCCCCATACCCTATTTCCACAATATGCTGTGGCTGTCCATTTCCTATCCCATTTCATGGGCGCTGACCGCCGCGGTGCACTTTATTTTCTTTATAATATTATTCAAAAGGCTGAAATTCAAAGACGAGAACCCCGAAGGAGAACTTGCATGCGCCCCGCAAAATGCTTAGCGCCCGCCGCGCTGGTTGCGGCATGTTTCATTTTCGGCGGCTGCCAATCCGCATATGTGCCGAAGAGATTGCCCTTCATGTCGGGACGGATTGAACTCAGCCCTTCCCCCTATGAGGAACCCGTTTCGGTAAACGGCGCAAAGTACAGGGAAGAGCACGCCGTATATATTTTCGGAGAGTCGGTTCCGGAAAAAACGCGCGACGAGGTCATGGATATTGGAGAGGAAATTCTCGGGCGGTTCGGATATTCGGATATAAGTTTTTATACGCTTGACGACTGCGTTTCGGGTTACGCCGACGCAAATCTGATTTTCCGCCCCGACCAACCGTATTACTTTGAAATCTTCGAAAACGAAATGTTTCTGAACAGCGAAGACATATCGCCCGTATATATCGCGCTTGCCTGCAACCAGAAAAAATACGGCGCGTCGGTAAACTATGGGCTGTTGTACGCGATTTCCTATGCGCAATGTTCAAATTGGGGTTACGAATTGCCCGAACTTCCGTCGGACGCCGAGCTTGCGGAGCGCATATCCGCCCGCCCCGAAATTTCCGAACTGAATCCGCTCGTTTTTCGCTCGGTTTTTTCAAGTCCGGAGGAAAAACGCGCGGGCGAGGGGCTTGCCGTCAAAATGTTGGAAAGCCGTTCGCTTGAAGAGCTGGAAAAAATAGCCGCGTCCGAAAATTCCGGCGGTGTTGCGGCTATGATGTCCGATGACGCCTGTCTTAAACTCGGCGCAAAGCGGTATGTAGGCGACGGAATTTCGGAATATGTTTTTTATAATACGGGTTATTACATAGTTGCGGAAACGGGAAATTTCAGATTTTTCATAGCGAACGATTTGAAAGACCTTTCGGGTTTGGTCGAAAACCTGACGGACATTTACCGCTTCCTTACGCTTATGCCTAAAAACATTTGCGCCGCCGCAGAATATATCGGCGTTGACGAAAGCGATTTCAGACAGATGCAGATAGTCATTAACCATCGCATATTCGAAAATATCCCGGGATACGAAAGCGTAGGCGGACTCACGTATTACTATTTCTGCCAGAATATCTCCGTCTATACGGTTTTCCACGAATGTATGCACCTTCTGAACCTGTTCGCCGCCGAAGAGGAATACCTTAAAGGCAGCTCCACCGTCAACGGCTGGATAGCCGAAGCTTTCCCCACTTATCTTGGCGCCGTGTTCGACGATTACTATTCCAAAGCCTTTTTCCCGTTTTTCTATACCGGTCACGGTCGCTACACGGAGGAAACATCGGAACATATAAAACGCCTCGTAGGAAAATTCCCGCCGCACGACGTTCTCTCCTACGTCGAAATCTGCGCCTATGCCGTTGAGTGCGCCGATTCCGATGCGTTTGTCGATTGGGCGTTCGACGGCAACAAAAAACTTCTTTTCGAAACGGCTGTATCGTTTTGCGGATACCTTATAGATGAATACGGGTTGGAAAGTCTTTTAGAGCTGTTTTTCAGCAGTACGCTTACCGAAACAGACGTGTATGGAAAGGATTTCAACACGTTGAGGCGCGAGTGGTTTATCTCCCTTCAAGCAAAATACGCACCCGATTAAATTCCGCAAAGTGTTGCGTTGCGCGGCATAATATGATATAATGTTGAAAATATCTATTTTGGCGGAAAGTATATGAACAGAAATCTTATAAGGGCGAAAGAACTTTTGGGAAGCGGCGCGTCGCTTGCGATAATTAACGGGGGCGGCGAGCTGACCTTTTCCGACCGCGGAATAAAATCGCTGCTGTCGCTGCAAACAGGGTCGCTTATGGGCGCGTTCGTTGCGGATAAAATCATAGGCAAGGCGGCGGCGATGCTACTTGCCCGCGGCGGCGCGATAGAGGTCTATGCGGAAGTAATTTCCGAACCCGCGTTGAAAGTTTTACACGACCGCCATATTCTTTGCGTTTACGAAAAACTTGTGCCGAACATAATAAACAGAGAGGGCACGGGCATATGCCCCATGGAAAGCGCAGTGCTTACCCTTTCGGATACGGAAGCCGCATACGCGGTGCTTTGCGCAAAAACGGGCTACGCCGGCTGAAAGGAATAAATTTTTCGGGCTTTGCCTAAAATTAAGGAGAATTATGTGCACTGCTATAAGTTTTAAAAATCGCGGCAACTACTACTTCGGAAGAACTCTTGACGTCTGCTCGTCCCACGGCGAACAGGCGGTAATATCTCCGCGCGGCTTTAAATTTACTTTCAGGAAAGCTCCCGCGCAGGAAAGACACTACGCGGTTATAGGAATGGCGCACGTTGCGGACGGCTGCCCCCTATATTATGACGCCATGAACGAAAAAGGGCTTTGCATTGCGGGGCTGAATTTTCCCGCGAACGCCATCTACCACAAGCCGCGTACGGACAAGGTAAACGTTGCGCCTTTCGAGGTCATTCCCTATATTCTTGGCGGTTGCGCAAATCTTGCGGAAGCGAGAACCGCGCTTGAACAAATGAACGTCGCGGATATAAATTATTCCGATAAGATGCCGCACACTCCCCTTCATTGGCTTATAGGCGACAAAACAGGCGAAATAGCGGTTGAAAGCGTTGCGGACGGGCTGAAAATTTACGACGACCCCGCGGGCGTTTTAACCAACAATCCGCCCTTCGAAACGCAGCTTTTCAACCTGAAAAATTACGCGCGGCTGTCTGCGCGCAACCCCGAAAACACCTTTGCGGAAGAACTCGATTTGACCCCTTACAGCCGCGGAATGGGCGCTTTGGGTATGCCCGGCGACTGGTCGTCGCCCTCCCGTTTCGTGCGGGCGGCGTTCGTTAAATTCAACCACGGCGAAACGGAAAGGGAAAATGCCGTGACTTCATTTTTGCGTATTCTCGGAAGCGTCGCCGTGCCGAAAGGCTGTGTGCTGACGGAAGAGGGCTTTCAATACACCGTTTATTCAAGCTGTATGGATACAGACGCCGCAACTTACAATTATACGCTGTACGACGACCCCGCCGTAAAGACGGTCAGTCTTACCCGCGCCGACGCCGAGTCCGATAAACTGATAATTAAATAAACCATAACCTTAAAATCAAATAAAACAAAAAGCGCCGCCCGCGGAAAATTCCGCGGGCGGCGCGCATTAAATTAAGTACGTTTTATTTTCTTCCGAAAAGCCGCTTCTTTTCGTATTCTTCGACCTCTACGGACGAAACTTTATAGCCCTTTGCCGAAATTGCGGACTTTACCGCCTCGCCGTCAACGGGCTTTTCGCTTAAAATCACCGTTTCGCCCTTACGCGCGGAACTTGTAACCTTTTTAACGTCCGCACAGCCGCGCACTACGTCGTTTACAAAACTTTCGCACATTCCGCAGTGCATGCCCTCCACTTTTAAAACGGTTTTGTACATTTTTTAACTCCTTTATAATCTTTGAAAAAACGTTTTCAGACCGAATTTTAAATTTCTATCAGAAATCCTTTGTTTCTCAATAGTTTTTCTATTTCGTCCAGCGTCTCCTCGTTCGGGGCGGAAACGGTATGGTAATGATAACCGTCCGTAACGCTCATAAGCGGTTTGGACGCGCCCGAAACAAGGGAACGGTACAACTCCTCCACATGGGTGCGGGTGTATAGCCCCAGCCGGGCGGAAATTCTGCCGTACAGGCGGTGATTTACGTAAATGTCCTCTATTCTGCCGCCCGCTTCGATAATAAGAACGCCTTCGTCAACTATTTCTTCGAAAGTATGGCGGCACTTGAAAACGCGGGTAGCCCTGACCTTTGTATTGAGCACGTAGCCTCGGTTTGTGGCGGTTATGTCGTAGCCCGAGGCGCGCAGTACGGCGATATCCTGGACGATTACCTGCCGTGACACTTTAAAACGCTCCGCAAGCACGTTGGCGGGCAGAGGATTTTCCGTGTTGCCCATAAGGCTTAAAATTTCTTCCCTGCGCTTTTCGGCTTTCATTTCTCCTCCAAAGGACGAAGATTTTTAAGCGACAGGTCGAGTATGGGCGCGGAATGGGTGATTGCCCCGCTCGACACGAAGTCAACCCCCGTTTCCAGAATAGCGGATATATTGTCCTTTGTGATATTGCCGCTGCACTCCGTCTGCGCCCTGCCGCCTATAAGCCTTATCGCCTCTTTCATATCCGCTACGGACATATTGTCGAGCATTATAATATCGGCGCCCGCCTCCGCCGCTTCCGCAGCCATTTGCGGGGTTTCCGCCTCGACTTCTATTTTCCGCACAAAAGGAGCGTAATTTTTAGCCGCTTCCACCGCCTTTTTTACGCCGCCCGCCGCACCTATGTGGTTGTCCTTTAATAACACGCCGTCCGAAAGATTGTAGCGGTGGTTATATCCCCCGCCGACCCTGACGGCGTATTTTTCGAATATTCGCATATTGGGCGTGGTCTTTCGGGTGTCTAAAAGCTTGGTTTTGCTTCCCTTTAAAAGCTTTACCGTTTCGCGGGTGTAGGTAGCTATTCCGCTCATTCGCTGCAAAAAGTTGAGCGCAACGCGCTCGCCCGATAATAGAACGCGTATATCCCCCGTAATAATTGCGAGAAGCTGACCCTTTTTCACCTCTTCGCCCTCGCGCACGCGGAAATCGAACAAAGTATTATCGTCAAGAATTTTAAAAGTCCGCTCGAAAACGGGCAAGCCGCAAATAACTCCGTCCTGCTTGCAGATAAGCTGTACTTCGCCCTTTACATAGCCGGATATTACGGCGTTGGTGGAAACGTCTTCGTTGGATATGTCCTCTTTTAAAGCCATTTTTATCAGCTCGTCCGCGTTAAGCGCGGCCGAAACGGGGTTTAGCATCTTCCGCCTCCTTTATCGCCTTTTTAAGTAGTTCCCTGTACTCTTCCAAAAGTTTGGCCGGGTCGGCGTACCGCCCCATATCCAGCGCCCCCGCTATTTTACGGGCGGCGTTTAAGTCTATCTTTGAATAGTTCCGCGCCATATCCTCAGCGGCGCGCTTTGCAAACAAAAGACTCTCCAACAGAGAATTGGAGGCAAGCCTGTTCGCGCCGTGCACGCCGTTACAGCACGTTTCGCCCACTGCGTAAAGCCTTTCCATGGTGGTGCGGCCGTTCAAATCGCTTCTGACGCCCCCCATAAAGTAGTGCTGCGCAGGAACGACGGGAATGGGCTGCGTAAATACATCATATCCCTCTTCGCGGCATTTTTCCACAATAGAGGGGAAATGTTCGCGAAGTTCCTTTTCGGGAACGGGGCGCAAATCCAGCCAAACGTGTTCTGAGCCGTCCTTTTCCATCTGCTTATATATAGCCGCCGTGACGACGTCGCGGGGCTGCAACTCGTCTGTAAAACGGTTAAAATTTTTATCGAGAAGAACCGCGCCCTCGCCGCGCACAGACTCGGAAATTAAAAAACTTCTGCCTATCGTGCTTTTTGTAAAGAGCGTAGTAGGGTGGAATTGTATATAATTTATGTTATCGACGGCAACGCCGTGTTTAAGGCAAATTGCCACGCCGTCGCCCGAAATAAGCCTGTAATTGGTGGAATGGCTGAACAGCCCGCCTATTCCGCCGCAAGCAAGCACGGTATAATCGGCAAATACGGTTTGCAGCCTGCCCGTCGCGTTGTCCGAAACGATTATACCGTAACAGCGGTTTTCGTCCGCAAGGATATCGAGCATGGTGGTTTCGGGAATTACGGAAACGTTGGAAAGGCGGGATACCGTCTGCATAAGACGGGTGGTTATTTCCTTGCCCGTGCAATCCTCGTGAAAGCATATACGGCTTTTGGAATGTCCGCCCTCGCGCGTGACGGCAAGCGTGCCGTCGGGATTGCGAGCAAAATCTACGCCCAAAGCTATAAGCTCGTCGCCTATCTCCTCGGAATTGTTTATCATGCATGCGACGGCGGCGGGATTGTTTTCCGAATGTCCCGCGCGCATCGTATCCGCAAAATAGCTGTCGTAATCCTCCCTGCCCTGCAAGCGGCAGATACCGCCCTGCGCGAGATAGCTATCCGAACGGTCGGGCGAGCCCTTGCAAATCACCGCAACCCTTTTATCCGAAGGCAGGTGCAAGGCGCAGTTCAGCCCCGCAACGCCCGTGCCAACTACAATTACGTCGTAATATTTTTCCAAATTCAAGCCTCGTAAAGCGAAGTCTGTAAAAAGCGAGCATAAAGCTCCCTTTACCGCGCTTTTACAAAAGTTTACACAAAAACTTGACACCTGTCAAGTCATATGTAAACTTTTTTGTAAATTTCAGGAAGAATATGGAAAAAAGGAATTTCAATCCCCGCAAAAAATATGCGCGCGGCTGCTTTAACGCAGCCGCGCGCACTTTAAATTGCCGTATTTTATTTATTGCCCGATTTTGCCGCGCGCACTTCCTCTATCATTTCGCCCATTTTTTTCATGCAGTCGGCAAGGCGGTATTTTTCAGCGTCTTCAAGATAATTCTGCTCCGCCTTTCTCTTTTCCTCGGGGTGTTCAAGCCAATAATCTATCACCCGCGCCAAATCCTTCGGGTTGCGGGTTTTGAATATGCACCTTTCGTCAATCGCGAATCTTCTTGTGGCGCTAAGCGGGGAATCGGATACAATGGTAAGCTTGCCGCACATTATCGCTTCGAGGCAGGCTATCCCTTCCAGCTCCATTTCGGCGGGATGAACGTACAAATCGCTGTAATTCAGAACGTCTATTATTTCGGAACGGGAATAGAACTTCATCACGGGCGGCACGGGCAGCTTCGCCGCAAGACGTTTATAATAATTTTCCTTGACGCCCTGCCCCGCAAGAATAAGCTGGATATAATCTTTATATTTGCAATATTTTACCGCTTTCAAAAGAGTGTCCTGCGATTTTTCGTGCGCGTATCTGCCCGTAGTGGAAATTACGAATTTATCCCTGAATTCTTCGGGCTTTTTCACTTCCCGCCGCTGCACCTCTGCATTTACCCCGTTGGAAATTACGTAGCCGTTGGTTTTTACGCCTATGTTGCTTTCGAAAACCCCGCGGATGAAGTCGGTGGGGAAATGTATTGCGTCAACATAGCGGTAAAATTTATTGTAAATGTATTTATAGATTATCTTGTTTAGAAATTTCAGCTCGTTGATTTTCAGGTAGGACGTAAGATTTTCCGCCTGCATATGAAAGCCTGCGGAAATGGGGATATTGTGTTTACGGGCGTACTGCGCCGCCTGTTTGCCGAGCGCAAAGGGCAGCATACTGTGAATATAATCCACGCCGTCCAGCGCCTTTTCCACAAGCGCCTCGTCCTTCTTGGAAAGCGTTACGCCAATCTTTTTAACGTATTTGTCCAAAAGCTTGCCGAAACTGCGGTTGGGCGCCACGAAATAGTTTTCAAGCCCCTTTTTATCGCTGTCGGCGCAGAGCACGCGAACTTCGTGCCCTTCGGCTTTCAGATACCTTATCAGATTCATTGCGGCAATAGTTGTGCCGTTGTTTTCACTGCCCAGCACGTCGCATACAATGGCTATTTTCATATTTTCTCTCGTAAATTTTCTTTTAATGGGGTTATTGACCTGTTGCCGAAATTTTACAACTTTTAATATTATAGCAAAAGATTTGCGAAAGCACAACCCTATTACGGCAAAATATTATAAATAAAGCAAAATGCGATAAACCGCCCAACCTTAAAGCCCGCGGCGGATTTTCCGCCGCGGGCTTTGGGGATTTCAGAATTTACTTTTAAAACGGCTTGTTTGAGAAATACCATTCAAAAACGACAAAATAGTTTATTTTTTTAAGGAAAGTGCGCAAAGAAAGACAAATATAGTAGAGCGTAAGGAGAATTTATATGAAGCTTTCAGAAATTTACGGCAAAAGGGTTTTAAGCACTGCCGGCAAAGAGGGTTACGTTTTATCGGTGAACGTCTCGGGCGGGAAAATAGTCAGCCTTGTATGCGCCGACGAACGGGAACGGGAATTTACCGTTGACTTTAAAAACGTTTTAAAGACGGGAGAAAAGATTATTTTCAACGAATCCGTAGAGGAATCCGTCGGCGTTCCCATACGTCTGGGCAAGGCGTGTTTCGACGAAAACGGCGGTTATTTAGGTAATTTGCGGGATTTTACATTTTTCGGCGACAGACTGAAAACGGCTAAAATAGGCAAAAAAAATTATCCCGCCGAAATACTTATCGCGGGGGACGTTATCATAGTAAAAAGAGTTTCGACGCTGAAAGGCGACGTTGTGAAGGACGGTGAAACGCTGTTCAAAAAGGGAACATTCGTCACGGACGACGTTTTAAACGAAGCCGCCGCCGCGGGGGAATACGTGCAAACCAAACTGAAAACCCTATAAGCGAAATTTTAATGCCGCGGGGCGGAAAGTTTTTCCGCCCCGCGGCATTACGCGGCATTATATAAACCGAATTATCTCTAAGTTAAATTTCCGCGTCCGGAAATTTTCCGCGCCGAATACGGCTGAATACGTTTAAACGTTGTACTTTGCCATAAGTTTTAAAAGCGTATTGAAATTTTCGTTGAGAATTTCCCCCTCCGCGGGGGTCAAAGTGCCCTTTACCTTCAACACTTCGAGAGTGTTTTTCAGTTTTTCCAGCTCCTGGCGGTCGGTCTTTCCCAAATTTTTTTCAAGCAGTTTAGCGGTGACAGCAATGGCATGGTCCAGCCGCACGTTGCTGCGCGAAATTACGTTTGCCGGGGTTGAAGGCTGCCTCGGGTTGGGCTTTGCGGGCGGTTCCGCCGCGGGCTTTACCTGCACGGGCAGGGTTATAACGGGCGGGGGCGCGACAGCCGCGGCGGCTTGGGCGGGCGCGGTGCTCTTCCGCTTTGAAACGGCGCACAAAAGCCCGTATAAAACAAATCCCGCCACCCAGAATACACAGGCGACGAATGCCGCTTCCTCCACCGTATTCACGGTTAAAAACAGCGCGAAAGTGGCTGCCGTATAGCAATAAGAAAGACATAAAAAAGGTTTCTTCGAGGAAAAGCGCACGGCGGGCAGGGCAAGGCAGAGCACGAACGACAGCACAAATATCGCTCCGTAAGACCCCCATGTCAGCCACACCACGTTATCGAAGGTAAATTTGGCTGCAAAGTCGAGAAGGTATTTACCGATTTCCGAAAACATATCGTATTAAATTATAGTCGGGAACAAACGAAAAACAGCGGAGATGTTGTCGCATTTCCACTGTTTTTATATTATATCAATACCAACGTCACATTTAATTTCAACGTGTCACAGCATAATCAGCCTGCGGCGGTAAATGTTGATTATCGCCGCGCTTATTTTTTCTTCGGGAATTTTAAGTATCTTCGATGCCGCCCTTTTATAAAGCGCAAGCTGCCCCGAATAGGTAGCCGCAAGCTGTTCGTCCGTCTTTTTGGAATATTTGTAGTCTATAATACGCGCGCCGTCCTCGCCGACTGCAAGCAGGTCCATTGCGCCCTGGATAAGTACCGAATCCTGCGCCGCGGTAGGAAATACGTCGCACGCGGGCAATCGGCATAAAAACTCCTGTTCGCGCAGAAGCCGCGCGTCTTTCAGTCCGTCGAAAACGGGCATATTCAGAATTTCTTCAAGCTCGGCGGCATTTAAAAGAGCGGCGGATTCCGCGGATATTCTGTTCTCCGAAACAAAACTTTCTATTTCTTTTTCGATGCCCTCCCGCGATTTCAAAGAAAAATCGCAAAGCTCCAAAAACCTGTGATAGGCTATGCCGCGCTCCGTGCCCGTCTCCCCCTCTCCCGAAAAAAGTTGGTTTTCGGCAAAATACGGCGCGTCCTCCTTCATCGATTTAAGAATTGCGGAAGCCGAACTTTTAACCGGAAGGTCAATGCTTTCCTCATGGGCGTAAACTTGCATAAAACGCCTTTCCACGGCTTCCGTAAGTTCCTTGTCGGGTTCTGGAAAATAAAGGACGTCCCTCCCCGTTTTTTCTATTTCGCCGCGCAAGTCCATGATTTCGGGCGAAAAACGCGCCATGTCGAAAGTCTGCGCATAGCAGCGGGCGTCCTGCGCGTCGGCAGGGGAATATTCCTTTATTTCCGAGGCTATGATATGCAGATTGCACATTGCGCGCGTACAGCCGACGTAAAAAAGGTTCAACTCGTTTTTAAGTTCCTCGCGCTCGGCGCGGATTTTGACAAGTCTGCGCAAAACGGTGGGGTACGTTATCATTTTTTCGGGGTCGTACAGTTTGGGCGCAAAGCCGTATTCGTCGTCGAAAGGTAGCTCGGAATAATCCCTGCCCTTAAAGGTGCGGCAGATATCCGAAAGAATTACGACGGGAAATTCCAGACCTTTCGCGGAGTGCATGGTCATTATTTTTATACTGTCCGAAGGCGCGGCGGAAGGCGCGGCGACCTTATATCCGCCCGCTTTCAATTTCGCCAAAAATGCGGGGAGCGACAGATTTCCGTCCTCCGCGGCAAGGCGCAGTACGTTTTTCAGCTTTTCGCCGCCGTCAGCGGAATATTCAGCTTCCAGACCGCTTTCGGCAAGAAGCTTGTCGATAAGCTCGCCCGCCGTTAAAATTTCCGCCCAATCGCGGTACGTATTCAATTTTCCGAAAAACGCTTCAAGCTTTTCCCTTAAAGTTCCCCGTCCGTTTTTCATAAAAAGAGCGCAGCAACGGCGGAACGAAAGCTTTTTTTCGCGCTTGCAGAAAATTCGTACGGCGGCAAGCTCGTCCTCGGAAAACCTGCCGAGGGGGGAAAGCATAGCCGTGACAAGCGGAATATCCTGCTCGGCGTTGTCGATAAGCGAAAGGATATCTATTATTTTCTTAACTTCGGGCAGGTCGCACACGTTGCCTTCGCGTGAACCCGAAACGGAATAGCCCGCGTCCCTAAGCGCGCGGACGATTTCGTCGGTATATTTGTTTTTGTTTTTTCGGGTCAGAATACAGATGTCGCCCGGCTGCGTATCGACGTATTCCCCCTTATTGAGGTCGAAGTGGCGGGATTGCAACTCCCTTTCCACTATTTGCAGAATAGCAAGCCCTTCACGGGTGTGGGGGGCTTTGCGCAAATCCCCGGAAACGGAATAAACGGGCAGGCTGCGCGCATCTTCCTTTTCGCCAGAACCATAGACATGGATACCCGCAAACCCGCAATCTTCGGGATATCCGCCGCCCGCCGTCATTTCCGAATTGTTTTTATAGTCGAAGCCGCACGTGTCCTCGCGCATTACTTCCGAAAACAGCGAATTTGCAAAGTTTAAAACGGCGGACGTACTGCGGAAATTGCTTGAAAGGCGCAAAGCCGTGCCCTCGCCCCCCATAAAACGGTTGAATTTTTCGGCAAAGAACAGCGATTTGCTGCCGCGGAAGCCGTAAATCGCCTGTTTGACATCGCCGACAAGAAAAACTTCCCGCCCAATAGAGGAAATAATTCTTTCCTGCACGGGGTTTACGTCCTGATATTCATCTACGAAAACGTATTCGAAGCCCGAATTTATTTCCGCCCGTATCCTGTCGTCTTTAAGAAGGCGCAGGGTAAGGTGTTCCAAATCGTTGTAATCCAGCTTATTTTCGTCCCGTTTAACCGCGGAATATTCTCCGTCGAACTGCAAAAGCAGTTTTGCAAAGGCGCAGGCGGTAACTCCGCTTTGAATAAACGCGGAAAATTCGGTTTCCCTGTCCGCCAAATCGCCCCGCACGGCGGCGTATTTTTTAAGCACGGACTGACGGAAATTTTTGAACGCCTCGCCCGCGTCCTTATCGTAAGGGGAATCTTTCGGCTTGCGCGTAGAGCTTAAAGGTGGCAGAGGCTCGAAAATCCCGCCCGCCGCAGCCGCAGAGAGTGCGGACAGCATCTGGCAGAAAATTTCGTCGTATGCGTCGGCGTTTGTCGTGGGCGGAAAATTATTGCGGAAAGTTTCCACCGCCGCAGACAGCGCCTTGTACTTCCGGGCGAGAATTTGGGAAAGGTCGCGGCAAACCCGCCCGAAGCCCTCTTCCGTGAAAAGGTCGGGGGTTCTTTCAAGCAGTTCCTTATAGTCTGCGACAGAGCGCACGGCGGCGTAGCTTTCGAGCACAAGAGCGCGCAAAGACCCGTCGCTACGCTTTTTCGAAAAGCGTTTCAGAAGGTGGATAAATTGCCCGTCGTCCTCCTCGTAAAGGCGCTCGAAAAGGTTATCGAGGGCGCGCTCTTTCAAGTCGGTCGCAACGGAATCGTCGTCCGCTATTATGTCGAAGCCGCCGTCAATATCGAGGGCGTAAAAATACGTCCTCAGAAGGCGCGAGCAGAAGGAATGTATGGTTGAAATGTTCGCGGCGGGAATTTTCGCAATCTGCGCTTTAAGGCGGGCTTTGACCGCGCCCGACGCGCCCTCTACGCGGGCAATCAACGCCCTACGCAGCTTATCTTTCATCTGCGCCGCGGCTTTTTTGGTGAATGTTACTGCGAGCACTCCGTCGAGGTCGGCGCCCGCTTCTATGGCGCGGGCGAGCTTTTCTATCATTACGAAAGTCTTGCCGCTTCCCGCGGAGGCGGAAACGATTACCTTGCCGCGGCTTTCCACGGCGGCTTTCTGCTGAGACGTCATTTCAGGCATTTTTGTTTCCCTCCGCGTTTTTAACTATTTCGGCTATGCCGGCGCACTTTACGGGCGGCGGGGTGCGTTCGACGCCGTCCCTGCCCGCGTAAAAACCGCAGCTTCCGCCCATTTTGCAGTACGAGCAAACCGATTCCGCGGGGGAAGGCTGTATGTTGCCCGAAAGCATTTCCTCCGCGCCGCGTTCCGCTATAAGGCGGGAATACGCCAAAAAGTTTGCAAATTCTTCCCTGCCCATTACCTTGTCGGGCATCCTGCCGTTTAAATATGCGTCTATGTATTCCGACTTCTCTTTTTCCCGCAAATTTATGTCGGAAGCGGAAACCACGTCCTCGCTGCCGTCCATAAAGCCTTGCAGACGGAACACGCCGTCAGGCTTTTCGCGGTATTCCACCGCCGCGGGGAAATAATATGCGCCGACCGCCCTTTTGCCCTCGGAAGCCGAAAGCAGATACAACGGCAACTGCAATTTTTCACCCGTATAATATTTTTCGGGCGAACAGTCGATTGCGCCCGTCTTATAGTCTATTATCCTTACCATTCCGTCACATTCGTCAACGCGGTCTATTCTGCCGTAAAGCTTTACGTCGGGCGACAGGGCGACCTCGCACCTGCCCTCGGCGGAAAATACCGTAAAACGCGAATTTTTAATCTGTTGGAACATCCCAACCGAAACCTTTACCGCTTCTTCGATAAGCTCGCCCGCGGTGTACCGCCCCCGCTTTTCGTCTGATAGCGAGGAATAGGGCGGACGGGAAAGTTTGTTTTCGGCAAGTTCGCGCGCCCTTTTTTCGAGGACGGAAAGTTCGGATATGCCGTTTATTTCATAAGCCAAATCCTGCAATACGGAATGGATAAAATTTCCCGTATCCACTGCGCGCACGGCGCCCTCTTCCCTCTCCTGCACTTTAAGTCCCTGCCGCATAAAGCCGAGATAGGGGCAGGAAAAATAACTTTCGAGCGCGGTGGGCGAAAGACTGTTGTAAGCGAGATAAAGCTGTTTCCCGCAGGATATTACGCGGCGGGGGCGCGCCGAAAGGGCGGCGTTCGCCTCGCTTTCGTAGCCGCGGCGCTTTAAAACTTCATATACCGCGGACGCTTGCGCGGGGCTGTTTTTCAACTTCAAAAGCTGTTTTATGGCGGGGAGTTTTTCGCTTGCGTAAAAGGGAAGGGCGCGCCCCGTCCTTTCTATGCGTTTTAAGTCCGAAGCGATAAGGGGCGTTCCCGAGGGCGAAAGGAAAGCCGCGCGCGCATATGCGATTATTTCGCTCGGTCCGCTCTCTTCGCCGTCGAGTTTTACGGGATAGGACAGATAAAGCTGTTCCCTGAAAGCGCAGACGTTAAGCGCAACCGTTTCGCGTTTTCTCGCGTTGACCTGTCTGATTTTCGGGGATATGTCAAGGCTTATGCTTTCCAAAATATTCAGCTCCCTGTCCGTTAAAAGGGAGGAATCCGCGCCCGCTTCGGGCACGTCGCCCGTAAGCCTTGCGGCGAAAACGACGTTGCTGCCCGTGTTTGCCGTAGCGGCGATATCCCCCACGAAAACCGCGTCCGCCTTGGGCGGGATAAGCGATATTTCCGCGGCGGTAAAGCCGCTTTTAAGTACCTTTATAACGTCCTTTAAAGCCAGCCCCGCCGAAAGCCCTTCGGCTTCGTTTAGAACGCTTAATACGCCCTCGTACGTGCGTTTGCCGAAAGCCGCCGCCGCGGGATAACTGTCCTTGAAACTTTCGGAAAGCTTATCCAGCTTTTCGGGCGCGCCGTAATCGGCAAGCAAAGCCTTCAAGCCCTCGAATACGTTTTCCGCCGACGAAAGAATTTTCAAGCCCCGCAAAAAAACCGACCTGACCCTTTCCACCGCTTCGATATCGAAGCCGAAACTGTCAAGAATCTCCTTTTTGGGGGGGCGTCTGACGCCGCCGCGCCAATTTGCAAGGCGCAAAGCGTAGTTGCGGAAAATATCCTTGTCCGCGCGCTCCGCAGGGAAAAACGGTGAGGCTACCGCGCCATCGACGTCCTGCGGTCGGCAGCCCGAAAGAACGCAGCTTAAAAAGGAGAATATAAACGCGCACAGCGGGTGCTCGGAGAGGGAAACGCGCCTGTCAACGTAATACGGTATGCGGAATTTCGAGAACACGCGTGCGAGCTCCGCCTCGCATTTTTCCAGATTGGGCAGCATGACGGATATTTTGGAATACCTTTCGCCCCCGTCTATGACGTGCCGCTTTATGCTTGCGGCGATAAATTCAAGCTCCTCTTCGCCGTCAACCGCCTCGAAAACGTGAACCCTGTCCGTCTTTTCCGCAGAGCCGAAAAAGCTTTCGGGGTCGAACAGCCTGCGCCTTAAAAGGTCCGCCTCCCTTAGAAGGTTTCCTTCCCGCAGGGTATGCGCCGCTCCGCCGAACTCCGCCGCCGCGGCTACGAACGCCGCAGAAGCTTCGTTTACGTAAATATCCTCCCTGCCGCCTATAAACAGCCCGTAAACGTCCTTTGCCGAAGAAAAAGCCGCCCGCGCGCACTCCGCGGTTGTGCAGGTGAACGCCTGAAAGCCCAGAAAAATTACGCACGCCCCCTTTATTTTCGGACTTTTTTCTATTACGGGCGCAAGACGGCGGAGATAACCGTTTCTGTCCTCCATTCCGCAGTCTTTCAGATACTGCATATATTTGCCGTATATAAGCGCCAAATCCTTTAATTTGCCGCCTAGGATTTCACCCGCGCATACGGCGTTTTCTATATCTTCGGCGGACACGCGCGAAGAATACAAAAGCGCGATGGTATCGTAAACCGCCTGCGCCGCGGAGGGCGCGGTAAGCTGTCTGAATACGGACAGCTTTTGCCTGTTTTCCTCGATTATTCTGCGCACCGCCATAGCTGAGCCCTGCGCGGAAAGCACGCCCTGCGGCTTGCCGCATTCGGCGGACAGAAAGCGCGCAAAGGTATATACCGAGGTAAGGAAAGTCCCTTCCACCGCCGCGCAAACCGTGCGCTCCGCGGCAAGGGACAGCCTGTCCTCGCAGAAGACGACGGTGGGAAGCCCCGCCGCCTCGTTTTCCGAAGTTATTTTTTTCAGTTGTTCAAGCGCTACCGACAGCGCGGCGCAGCTTATAGCCTTTATCATAAGTCCATTATATCACAACCGGCGATTAAATTTAAGGATTTGGGGCATAAAAGTTTTTACAATTTAAAATTATTGTGATATAATGAGTTCAGTTTTTCAAAATATTCAAAAAACAGGAAATTTATGAAAAAATCTTTGGCATTTGCGGCGATTTGTCTTGCGGGGTGCATGACCGCCGCCGCGGGCTGCTCCGCAAAAACGCGTAATTTGGCTTCGCTTTCTTCCAACTGGTACACCGATTCCGACCTAAAAGGAATACAGCCCACGTTCACCGAAGGGAACGAAGGGTTTATGCCCGAAAGCCTGGTTTATACCGTAACCCAGGCAAAAGCCCCGCAAAACCGCTCATACTCCGCCGAATACGCGGACGGAACTTATTCCACTAAATTCTACGCCAAAAAAATCTCCTCTACGGAACTTGAAACAATCACGCGCGAGGAATGGCGGGAAGATTATCTTAATAAGACGGGCAGCAACGGTCTTGTACTCTATTGCTACGAAACGGCGCTTGAAATCCCTTCCGTAACTTATAAATTCCACAGGCTGGAAGATGTCGTCGAGGAGAGAAAATTCGAAAACGAGTATCTCCGCACGATAAGCTATTTCCTGCCCGTAAGGGATTATCTCAGCCCCGTATATACCAGGCAGGAAATCAAAAGCGTCGCGCCCAAAGCGCCCCAAGCCGTGAGTTTGGAAGGGTGTTATATAGAAACCGACCGCATTTACGAAAGTTTTTACAATCTTTCTTTTTCCGAAGTCTATACAAAAATTTACGACAACCTTGCCGACGACGGAAAAAAGGAAAGCGAATTTCAGGCGGACGGGCTGAACGGCAGGATGAATTGTGTTTTCGACGTAACCTATCTCGACGTGGTAGTACGCGCGACGAAAAATATGAGCGCGTCGTTAAACCAGACGGTGACGTTATACAGACCGGGCGTAAATCCCGCCGACTTTACGTTTACGGGCTCTGCCGCCCCTCTATGCACCGACGAAACGGAATCGGATAAACAACTTGTTGAATTGCAGAAAATTCTTGCCGCAAACGGTTTGTTTGAAGAGGGCGAAAACGATGACGGCACGCCCAAAAAGCTGGAAACGGTTGCTATAAACGTAAGCTATAACGACAGCGTGCTTACGGGCGTTTCGCAGAGATATTGGTTTGCCGCAGGAAACGGCAACAGGGCGCGCACGCTTATGCTGAAATATTCCGCGCCCATAGCCTACGAACAGGGAACGCTTGAATACGTGCTTAAAAGCGTTGAAAGTCTGCCCGACGTCTGATTGGATTACCGTAATATAAAGTTCGCCTTAAAGCATATAAGTTCGCCGCGGCGCGCAAAAATTTTGCGCGCCGCGGCTTTTTAGTCAAATGAAATTATCCTTTAAAGATTTGGGGCTGACTTAACTTACAACATTTACGGGGCTGCCCGAAAGGTAGCTTTTAAGATTATCCGTAGCTATTTGCAAAAGACGTCGGCGGGCTTCCAGAGGACACCACGCGACGTGCGGGGTAATAAGACAATTCTTTGCGCCCAAAAGCGGATTGTCCGCGCGCATGGGCTCATACGTAACCACATCTACGCCCGCGCCAGAAAGCTTGCCGCTGTCCAGTGCCTTTCTTACCGCCGCCTCGTCGATAAGTCCGCCGCGGGCGGTGTTTATCAGCACAGCGCCGTCCTTCATAAGCGAAAGCGTGCGTTCGTTTATTATTTTATCCGTCGCGGAATTCAGCGGACAGTGCAAGGTAAGCACGTCGCTTACGCGCAGAAGCTCCTCGAAATCGGTCACCTTAAAAGGGCAGTCCTTGGGCGGCGTGCGGGTGGAAACGACAACGTTCATGCCGAAGGCGTCCGCGATTTTCGCAACCGCCTTGCCTATGCTGCCGTAGCCTAAAATGCCGAACGTCTTGCCGTAAAGTTCATAAGTGGGCCAGGGGAAATAATTGAAAGTCCTGCTCTTTACCCAGTCGCCCGCGTCAACGGAAGAAGTATATTCCCTTATTTTATCGTACAGCGCAAGGAGAAGCGCAAACACGTGCTGCGCCACCGAATTTGTGGAATATCCCGGCACGTTGGTCACGGTTATCCCCCTCTTGCGGCAGGCGGCAAGATTTACAACGTTATAGCCCGTGGCGAAAACGCCTATATATTTTACCTTGGGGCAGGCGGCAAGCAATTCCTCGGTAATCTCTTCCTTGTTTATCATTATCGCGTCGCAGTCGGCGGCAAGGACTTTCAGTTCCTCCGTAGGCGCGTCCCTGAAATAGACAAGCTCTCCGAGTTCTTCAAGCTCGGAAAAGCTTAAATCGCCCGTCGAAATCGAAGTGTTTACGGCAATTTTCATAAAATTCACCTTCCGAAAAAATTTTTTACGGCTCTATATTAGCAGACCCGAAAGAAAAATGCAATGAAATTTTCAAACGGGTATGTACAAATAAGGCAGACGGTGCTATAATGTATTATGAAATTATAGATTCAGGAGGAATTTTTATGATTGACAAAAAACAAAACCGTTTCATAACCATGGGCGAGCTTTTATTGAGGCTTTCGCCCCCGAACTATGAAAAAATAAGGACGACGGACGAATTTAAAGTCACATACGGAGGCGCGGAAGCCAACGTTGCTGCCTCGCTTGCAAACCTCGGCATAGATTCCTCCTACTTCACGGTCGTGCCCGATTCGTCCATAGGCAAGGCGGCTATCCGCTACCTGCGCTCGAACGACGTCCACTGCTCCCCGTGCATCTTTTCGGACGAAGGCAGAATGGGCATTTACTTTCTCGAAGAGGGCTTCGGCGTACGCTCCTCAAAGGTGACGTACGACAGAAAAAATTCCTCGTTTTCGCTTTACGATTTCGGGACGGTGGATTTTAAAAAGAAACTTGAAGGCTTTACCTGGCTTCACCTTTCGGGCATTACCCCCGCGCTTTCCGAAAACTGCCGCAAGCTTGTGGAGCATGCGCTGAAAGCCGCAAAGGAGCTGGGTATTACGGTAAGTTTCGACTGCAACTACCGCAGCGCGCTGTGGGGCTGGCAGGAAGCGCGCGACTGCATTACGGAATATCTGCCGTACGTTGACGTGTTGTTCGGAATAGAGCCGCTGAATCTGCCGGGACCGGACGGCAAGGATATGAAAGACGGGCTTACGATGAACCCTAACTATAAAGAGCAGGACAGAATTTTCCGCGAGATTTCAAAGCGGTTCGACATAAAGGCGATAGGCAGGCACATAAGATACGTGCATACGGGCAGCGAAAACAGCCTTAAAGCATTCCTTTGGTATCATGGCGAAACGTATGAAAGCCGCACTTTCCACTTTAACATTCTCGACCGCGTAGGCGGCGGCGACGCCTTTGCAAGCGGCATGATTTACGCGATTATGCGCGGAATGAAACCCGACGACATTGTAAACTTTGCAGTGGCTTCTTCCGTGATAAAGCATACCATGCACGGCGATTTCAATATTACGGACGACGAAGAATCTATTATAAACCTGATGAACCAGGATTACGAAATTAAAAGATAACTTTTTAAGCCCCTATTTCCGCGGACAGGTTTGTAAGTTTTTACGGAAAAAAATTTTGCCCGCGGCGCGCAAACTTTTGCGCGCCGCGGGCATTCCCTTACTAAAAAATATTAAAATTACGGAAAATATACGCCTACGTCAGCCGTTTTTTTCCACGTATGCTTTCATTGCGCCGAATGTCGCTTCGGATAAAACGTGCTCCATCTCGCACGCGTCGGAATCGGCGTCCTCGGAATTTACGCCCAAAAGCTTTAAAAATCTGCGTATGGTGCAATGCCTGTCGTAAATTTTTTCCGCATACTCCGCGCCCTTCGAAGTCAGATAAATATGTAACCCGTCGCACTCAACAAAGCCCTGCCCCGTCAGAATTTTTACGGCTTTCTGCACGGCGGGCTGGCTTACTCCTACGCGCCGCGCGACATCCACGCGGTGAACAAAAGCGTTTTCGCGCGATAAAAGCAGGATACATTCAAGATAATCTTCGGTTGACTGGTTGCGTTTCATACGACCATTATATTACAAACGGCACGAAAAGTCAACAATCAATTTTCGCCCTCGCTTTCATCCGATTCCTCACGGTAAAAGTCGAAAATCTCCTGCAAAAGATTTTCGTCCTCGATAGCTTCAAGCGTCTGCTCCTTTTCGTTAAGCCGGAAAATCAGCACCTCGTCGTCGGCTATTTCATCGTTCGGCTCTGCCGTAAGAAGCAAAGTATATTTTTCGCCCTTGTATTCGGTCACGTCGAAAAGTTTGAATTTGGCTATGTTGCCCTCTTCGTCCAAAAGCTCTATCAGCTCATCTTCCGAAAATTCCTCTTCCTCGCTCATTGCGCTCTCCTTTACTTTTTTAATTTTGAAAGATACCCGTCGAGAATGTTGGCGGCGGCAAGCGCGTCAACATAATTTTTGCGCTTTTCGCGCCTCATCCCCTCCGAAATCAGCACTTCGTGCGCCATTTGCGTGGTAAAACGTTCGTCCTCGCAGACGACGGGAATATCCGTCGCCGCGGAAAGCGCCTGTATAAATCGCCGCGTTTTAACCGTCTGTTCCCCTTCCGTTCCGTCGAAATTCACGGGCAAACCGCAGATTATGGCAGTCGCGCCCTTTTCGCGGGCGAGCTCCGCAAGAGCTTTTACGTCCTCGGCAAATCCTTTCCTGAAATAGGTCTGCGACGGCAGAGCGTAGGTATTGAAAGGGTCGGAAACCGCAACGCCTATTCGTTTATCGCCTATATCGAAAGCCACGTACCTTTCCATAGCCCGATTATAACATAAACTCTCGGGATTTTCAACCTATAAAAAGGATAAATTGCCGCAGACTGCGGCAATTTATCACGCGCTTATCAGTTGTTTTCGGCGGATTTCTGCGACTTCTTGTTTTGAGAAGTCTTGTCCATCTGTTCGAGTTTAGAGTCGATATAGTTTTCCGCCTTTTCCATCAGGTCCTCCTGATTCTTTTTGACGAGATTGCGAAGCTTGCAGTTGTTCGCAACTATCAACGCGCCTGCCGCCATTCCGACGGCGACGCCAATAATAAATTTTTCCATATAACTCCTTTTATTAGGTACGTACCCCTTTAAAAATAGTTTGCGCCGAAATTTTCGGCGTATTACTGTCAATTATTGCCTTAAAATAATTGACAAAGTGTCTATTATGTTTTATAATTTCCCACACTGAACAAGTAAAAAAAATAAAAGTGAGGTATGAAAAATGAAAAAACTTGCAGTATCTTTGGTTTCCGTTCTTGCGGTTGTAGTGCTTTGCTTCTCCCTCGCAGGCTGCGGCGTGAGCGGCACGTACAAATTCGAATCTTTGACCGTCGGCATCGGCAATCTTTCCACCACCTATGAAGTAGGCAAGGAATACAACGGTAAGAAGCTTGAAGCCGGCTCAATCAGACTTGTGCTTAACAAAGACGGCACTTGCACCTTCAAGTCGCTTGATTCGGATACGGAAATAAGCGGCACCTGGGAAGAAAAGGACGACGGAAAAATCGATTTCAGCGGAATCGGTATTACCAACGCAACCCGCGACGGCAACAAAATTACTTTTGATTTGGGCGTTATGAAAATAACCCTTAAAAAGTAAAAAACGCAATACGTATTAAAAAAACCGCCCTTCTAAGGGGCGGTTTTTATTTTTATTTTGCACGCTTAACGCCGAATATTTTCAGCGGGAATTTCTGACTTGCAACTTCAAAAGCGCGTTTTCGTCCGTAAGCTTTTTTATAAGCGCGGTAAGCTTTTTGTTTTCTTCTTTCAAAGATTCAGCAAGGCGGTCGTAAAGCCCGTTGATTTCCGCTTCCAGCCGCTCGCGCGCGTCATCCCTTTGGGAAAGACCGCACTCTTCCATAAGTCTTTGTATCCTTTCGGGCTGTTTGGTCAACACGTTTCTGTATTTGTTCTGATAGCGGAGCATAAGCTTATCGTCGCCCTCCGCAAGGGTCAGAACGGCGCGGCGGACGGATACGCCCTGCTGCTTTTGTTTAAGAATTTCACGCAGAATCCTGTCCGTTTCCTCTTCGGTAAAGGGCATAATCTTTTCGGCGTGCAAGTCCTTGCCGTTTAAAATTTGTTTGACCCTGCTGTCGCCCGTGCTACGCAAAAGCGCGTAATAATAGTTGCGCACGCTGCCCTTGGCGCGCCCCGTCTTTTTGGCATAGCCCGCGAAAAGACCCGAAAGCGTCTGCCCTTTGCTTTTGCCCTCCGCAATGTATTCTACAAGACCCCTTGCCTCTTCTTCCGTATAGCCGTTAATCTTGTTCATATAAACCTCCTACAAGGCGTATATTGACATATTTTTGAAATGCTATTCATTAAATAATAAAAAAGGTGTGGAATGAGAATTTATTTTTTGACCTGCACGCCCGCAATTTTAAAACTGAACGGACTTTTTGCGGGGAGCACGGATATGTTTGAAAGGCATATAGAGGTAGATATGCAAGACAAGGTGCTTGCGGAAATCGTGCCCGGCGAAAATTTGCAGCCCGTCAATTTTTTTCTTGACGAAGAACTTTTGAAAAACCCGCCCGCCTATATGGACGTTTATCTCGGCGGGGGCGAGGCAGTTATATACATACGGCGTTTCGAAAGCCGCGATACGCGGATTAACATAATATTTCAGACCCGTTTCGAAGAAAACCTCGTCACGCTGTTTTCGCAGGGCGAGGTCTATCTTTCCGTAGAGGGGCGCGACTATTCTATAACGGCTCTCGGCGCGAAATTCAGGGAGGCGCGCGCCGAAGAAAAGCGGCTGGCGGGCTTCCCCGTGCTGGCAGTAAGCGGCGGCGACGGACTGGTCGTAATTTCGCGCACGGGTGCGGTTATTTTTTCGAACGAGGTGGTCTGCGCGGAATTTGGGCAGACCTTAAAAGTCACGATGCAGTTCGAAACCTGCGCCGCCGCCCGAGCTGTATGCGAATACGGCTACGACGGAGAAAAACTGACGCTTGTTTCAAGCAAGACGGAGGAAACAGAGAAACCGGACGAAAAAATTCTGCATTTCGCATTTTTCGAAAGCGTGATGACGTTCGGGGATTTCGAAAAATATCTTTCGCCCGAGCTTCTTCCGAAAGCGGGCGATTTAAGGGAATATCTTGGCGGATTCACGGGCGTTGCCGTACCCACGGAAAGTTTTTGCGCCCTGCACCCCGACGAACGCGCGGCGGGGCTTATTTACCCACGGAAACCGAATCTGTATGAAATCAAATACTTCGCCGTGGAGCTGAAAGACGGTAAGGTGGATAACGTTTTCCCCGTAGGACAGTAAAACCGATAATTTAAGAACGCAATAAATGAAAACCGTTCAAACGGGAAAAGCGGGCGCGGATTTTAAAATCCGCGCCCGCTTACCGTTTCTTTGGTGAATTATCATATCAAGTGCAACGGAAGAGGGCAAAAAAGTAGTTCATATAAATCAACTGTGTTAGAATAGATT